>JBKJTC010000260.1:0-12266 GCA_046590925.1 Lysobacteraceae bacterium | reverse complement strand
GCCGGTCGCGGTGCGCGCATCCAGCGAACCTCGCTATCCCGCCGAAGAACTCTACGGCATCGTGCCGAAGGACACGCGGCGTCCGTTCGACATCCGCGAAGTCATCGCGCGCATCGTCGACGGCTCGGACTTCGACGAATTCAAGGCGCGCTATGCCAAGACCCTGGTCACCGGCTTCGCGCATCTGCACGGTTATCCGGTGGGCATCGTCGCCAACAACGGCATCCTGTTCGCCGAAAGCGCGCTGAAGGGCGCGCATTTCATCGAACTGTGCAACCAGCGCGGCATCCCGCTGGTGTTCCTGCAGAACATCACAGGCTTCATGGTCGGCAGGAAATACGAAAACGCGGGTATCGCCAAGGACGGCGCGAAGATGGTCACCGCGGTCGCCTGCTCCAGCGTGCCGAAATTCACGGTGGTGATCGGCGGCAGCTTCGGCGCCGGCAACTATGCGATGTGCGGCCGCGCCTACGGTGCGCGCTTCCTGTGGATGAGGCCGAACGCGCGGATCAGCGTGATGGGCGGCGAGCAGGCGGCGAGCGTGCTGTCGACGGTGGGCCGCGACGGTCTGGAAGCCGCCGGCAAAGTGTGGACGCCGGAAGAAGAGGAAGCCTTCAAGGCGCCGATCCGCGACCAGTACGAAACCCAGGGCAATCCCTACTACGCCAGCGCGCGGCTATGGGACGACGGCGTGATCGATCCCGCCGACACCCGCCGCGTACTGGGCCTGGGCATCTCCGCGTCGCTCAACGCACCGATCGAACCCGCACGCTTCGGCGTGTTCCGGATGTAATCCTCAGAACGCAGATCAACGCATGATCGTCGGCATCGACCTCGGCACCACCCATTCCCTCATCGGCGCTTATTCGGAACAGGGCAGCATCCTGTTCCGCAATGCATTGGGCGATCACCTCACCCCGTCGGTCGTCAGCGTCGACGGCGACACCGTGCTGGTGGGACAGGCCGCGCGCGACCGGCTGATCAGCCATCCGCATCACACCGTCGCGTCGTTCAAGCGCTGGATGGGCACCGCGCGCGAAACCCGGCTCGGCGACCGCAGCTTCCGTCCGGAAGAACTGTCGGCGCTGGTGCTGCGCTCACTGCTGGCTGATGCCGAGGCGGCGCTGGGCGAGAAGATCGAAGAGGCGGTGATCAGCGTGCCGGCGTATTTCTCCGATGCCCAGCGCAAGGCCACCCGCACCGCGGGCGAACTCGCGGGCGTGCGCGTGGAGCGGCTGATCAACGAACCCACCGCCGCCGCGCTGGCCTACGGCCTGCAGACGCGCGAGGAGGAAAGCCGTTTTCTGGTGTTCGATCTCGGCGGCGGCACTTTTGACGTCTCGATCCTCGAATGCTTCGACAACGTGTTCGAGGTCCATGCCAGCGCCGGCGACAACTTCCTCGGCGGCGAGGATTTCCTCGACGTGCTGGTGGAAGCCTTCTGTCAGGATCGATCACTGCGCAGACAGGCGCTGAGCCCGCAGGAAGTCGGCCAGCTGCGGCGTCGGCTGGAGGCGTTCAAACGTGAACTCGGCGGCGCCGCGACCGCGCCCATGCAGATCGCGATCGACGGCCGCGAATATACGTGGGAGATCGACGAAGAGCGCTTCGCGCGACTGTGCGAACCACTGGTGCAGCGCATGCGCACGCCGATCGAGCGCGCGATGCGCGACGCGAAACTGCAGCCGGCGCAGTTGAACGAAATCGTGCTGGTCGGCGGCGCCAGCCGCATGCCGCTGGTGGCGCGACTGGTGTCGCGCATGTTCGGCCGCCTGCCGCTGCGCCACGTCAATCCCGACCAGGCGATCGCGCTGGGCGCCTGCGTCGCCGCAGGGCTGAAGTCGCGCGACGCCAAGCTGGAGGAGATCATCCTCACCGACGTCTGCCCCTACACGCTGGGCACGCAGATCGCGCGGCGAGATCACAACGGCCAGATCCACACCGGCTATTTCCACCCGATCATCCTGCGCAACAGCACGGTGCCGGTGAGCCGCGAAGACCAGTTCTACCCGATGAACGAACAACAGCAGAAATTGGTGATCGATATCTACCAGGGCGAGAACCCGCTGGTCGCCAACAACATCAAGCTCGGCGAGATCAGCATGGATCTCGACAAGCGCCGCGGCAGCGACGGAAACGGCGTGACCGTGCGCTTCACTTACGACATCAACGGCCTGCTGCAGGTGGAAGTGACCGAGCACGCCACGCAGCGCCGGCACGAACTGCTGCTGGAACAGAACCCGGGGCTGATGACGCCCGAAGAAATCCGCGCGCGGCTGGCCGCACTGGCGGAACTGAAAGTGCATCCGCGCGACCAGCAGGAAAACATCGCGGTGCTGGCCCGCGCCGAGCGCCTGTACGAAGAACACCTGCATGAGCGCGCGCGCCTGCAGGAATGGATCATGCAGTTCCGCGCCGTCGTCGATACGCAGGACGCGGCGCTGATCGTGCGCAACCGCGAGCAATTCCTGGAGGCGCTGGACGCGCTGGAATCGCTCACATCGAATCCGCAAGCGTGAGCTGGGCGCTGCGCGAGCTGGGACTGGATGCCGATGCCGACGAGCGCGCGGTCAAGCGCGCCTATGCGGCGAAGCTGAAAATCATTCGGCCGGAGAGCGATCCGGAAGGGTTCCAGGCGCTCAACGAGACCTATCAGGCCGCGCTGGAATGGCTGCGGGAACGCCCTGCTCCACAGCAGACGCCCACCGTCGAATCATTCGCCGCATCGAACGCAACGCCGCGCGGATATGCGTCCGTGAAGCTGCACTTCGAAGGCATGCCGGTCCCGATGCCGCCGTTCCGCAACGCCCACAAGGACGAAAACGCGCGCGCGGATTTCAACGAGCAGGATTTCGACGAGCAGGATTTCTTCTTCACGGTGCTGGAACAGTCCGAGCAGTTGGATCCGCAGGCATTCAAGCGCTGGCTGGAACGCAACGAAGCGCTGTATTCGATGCCGCTGAAAGCCGCGCTGGCCGAACCGCTGGTGTGGTTCCTGCGCGACCAGCCGCCGCTGACCCGCGAACACCTCGCGATCACGCTCGCGTTTTTCGGCCTGGACACGGTCAACGACACCACGATGCGGTTGCAGGAGCCGCTGCATCGGCTGCATCAGACCGCGCGGCGCAGCGGGACAGACTGGGAAGATGTCGTGTCGGATCCGCGGCGCACCGGCCGGTCCAACGCGCATCGGGAATCTATCAGCCCGAGAATGGCGCTCTGGCTCACCATGTTCGTGATGCTCGGATTGGCGCGCTGCTTCGGCGGTGGATCGACATGAGCGCGTTGACATGAGCGCACCGGCGTGAAGCGGCACTGGTCGTTCGCGCACCTGGGCATTCCGGGCGACGCCGACGCGCGCGCGATCAAGCGCGCATACGCGGCGAAGCTGAAAACCACGCGCCCCGAGGACGACCCGGAAGGCTTCCAGCGTCTGCACGAGGCGTACCAGGCTGCGCTGGACTGGATGCAGTCGCGCGAGACCGACATCGACACCGACATCGACGCCGACATCGATACATTCGCGGAAGACGCGCAGTCCGGAGCAGCGACGCTCACGCTCTCGCAGGAAATGCTGTTCGAACGTCTGGGCGCGCAGTCCGACGCGCCTTTCGGAATGCCGGCTTTCGCTGCAGAAGACGCGCTCGACGCAGCGGCAGACGGATACGGCGACGGGTCCGCCATCGCATCCTCCGACGCCATGCCGTCGGAAGCTTCGGCGCAGTTCGATCCCGGCGCGCTGATCGACGACTGCATCGCATCGGCGATGCGCGCCCACGACAGCGAGCTGCTGGACTGGCTGAACGCGCAGCCGGCGCTGTGGTCGCTCGCGCACAAGACGCGGATCGCGCCGTGGCTGCTGCAGCGCCTGCACGAACGACGGCCGCCGATCGAAGCGCGCCGTTTCGACGCGCTGGCCGAGTTCTTCGGGCTGCTCGATCTGCATTCGGGCTACGACGCCTACACCATCCACCGCCTGCGTCACCGCCTGCAGCTCGCGTGGGAAATCGAAACCCGACAGACGCGCGCGCTCGCCGAACGCACCGCTCAGGACGGCGGCAGCATGGCCGCGAATCTGCGCCAGGCCGGGCGCATCCTGGGACAGCTCTCGCGTCCGCTGCATTGGCCGCAAGCGCTGTGGGCCGGACTGATGCCGGGTTACCCCAGCGCCGTGCGCAGCTTTCTGCGGCGGCTCGATTACGGCAATCTGGACGATCTGCCGGCGGCGATCCGCCAGGACCAGATCGCGTTCTGGAACGCCGCCGGCGACCGTTCGCGGTTTTCGATACCGCGCTGGGCGGTATCGGTGGCGCGGTTATTCGCGTACACGCTGGCGATCGCGCTGGTGTTCGCGCTGTTCACGACGACCACGTCATCGGGAAGCCCCTTGCGCGCGACTTCCATCGTCGATGTCATCGGCGGTTCGTTCGCCACGATGCTGGCCGGGTGGCTCGCATACCTCGCCTACGACGCCTTCATGCGCTGGCAGGCGCTGCCGGAGTCCGCAACATCGCGTTCGCCATGGCTGAGGGCCGCATCCATTCCGATTCTGGGCGTGGGCGCGCTGGCAGCCGCGAAGTGGCTCGACCTCGACGAGGGCGGCAGCATAGTGTGTTCACTCGCGGTCTTCCTGTTCGCACTACAACGCTATCGGCGACGCAACGACCTGCCGCTGAACACAGCGCTGAAATTCAAAATCTGGTACGTCATTCCCTTTTTCTTCGGTGTAGTCGTGCTGGTCTGGATATCGGAAAGCAACCCTTTTCTTTTGTCGCTGGGAATCACTGGCGTCGCGCTGGCGCTGTGGGCATTCGATATGCACAAACAGCGCGCCGCGCTCCGGAACTGAACGCAGCCGACCGCAACGTCGTCGGCGATTCTGCTGCCGGAGTCACACCGATGTCGCACGGACGGGATTATTGTTGGGAATCCTGCCGTCGCCATCGGCGTATCCGGAGTCCCCCAGCATGGCCATCTTCAACCAGTCCAATCCCGGCAAGAAAGACGCCGCCCCCGTCGCGTCCGACACCCCCAGCTTCGCGGCCCGCGAAGCCGCGGCGCCGCCGCCGGCCAATACCGATTTCGCGCCGGCCACGTTCCCGCGCAGCACCGCCGGCCCCGAACCGGCACCCGCGCCTGCGGCGAAGGAATCGCTGATCGCCGCCGACCTGACCATCGAAGGCAAGATCGAAGGCTCCGGCCACGTCCGCATCGCCGGCAAGTTCAAGGGCGATGTGAATGTGCAGGGCGACCTGTCGCTGGAGCGCGGCGCCAAACTTACCGGCGGCGTGCGCGCCAAGAAGGTGACCCTGGCCGGCGAACTCGAAGGCAACATCGAATCCGCCGCACGGATCGAACTGCTGGACACGGCGGTGGTGATCGGCGACCTCAAGGCCACCACGCTCACGGTCGCCGCGGGCTCCAAGATCCGCGGCCATGTCGACTGCGGCTGGGAAAACAGCGGCAGCCAGAAGTCCAGCGCCAAGCCGGCCACGGAACCGAAACCCGCCGAATGAGTACGCGTCCGGGCACCGCGGGCGCCACCCGCGAGTGCCCGCACTGCAAGGCGAAAATCCTGGAAAGCGCGGTGATCTGTCCCGCGTGCAAACACTATCTGCGCTACGACTCCACGGCCCATCCGGCCAAACCGGCGCAGGTGCCGCTGCAGGTCGAGGGCACCATCCGTCACCCCGCGAACGGCGATCCGTGGGAATACTCGATCGTGCTGGTGATCCGCGACGAGCGCGGCAACGAGATCGCGCGCCAGGTCGTGGGCGTGGGCGCGATGCACGCCGGCGACGAACGCAGCTTCAGCCTCGCAGTGGAAGTCTTCGAGGCGAAGGGCGCGAAGCCGCGCAAGCACTGAATGCGATGCGGCCCGTGCCCGCGGTGGCCGCATGCGCGGCGCGCATGGGCCGGAATCGCACGCTCCCGCCCACCGCCTCGGCAAGCATGGTCGAGGCGCCCAGGAGCGCGCTCCCGCCCGACCGCGTTTGACTTTCCTGCCGCCCCGCAGGAAAGTCCGTGGACGGTCGTACACGCCCGCACTCCGCGGCGGCGGCCAGGACCGACAAAGAACCAGGGAGCCATCATGGCCAAGTCACTGATCGAGGAAATCGGACGCGAGCGCGCCGAGAAGCTGATGGGCGACGCCGTCGCCGATGCCATCGCCGAGGCCGATGCGCTCGGCCTGCCGCAGGTCGTCAACGTCGATGGCGTGTGGTGCAGACAATATCCGGACGGCAGGGTCGAAGCGATCAACAAGGAGGCATGAGCCATGGAAGATCACGACAGACCGCGGATGGTCGTGCTTGCCGGGCCCAACGGTTCGGGCAAAAGCACCGTCACCGACGGATTGAAGAAAAGCGAGCATTTCCCCAGCAATTACCTCAATGCGGACGTCATCGCGAAAGAGCTGGAGAAGCCGGTCGCCCCGGAAAAGCTCGATGCCTACGCCAACGCGATCGCCACCGCCTACAACGGCAAGGTTCCCCGGGAGACCATCGCCGGCCAACTGAGCGAAGGCCTGGCAGGCAACGACCAGATGCGCAATCTCTATGCGGCCACGCTCGCCGAGGACGGCCGCCAGCAGGCGGTGAAGGGAAAGGACGGCTTCGCCTTCGAAACCGTGATGTCCACGCCGGCGAAGATGGGCCTGTTCGACGAAGCCAAGCGCAACGGCTTCCAGGTGGACATGGTGTTCGTCACCACCGAGAGCTCGGACATCAACGTCGCCCGTGTCGGCAACCGCGTCCAGCAGGGCGGACATGCGGTGCCGGAGGCGGCGATCCGCCAGCGCTACGACCGCGCGATGGAACTGCTGCCGGCGGCGCTGGAACGGGCGGACACCGCCGCCGTGTTCGACAACACCGGCAGGACGCCGGTGATGGTCGCGCAGAAGGTGGACGGACAGATCGTGTTTCCGGAACTCAAGAAGCCGGCGGACATGGCGCAGAGGGATTTCGAGAACATGCAGCAGTGGGTGGAGGACAGGATCAAGGGGCCTTTGAAGGCGTACGACGAGTCCCGCAAAGATCTCACGGGGCTGGCCGGGAAAATGGAAGGCGCGACCGTGGCGCCCGCCGACGTCACCAACGGCACCACCTACACCGGACGGATCATCGGCGTCACCGACAAGCATGTGCTGCAGCACATCGACGGCGGCCACCAGTTCGTACTGCACGATCGCGCCAGCCCGCTGACGCCGCCTTCGCTGCATGGGGTGAGCGGTCCGAGCGAGCATTCCGTCTCCACCGCCTACAACTTCGGCGTGGACGGCAAGTTCCAGCAGCCGCAGCAACCGGCGCAAGGGTTGTCGCAGGCACAGGACGTCAGCACGGACATCAAGGCGAAGCTGTAGACGCGGGCCCGCATCTTCGAGACCTCGAGGTGCGGCGATCATGGACAGGCGCGGCTCCGGTCGCGCCTGTCGCGTTGCTGGACCATTCGACGCGATGCCTTTGAAAACGATCCATGCGGTGACGAACGATGACGAACATCGTTGCGGTACGGCCGCCGCAGACTTCGCGGCTCCCGCCGCTTCTAAAGACGTATCCCGACCGCGCTACGACGACGGTCCGGTCTCGCAGCTGTTGCAACCGCCACAACCATCCGCCGATGCCTTCGGCGCCGGCGCGATGCGCTTGCCGAACGCGCGCAGCCACGCTGGCCGGTGTTCGCGCAGCAGCGGCAGCGCGAGCGCGACGCGCAGGCTGCGCGCGGCGTTGGGCGCCTGTTTGCGGAACACCACCCACGCGCTGACAGTCACCGCCAGCGCGATGAGGACGTACTGCAACATCAGCGAGAGCTGCGGCGACATGCTCACCCCGCGCCCAGCGCCGCGGCGAGCTGATAAGTCACCAGCGAGGCGACATACGCCAGTGCGAACAGATAGAACGCCGCGAAGCCCATCTGCTTCCACGAATTGGTTTCGCGCTTGATCGTGGCCAGGGTGGAAATGCACATCGGCGCGTAGATGAACCAGACCAGCAGCGACAGCGCGGTGGCCAGCGACCAGCCGTCGGCGATCACCGGCGTCAGCGCCTGGATGGCCGCGTCGTCGTCGGCGGCCGACAGCGCATAGATCGTCGCCAGCGAGGAGACCGCCACTTCGCGCGCGGCCAGGCCGGGGATCAGCGCGATGCAGATCTGCCAGTTGAAGCCCAGCGGCGCGAACACCGCGGTCATGGCGTGGCCGATGCGGCCGGCGAAGCTGTAGTCGATGGCCGGGCCGACGGCATCGGGAGGCGGCCCCGGAAACGACAGCAGGAACCACAGCAGGATGGTCAGCGCGAGGATGATGCCGCCGACGCGCTTGAGGAAGATCATCGCGCGTTCCCACAGGCCGATCAGCACGTCGCGCGGATGCGGGATGCGATACGACGGCAGTTCCAGCATCAGGGCGTGCTCGCTCTTGTCGCGACGCCACTTCTTCATCACCCACGCCACCAGCAGCGCGCTGACGATGGCGGCGGCGTACAGGCCGAACAGCACCAGCCCCTGCTGGTTGAAGATGCCGATCTTCCGGTCCGGCACGAACGCGCCGATCAGCAGCGTGTAGACCGGCAGCCGCGCCGAACAGGTCATCAGCGGCGCGACCATGATCGTGGCCAGGCGGTCGCGCGGATCCTGGATGCTGCGCGTCGCCATGATCCCGGGAATGGCGCAGGCGAAGCTGGACAGCAGCGGGATGAACGAGCGGCCCGACAGCCCCGCGGCAGCCATCATGCGATCCAGCAGGAACGCCGCGCGCGGCAGGTAACCGCTTTCCTCCAGCACCAGGATGAAGGCGAACAGGATCAGAATCTGCGGCAGGAAAATAGCCACCCCGCCCAGGCCAGCGATGATGCCGTCCACCATCAGGCTTTTCAGCGGACCCTCGGGCATGCGCGCGCCCAGTGCATCGCCCAGCCACCCGGTGCCGGCTTCGATCCCATCCATCAGCGGCCCGGCCCACGCGTACACCGCTTGGAAGATCAGGAACATCACCACCGCCAGCGTCAACAGCCCGACCACCGGATGCAGCAGCCAGCGGTCCAGCGCATCGTCCACGCGCGCGGTGCGGGTGGGCATGGTCACGGCCAGTGCCAGCAGGCGCCGGGTTTCGGCGTGCAGTTCCACGTGCCTGTCCGAATGCGGGTCGTCGGCGTCGCGCGGCGCGGGCGGATGCAGATGGTCGGCCATCGCGTCCAGCTGGGCGAGGAGCGCTTCGCCGCCGCCGCGGCGCACGGCCACGGTTTCGACCACCGGCACGCCGAGTTCGCGCTGCAGCGCCTGCAGATCGATGCCGATGCCGCGGCGCCTGGCGGCGTCCATCATGTTGAGTGCGACCACCATCGGCTTGCCCAGCGCGCGCACCTCGAGTGCGAAACGAAGATGCAGGCGCAGGTTGGTGGCATCGACCACGCAGACCAGCAGATCCGGCGCCGGTTCGCCCGGATAGAAGCCGCGGCAGACGTCGCGGGTCACCGCTTCGTCCAGGCTGGCCGCCTGCAGGCTGTAGGCGCCGGGCAGATCCAGCAGCGCGAACTGGCGGCCGCCGGGCGTGTGCAGCCGGCCTTCCTTGCGTTCGACGGTCACGCCGGCGTAATTCGCCACTTTCTGGCGGCTGCCGGTCAAGAGGTTGAACAGCGCGGTCTTGCCGCAGTTGGGATTGCCCACCAGCGCGAGCCGCAGCGTGTGCGATGCGGTACTCACGGCGCCGGCGCCTCGCGCAACTGCACCCGCGCGGCCTCGCTGCGGCGCAGGGCGAAGCGGGTGAAGCCGACCTGCACCAGCAGCGGTTCGGCGCCGAATGGGCCGGTGGCGACCACCTCGATCCGCTCGCCAGCGACGAATCCCAGCTCGCGCAGCCGCCGGGCGATGGCATCGTTCGGGGCCAGATCGAGTACGGCTTCGACCTGGGCTTCGACCCGATGGGAGAGTTCGGTCAGCTTCACGGACCATCTCAAATGGGAATTGTTCTCATTCTATACCACGCGCCGCGAGCGGCGCCCCGATCCTGATCAAATTCGCCTGATCGAATTAGCCAGATCGAATTAGCCAGATCGAATTAGCCGGATCGAATTAGCCGGATCGAATTGGCCAGATCGAATTGGCCAGATCGAATGCGGCGAGATCCCATTCCGCGAGATCCAATTCCGCGAGATCAGATTCGCACCGGATCGAATTAGACCGAGGCAGACCGAGGGGGTACCGGCAACGGCGCGGATCGTCGGGCCGACCGGATATCATGCCGGCCATCGCATTGCGGACCCGGCAGTGCGCATCCGACGGGATCAGAGGCATGACCGACTCGCTGCAGCACCATCGCAATGGCGCCATCGTCCGGCTGCGGCTGTATCGCCCGGAGCTGCACAACGCCTTCGACGCCGACCTGATCGGCACCCTGACCGCCGCGCTGGTCGCCGCCGGCGAAGACCGTACGGTGCGCGTGGTGGTGCTGGAAGGCGCCGGGGCCAGCTTCTCCGCCGGCGCCGACTTGAACTGGATGCGCGGCATGACCACCGCCACCGAGGACGAAAACCGCGCCGACGCGCTGGCCCTCGCCCGGCTGATGCGCACGCTGGACGAACTGCCCCACCCCACCATCGCGCGGGTGCAGGGCGCGGCGTTCGGCGGCGGCGTCGGCCTGATCGCCTGCTGCGACATCGCCATCGGCGTGCCGGAAGCGAAGTTCGGCCTGACCGAAAGCAAGCTGGGACTGCTGCCGGCGGTGATCTCGCCGTATGTCATCGCCGCGATCGGTCCGCGTCAGGCCCGACGCTGGTTCGCCACCGGGGAACTGTTCGACGCCGCCGAAGCCCATCGCATCGGCCTGCTGCACACGCTGGTGCCGGCCGACGAACTCGACGCCGCGGTGAACCGGCAGATCGACCTGCTGCTGAAAGCCGGCCCATCGGCCGCCAGCGTCGCCAAGCAACTGGTGCGCCGGGTCGCCGGCGAGACCGACCGCAATCGCCTGGATCGCGACAACGCCGATCTGATCGCCCGCCTGCGCGTGTCGGCCGAAGGCCAGGAAGGCCTGGCCGCCTTCCTCGACAAGCGCAAGCCTAGCTGGGTGCCTTGAGTCATCCCGCACAAAACCGCCGCACGGCGCCACCACGATAAGGACAGCGCACATGCTCGACCATCTCGGATTCAGCGTCAGCGACTACACCGCCAGCCGCGACTTCTACCGGCAGGCGCTGGCGCCGCTGGGCTATGGCGTGGTCATGGAAGTTACCCGGGAGATGAGTGGCGGCTACGAAGGCTGCGGCTTCGGCCCGCCCGGACGGCCGCAGTTCTGGGTCGGCAACGGCGGCGGCGATGCACAGGCGGGCGGCATGCACATCGCCTTCGTCGCAAAGTCGCGTGCCGAGGTCGATGCTTTCCACGCCGCCGCGATCGCAGCCGGCGGCAAGGACAACGGCGCGCCCGGCCTGCGCCCGCATTACCACCCGGATTATTACGGCGCCTTCGTGATCGATATCAACGGCCACAACATCGAAGCGGTCTGCCACGCGCCCGAGGCCTCGTCGTGACTTCGACCGACACGGCATCCCCGATCCTCAATCTCGCCGACGTCGAACTGATCGATCTGGCCGAACGCGCGCGCCAGCGCGGCAGCGAGATGCCGACCGCGCGTTTCGGCGGACGCATCGGCGCGATCGGCCCGAAGGTCGGCGCGCGGAAGCTCGGCTACAACCTCACCGTCATCGATCCGGGCAAGGCGGCTTTCCCGAAACACTCGCATCGCGTCAACGAGGAAATGTTCTTCGTCCTGGAAGGCCGCGGCGAACTGCGCCTGGGCGATGCCGTGCATGCGGTGCGCGCCGGCGACGTGATCGCCTGCCCGGCCGGCGGCGCGGACACCGCGCATCAGCTGTTCAACACCGGCGAGGTCGAACTGAAGATCCTCGCGGTGAGCACGATGGAATATCCCGAAGTCTGCGAATATCCGGACTCCGGCAAATACATGGTCCGCACCGGCTTCGCGCCGGACGATTTCCACGCGATCGGCCGCAGCGCCGACAGCCTCGATTACTGGGATGGCGAAGTTTGAGCACGATCCATAGCGGAACGATCCACGGCGGAACCATCCACAGCAGGATGTTCGACAAGATCCTCATCGCCAACCGCGGCGAAATCGCATGCCGGGTGATCCGCACCTGCCGGCGGCTGGGCATCCGCACCGTCGCGGTGTATTCCGATGCCGACGCCGACGCGCAGCATGTGCGGCTGGCCGACGAAGCGCGGCACATCGGCGCGGCGCGCCCGCAGGAAAG
>JBKJTC010000228.1:0-13104 GCA_046590925.1 Lysobacteraceae bacterium | reverse complement strand
TGAAGTGAAGCCGCACAAGATCTACAGCGAGCTGCTCAAGGCGCTGGATCATGCCGCGGTGGGCCCGGTGATCGAGCGGGTCTCGCAGCGTCGCCTCGAATACCTCGCAGCCTCCTTCCGCCAGTCCGGCCTCGTGCGCACCGATGCGCAACACCGCGCGCGTCTGGCCTATGCCGCGTATGTCGGCTTCCTGCAGTTGCGGCTGCAGCTGCACAACCCGCGTCTCGCCCAGGACGAGTTCGAAGCCTACGTCGAACACGTCATGGATACGCTGATTCCGCCAGTTCCCGCCCCTCGAGCCTGAGAACCCGTCCTACATGAACGCGAGCGCCATCAAAGATACCGCCGCCGTCACCGACACCGCACCCACACAACTGCAGAGTCTCAGGGAATGGGTGGCCGGGGTGGCCCGGTTGACCCGGCCCGACGCGATCCACTGGTGCGATGGCAGCGACGCCGAGAACAAGGCGCTGGTCGCGAAGATGCAGGCCGACGGCACCCTGATCAAGCTCAACCAAGACACTCATCCCGATAGTTGGCTGCACCGTTCGCACCCGGACGACGTTGCGCGCGTCGAACATCTCACCTTCGTCTGCACCGCGCAGGCAGACGATGCCGGACCCAACAATCACTGGAGGGCGCCCGCCGACGGCCATGCGCAGATGGATGCGCTGTTCGACGGCTGCATGCGCGGCCGCACGCTGTACGTGATTCCGTACTGCATGGGCCCGATCGATTCGCCGCTGTCGCGCTGCGGCGTGGAGATCACCGATTCGCCGTACGTGGTCGCGAACATGCGCATCATGACCCGCATGGGCGCACCGGCGCTGGCGCGCATCGAGCGCGAGGGGCTGGCCGGCGGCACGTTCGTGAAGGGCCTGCATTCGATCGGCGAACTCGACCCGAACCGCCGCTTCATCATGCATTTCCCGGAAGAACTGACGATCAAATCGTTCGGCTCCGGCTACGGCGGCAACGCGCTGCTGGGCAAAAAGTGTCACGCGCTGCGCATCGCCTCGTACCAGGCGCGCAGCGAAGGCTGGCTGGCCGAACACATGCTGATACTCGGCGTGGAAAATCCGCAGGGCGACACCCACTACATCGCCGCCGCCTTCCCGTCGGCCTGCGGCAAGACCAATCTTGCCATGCTCATCCCGCCTGAAGGCTATCGCCGGGACGGCTGGAAGGTCACCACCATCGGCGACGACATCTGCTGGATGCGCCACGGCGCCGATGGCCGTCTGTACGCGATCAATCCGGAAGCCGGTTTCTTCGGCGTCGCGCCCGGCACGTCCAGCAAGTCGAACCCCAATGCGCTGGCGACGATCCAGCACCACACCATCTTCACCAACGTCGGCCTGACCGCCGACGGTCAGCCGTGGTGGGAAGGGCTGGATGGCGCGCCCGCCTTTGATTGGCGCGGTCATGACTACGATTCCAACGCGTCCGAGAAGGGTCATGGTCCGGCCGCCCATCCCAATGCCCGCTTCACGGTCAGCGCGAAGCAGTGCCCGTCGTATTCGCCGAAAGCCGAGGACGCGCAGGGCGTGCCCATCAGCGCGATCGTGTTCGGCGGGCGCCGCGCCTCGCTGGTGCCGCTGGTGTTCGAAGCCCGCGACTGGACCCACGGCGTGCTGGTCGGCGCCGCAATGGGCTCGGAAACCACCGCCGCCGCCACCGGCGCGGTCGGGGTGATGCGCCGCGACCCCATGGCGATGAAGCCGTTCTGCGGCTACAACTTCGCCGATTATTTCGCGCACTGGCTGTCGTTCGATCGGCCCGAAGCGAAGCTTCCCAAGATTTTCCACGTCAACTGGTTCCGCAAGGGCGACGACGGCAAGTTCCTGTGGCCCGGTTTCGGCGACAACCTGCGCGTCATCGAATGGATGATCGGGCGCGTGAACGGCAGCGCCGCCGCCGTGGACACACCGATCGGCGCGCTGCCGCGACCGGCGGACCTGAACCTCGATGGCGTCGCGCTGAGCGACGAAGCCCGCGCCAAGCTGTTCGGCTTCGATCGCGGCGGTTGGCGGGCCGAATTCGCCAGCATCGGCGAATACCTCGACGATTACGGCCCGCGCATGCCCGCGGCGTTGAAGACGGAGCAGGCGAAAATCCTGGTCGAACTGTCGCGCGCGGACGCCTGAACCCGCAGCCCGGGCGGTTCGCTTAAAATCCCGGGATGCAGACTCGCGCGACATCCAACAAACAGCAGGCGCTCTGGCAGCAGGGGCAGCGTTACACCCAGCAGCGGCAATGGCGCCAGGCGGCGGCGGTCTACGAGGCCATCGTCGAGCACGACCGCGGATTCCTGCCGGCCTGGCTGGAGTTGTCGACCGCGAAGGAGATGCTCGGCGCCTATCGCGAGTCCTTCCATGCGGTGCTTGCGTGCACTGCCGTCGACGGCGTGCCGCCGATGGCCGGGCTGGCGGTGGCGCGACGGCTGCGCCGCTTCGAGGCGCTGCCCGAACTGCAGGCCTACATCGAACGCACCGGCCTGGCCGGTACGCTGCCGCCCGAGAAGCTGATCGATCTGGCGACGTTCTTCGCCAGCGCCGGCGACCACAGCAGGACGATGACGTGGATCGAGCACGCGCTCAAGCTGCGCCCGCAGCTTGCGGACGCGCACAACATGCATGGCCTGGCCTTGATGTTCGCCGGGCGGTCCGAGGCGTCCGCCGAAGCCTTCGAGCGTGCGCTGGCGCTGCGTCCGGATTTCGCAGCGGTGTACTCGGTGCTGTCGCGGGTGGCGAAGATCACGCCGCAGCGCAACCACGTCGACGCCCTGCGCAAACTGCTGGCGCAGCCGAATCTCACCGCCAAGGACGAAGGTCACCTCGGCTATGCGCTGCACAACGAGCTGCACGATCTGGGCGATTACGATGCCGCATGGGACGCGCTGACGCGTGCTTGCCGCGCCCGCCGGATCGAGCAGCCCTACGATCATGCGCAGACCGTGGCGGTCTTCGATGCGCTGCGCCGGACCTTCGATGCCGGATTCGTCCGCAACGAATCGTCCTCGGATAGTCCCGCGGATCCGCTCACCCCGATCTTCATCGTCGGCATGCATCGCAGCGGTACGACGCTGCTCGAACGCATCCTGTCGGGCCATCCGGATGTCGCCGACGCCGGCGAAACCTATACTTTCCCCGCCCAGTTGCGTTACGCCGCCGACCATTTCTGCCGCGGCATCATCGACGGGACCATCGTCGAGCGCGCCCCTGGATTCGATTACGGCGCGATCGGCCGCGGCTTCCTCGATGCCATGCGGACCCGCGGCCGCCGCTTCGTGACCGAGAAGCAGAACCCGAATTTCATTCTGCTCGGCCCCATCGCCAAGGCGCTGCCGCAGGCGCGGCTGCTGCACATGCGCCGGGATTCGGCGGACACGTGCTTCTCGAACCTGCGCACGCTGTTCACGGCGGAAGCCGCGTATTCCTACGATCAGGTGGAAATGGCCGATTACTACAAGGCCTATCGCGATCTGATGGATCACTGGCGCGAGGCGCTGCCGGGACGCGTCTTCGATATCGATTACGACGCCATGGTCACCGAACCCGAGACGCAGGCGCGGCGGATCGCCGCCCACTGCGGGTTAGATTTCCGTGCCGACATGCTGCAGGTCGATCGCAGTTCCGGCATGGTCGCCACCGCCAGCTCCAACCAGGTCCGCAAGGGCATCCTGACCAACCGCGGCGGTTTGTGGCGCGCTTACGAGCGGCATCTGGGGCCGATGCTCGATCGGCTCGCCGGTCACGGCCTGCTGTGATCGCCGTGGCAGCGACCTCCGCATATCGTCGGCCGCAGGTCGACCTGGGCATCCCTGTATGACCGTCAATGTGTTCCCCGCTTTCGCCGTCCCGTTCGGCGAGTCGTACCATCCGCAACCCGCGTCGCTCAACGCCGAGCTGTTGCGACTGACCCGTGCGCTCGAGGCGTTGGGAGCGGGGTACCGCAATCCGCAGCCGGTCGTCCATCAGCCGGAAGGATTGTTCGAAAGCGAGTTCGACTTCTTCGCGCGGCCCGAGCCCTGTGTGCAGCAACTGCGGGGCTGGGTTTGGGGCGAATTGGCGGAATTCATCCGCAATATCAATCCGGGCATGGTCGAGAACGCGCGCGGCCTGCAGATCGCCAGCCAGACCTGGTTCCATGTCACCCGCGACGGCGGATATTTCGGCTATCACAACCATCCGATGGCCAGCTGGTCGGGTGTGTACTGCGTCGCCGACGGCGATCCGTCGCCAGACTATTCGAACAACGGCAGTCTCGTCTTTCCGCATCCGCTCACCGTGGCCAATGCGTTCATCGACCCGACCAACGCCGTGCTGCGCTGGCCCTTCACGCAGGCCAACTACGTACTGGATCTGAAGCCTGGACAACTGGTGTTGTTCCCGTCATGGCTGGGACATTACGTCACGCCGTTCCGCGGCCCCACCGAACGGGTCACCGTCGCGTTCAACACCTGGTTCCAGAAAGCCGCCTGATGTCGGGGTAAGCGCTCGATCGCATCGTCGCGATGCGGCCATGGCGTGCATGGGCGTTGAAGCGTCTTGATCGGTATCCGCCATCGACTCCGACCCGCAGGCATAAAAAAACGGCCCCTTTCGGGGCCGTTTTTCTGACGCTGAACCGGAAGCGATCAGAACTTCTGGTTGTACTGCAGGTAGAAGAACCCACCGCCCGGCAGATCGTAGGCGCCGTCGAACGAATGCGCGAACGAGTTGCGGGTGATCGGCGGGTCCTTGCCGAACAGATTGCGGGCGCCAAGGGCGACCTTGCCGTTCCATGGGGTCTTGAAGCCAACCTGCACATCGTGATAGACGCGCGAGCCGATACGGTTTTCCAAGCCACCCTTGCTGTTGCAGAGCTGGGTCGGAGTGATGCCGTAGTCGAAGTAGCCCTGGCTGTTGAAGGGGCAGGCTTCGTCCAGCGCGGAGTAGTAACGCACCGCCCAATTGGCATCCCAGTCGCCCTTCTGCCACGACGTGGTGATGTTGGAGCGCAGACGCCACGCGGGTTCGCCGTCGTACTCGCCAACGGTGCCGAACAGGGTGTTCTCGGTCGTGTAGGTGTTATCCCACTGGAACGAGAATTTGCCCCATGCGGTTTCCGGCATGGCGTAGGTCACCTGGAAGTCGTAACCCTCGACTTCGCCCTCGCTCAGGTTGAACTGCGACTGGCGCAGATCGAGGATCTGACCCGTGGCATCGCGCACGATGAACGAGCAGAACAATGCCTGCTGAGTCGCGTTGTCGGCGGCACCAGTCGTACCGAGGGTGCGATAGCAGGAGTTGAGGATGGACTGCGAGCCGCGGAACGAAATCACGTCTTCCAGCGAGATGTTGTACCAGTCGAGCGTGATGTTCAGGCCCGGCACGAAGCTGGGGCTGTACACGATGCCGAAGCTCTTGGTTTCGCCGAATTCCGGTTGCAGGTCCGGGTTGCCGCCGGTGAGCGAGCGGATCTGGCTGTTGGGCTGTGCAACGCCACCACCCGTTGGATTCGCTGGGGTGCCGCCGGTATTGCCTGGAACGCCGTTCGCCTGACAAAGCGCTTGGTTTGTGACGAAGCGATTCGGATCCGTGGGAGAGGTGGGCGTGTAACCGGTACGAAGAACATTAAAATTGGCGGTATTACACGGATCGACCGCTTGCGGGAAGCTTTCGCCGCCGCCCTGGTACAGATCGGTCACGCTCGGAGCGCGGAACGATTCCGAGAAGGTGCCGCGCAGCATCAGGTCTTCGAAGATCTGCCACTTCAGGCCGATCTTCTTGGAGGTGTCGCCGCCGAGATCCGGATTGATGTTCGCGCCGCCGAAGAAACCGGAGGTCTCATAGTCGGACTTGCGTGCCGCCAGATTGAGTTCCAGCAGCTTGAAGCCGGGGATGTCGGCCAGGATCGGCACGTTGAACTCGACATAGATTTCGTCGGAGTTGACTTCGCCATTGGTCGGCTCGGTGAAATTGTCCGAGGAACCGCCGCCGGCGACGAGCGCGTCGGGCTGGTTGATGAAGCTGGTGCGGCGGTGTTCGAGGCCGATGGCGAAGCCCAGCGGGCCGGCCGGCAGGTCGAAGAGCGAACCGGACAGGTTCGCGAAGTAATCCTTCGTGCTGTTTTCCTGCGATTCGTTCTTGGTGTAGCTGATGTACCGGATCATCGAATCGTATTCGGCACGCGAGATCACGCCGGCGCCCAGGCCGAGGTCCGGGCCGCCGAAGAGGTTGAACGGCACGCAACCCGCAATGACCAGGCCGGCGCCATCGAGACACTCGAGCGCACCGGTGACTGCATTGCGGCGCGAATCGCCCACAGCGCGACGCAGGTTGAACAGGTTGATGTAGTTCTCGCCGCGGGTGTTGATGCGCGAGTTCAGGTACGAATAGCCGACATCCCAGTACATGTCGCGACCGGCCAGATCGAACGAACCGTCGAGCGACAGGGTGACGGCGGTGTTGTCGTTGTCGTAGTACGGCTTGCGCGGGCCGACGGCGATCGAGCGGAAGTTGGCGCCGCGGAGGTTCTGACCGAACGGGTTGAACACGCTGCCGGCGGTCGGCGCGAACGCCCACTGCGGGCCGCTGGTGCCGCGGACGTCCATGGTCAGCGGCACTTCGGCCAGCTGCTGGTTGGAGTCGCGCTTGACGTAGACCGCCTGCACATTGGCGTTGATGCGGTCGGTCAGACGCAGGCTGCCCTGGCCGTAAACGTTGAAGCGTTCGATCGGCTGCAGCAGGTAGTTGACCGGCGAGAAGTTGTAGCGGTCGGAACTGCCCGAACCGTCCGTGGTATAGCTGATGAAACGCCGGAAGTCGGTGGCCTGACGGCCATCTTCGCCCGGTCTCAGCGTGAACGGACCGCCGGCGACAGTAGCGCAGGAGCGGAAGCCTGTTGCCGGATTGGTGGTGTAGGCGCCCGCGCAGCGGGTGAAGTTGCCGCGCGCCGGGCTACCCGAACCGAACAGGCCGCCCGAAGCGAGATTGCCGCCGCCGAAGACCGGCACGGACGAGATTTCGCGATCGCCGGCATAGACCGGATCCTGGGTCTGGAAGCCGAGGCTGAGCACGGCGTTCCAACGGTCGCTGTTCGAGCCGACGGTGAAGTCGTAGCCCTGCTGGAAACCGTCGCCCTTGGTGTAGCCGCCGAGGTAGACGTTGGCTTCGGCGCCGTCGAAATTCTTGCGGGTGATGACGTTGACCACGCCGGCGATGGCGTCGGAACCGTAGATCGCCGATGCGCCGTCCTTCAGCACTTCGATGCGCTCGACGATCGAGATCGGGATGGTGTTCAGATCGACGTCGCCGCTGCCCTGGGTGACCCAGCGGCGGCCGTTGACCAGCAACAGGGTGCGGGTCGAGCCCAGACCGCGCAGCGAGATGTTCTGGGTGCCATCGCTGCCGTTGGTGGACGTCGTGATGTTGCGCAGCGCGCCGCCGTCGCTGGCGGTGATGTTGAACAGCACATCGCCGACCGAACTCAGACCAGTGGCTTCGAGAGCCGCGCGGTCGATGGTGAGTACCGGCGAGGTGCCTTCCACTTCGGAACTGCGAGGAATGCGCGAACCGGTGACGACGACGGTGTCGAGTTCGTCATCCGAAGGAGTGTCTTGGGCAAACGCGACGCCCGTGCCCGCGAGGGCGGTGGTGCTTACGAGCGCGAAGGAAATCGCGTCGCGCAGCTTATTGGTCTTCAAAGTCATCTCTCTCTCTCCAAGCGAGTCTTGGGGTTTCCCATGGGAACCTGCCCACTGCCGTCAAGAAAGACGCCAAAGCAGGTCAGGCCGGGGCCGATAGTAGCCCCACTCGGAGAAAAATTAAAGTGTCGTTAACCCGAGCCCGAATTGCGCGTAAATCCGGAGGGAAACCGAGGACTTACAGATCCTGCTCGTAGCGGACGTAGGGCACAGCGCCTTCGTCGTCGCCCTGAGAGGTCGCCGGAGCGAAGGGATTCTTGCCGCGGGTGACCAGGTTGTCGGCGCCGACTGTGAGCTGTCCGCTCCATGGCGTACGCCAGCTCAGACCGAGGCCCAGGCTGCCCCAGCGGTCCCGGCCGGGTGTGTCGACGACTTCGCCGACGACATTGACGCCGAAGGCGCCGATGCCGCCGCCGACATTGAGCTGGCGCGAGGTCCAGCGATCGCTGAAACCGGGAATTTCGGCCGGCGTCTGCAGGCGGGCCCGGGCGACGGTGCCGGCGATCGAGACATAGCCTTCCCGCGGCAGGGATTTCTGGCTGAAGATGGTCAGATCGTTGACGTCGATGCGACCGTTGCCGCCGGAACCGGGGGCCAGCCATGCCGGCATCGAAATGCGGCTGGCGCCTGCGCCGATGCCCACCTGCGTGCCGTTGCGCTGGAACAGCGCCGCTGCGCCGGTGCGGCTGTTGGTGGCGGGAATCGAGGCGAGGACGCAGTTGTCGGCGAGATTGTTCAGGGCTTTGGTCAGGCCTTGTTTGCGGTCGCAGAGCAGGCCCAGCGAATCGCCGGCGCCGAGGCCGAACGCAGTGTCGAGATGACGTACGCCGAAGCGCGCGAGGGTGCGCGAATGCGCGTTGTCTACGGGTTCGAGTACGACCGCACCTTCGAATTGACCGCTGGATTTGTTCCAGATCGGAAGTTCGACGCGATCGCGGCCCGGCTTGGATTGCGCATGCACGGACGTTGCCGCGCCTAGGGCGAGCAACAACAGTATCGGCAATGTGCGGGGGGGCGTGCGCATGGTGCAGTCAGACCGCTATCTGCGGCTTCAGTTCCTCGACGGATCCATCGGAGTTCAGGCTATCAGTTTTATGGTTCTTTAACAATCCAGCCGCGCCGGAAAAACCGTGACGTCCCGCGCAGCATGGCGCTGTTTCATTGCAATCGGTCTGGGGCGTCCAGATGGGCCGGCCGGGGCGAGAACAGGGCGGCGACCTCCTCCTCGGTGTAGCGGTAGGTCTCGCCGCAGAATTCGCAGCGGATCTCGGCGATTCCGTCATTGCTCTCGGCGGCGGCCCGCGCTTCTTCCTCGCCCAGCGATTCCAGCATCGACGACACCCGCTCCCGGGAGCACGAACAGGCGAACTGCAGCGGCTTGTCGCCCAGCAGGCGCACGCCGTCCTCATGGAACAGCCGGTGCAGCAACGTTTCGGCCGGGGTGTTCAGCAGTTCCGGGGCGGCGAGGGTCTCGAACAGGGCGCTGGTCCGCTCCCAGCCGTCGAGATCGCCCTCGTCGCCGGGCAGTTTCTGCAGCATCAGTCCGGCCACCCGTTCGCCGCTCGCAGCCAGCAGCAACCGGGTCGGCAACTGTTCGGACTGGCGGAAATAGCCTTCGAAAGCGGCCGAAAGCCCGCCTTTTTCGAGCGTGTCCGCGTCCAGCCCGACCAGTCCCTGATAACGCGCGGGCTCCTGGCCGCGCACGCCGGGATTCTCGATGGTGATCGCCAGCACCGCGTCGGCGCCGAGCGAACCCAGGCTGTGCGCGCCCGGCAGCTCGCCCTCCGCCAGCGTGGCGATGCCGCGCACGGTGCCGGCGCCGGTGCATTCGGCGAACAGGGTCCGCAGCGCGCCGTTGCCGCGCAGATGGACCGACAGCCGGCCGTCCACTTTCACGTGCCCGGTGAACAGGGCCGAGGCGGCGACCGCTTCGCCCAGCAGTTCGGCCACGTCGTCCGGGTACTCGGCGCGGGTGCGGATCTGTGCCCAACTGTCGTCCAGACGGACATGGACGCCGCGCACGCCCGCCTGTTCCAGCAGGAAGCGGGTGAGTCGGTCGGGGGTGGTGTCGGCGGTCATGTCGGCGTTGGGCTCTGCAAGGACGATGTCATGAGTGGGTGCGGCTTCGCGGATAATGCCGCCACCACGGGGAGACGGCAGAAGATGGGGCATAACGGCGCAGATTCAAACCTCGATCCGCCGCAGGCGTCCGTCGCGGCCCCGCAGCGTCGGCGCCGCTGGCTGCGCTGGGTGTTTTTCTGGCTGCCGCTGGTGTTCGTGGTGGCGACGGTGCTGCAGGTGGCGGTGCTGCGCTTCGTCGATCCGCCGCTGACAGCCTTCATGATCGGTCGCTATGTCGAAGCCTGGGGCGAAGGCGACCGCGGCTTCTCCGTGAGCTACGACTGGCGCGACGCCGATGAGATCTCGAAACAGTTGCCGTTGGCGCTGGTCGCTGCGGAAGACCAGCACTTTCCGGTCCACAACGGCTTCGACTTCAAGGCGATCGAAAAGGCCCGCGCCAACAACGCCAAGGGCCGCAAGGTCCGCGGCGCCAGCACCATCAGCCAGCAACTGGCGAAGAACCTGTTCCTGTGGCGCGGTCGCAGTTGGGTGCGCAAGGGTTTGGAGGTCTGGTACACGGTGCTGATCGAGGCGCTCTGGTCGAAGGAACGCATCATTGAGGTCTACGCCAACGTCATCGAATACGGCGATGGCGTCTACGGCGCCCAGGCCGCCGCCCGCCGGTTCTTCGGCAAGGATGCCGCGAAACTCACCGCCGCCGAGGCCGCACGTCTGGCGGCGGTGCTGCCGTCGCCGCGCAAGTACAGCGCCGTCAAGCCCGGGCCGTACGTACAGCGCCGCAGCCGGGCGATCGAGCGCCAGATGCGCGCGCTCGGCGGGCCGGAATACCTCGCGTTCGACTGACCGGTCGCCGGTTAATCTATCTATATGTCTACCGAACGCCTGACCGTCGTCGTCGCCGCCTTCAACGAGGCCGAAGCCCTGCCGGCGCTGCATCCGCGCATCGACGCGGCTTTGAACGCGCTGGCGGGCGAGGGCGTCGAAGGCCATGTCCTGTACGTGGACGACGGCAGCCGCGACCGCACCTGGGCGGTGCTGGACGACCTCGCCGCCGCCGATGCCCGGGTATCGCTGCTGCGGCTCAGCCGCAACTTCGGCAAGGAGGCCGCGCTGACCGCCGGACTGGACCTCGTCCGCGAGGGCGCCGCGATCATCCTCGACGCCGACGGCCAGGATCCGCCGGAGCTGATCCCGCAGTTCGTGGCGAAGTGGCGCGAGGGCTACGACGACGTCCACGGCACCCGCACCCGGCGCGACGGCGAAGGTTGGCTCAAGCGCGGCACCGCCCATGGTTTCTACCGGGTGATGCAGCGCTTG
Source organism: Lysobacteraceae bacterium (assembly GCA_046590925.1). GTDB lineage: Bacteria > Pseudomonadota > Gammaproteobacteria > Xanthomonadales > Xanthomonadaceae > Lysobacter_I. The sequence goes on along the minus strand of JBKJTC010000228.1, from coordinate 2,015 downwards.
TCGAAAACGCCCATCCCCACCGACACCGGCGATTTCCGCCTGCTGTCGCCGCGCGCGCTGGCCGCGCTGCGCCAGCTGCGCGAGCGCCATCGTTTCATGAAAGGTCTGTTCGGTTGGGTCGGTTTCGAGCAGATCGCCATTCCTTACCATCGCGAAGCGCGGGTGGCCGGGCGCAGCAAGTTCAATCTTTGGAAACTGTGGAATTTCGCGCTGGAAGGCGTGACCAGCTTTTCCACCGCGCCGCTGCGGGTGGCGACCTATCTGGGCGTGCTCACCGCCGTGCTCGCCTTCGTCTACGCGCTGTGGGTGGTCATCAAGGCGATGTTCTGGGGCGACCCGGTGGCCGGCTGGCCGACGATGATGGCCGTGATTCTGCTGCTGGGCGGCGTGCAGCTGATGGCGCTGGGCGTGATCGGCGAATACCTGGGCCGGCTGTACGAGGAATCCAAGCAGCGGCCGCTGTATCTGGTGGATCGCTGGCGGCCCGCGGCGGGCGTATCCTTGGGCCAAGACCCTGAAGGAGAGCCGCCCGATGCGCACCGTCCGTCAGCTGTTGGAAGCCAAACCCCCGACGATCCATGCGATCCGTCCTGAGGCCCCGGTCCTCGACGCCATCCGCCTGATGGCCGAGGCGCATATCGGCGCGGTGCTGGTGATGGACGGCCCGCGCCTGGTCGGCATTCTTTCCGAACGCGATTACGCCCGCAAAGTGGTGCTGCTGGGGCGTTCGTCGTCGGACACGCCGGTGAGCGAGATCATGACGTCGAATGTTTTGACGACGCGGCCGCTGGATACGTCGGATCGCTGTATGCAGATGATGACGGAGCATCGGATCCGGCATCTGCCGGTAATCGATGGGGATGAGGTGGTGGGCGTCGTGTCTATTGGCGATCTGGTGAAGACGGTGATCGAGGATCAGCGGGCGGAGTTGGATTCTTTGCAGCGGTATATTGCGAGTTAGGCGTCTCATGAAATTTATTCCTGACGGCCGTTGCATCTACTGCCCCAACCCGAGCGACTCTGACGAGCACGTAGTGCCACTCGGCCTAAACGGAAACTATGTCCTTCGCATGGCAAGCTGTTCGGTTTGCCGCAACATCACAAGCAAATTCGAAATGTCGCTGCTTCGCGGCTCCTTTTCGCAACTTCGAGCCGCACATAAGCTAAAGACAAGGCGCCCCAAAAAGCGACCAACTTCTTTTCCGCTGTTAATTGTCAGGGATGGAAAAGAAACTGAGGTTTATGTTTCTGCCAGTCAGCACCCGATGGTGCTGAACATGCCACTTTTCCCAATGCCCAATCTTTTTTCTGGGCTTCAGTCCAATCCAGCTTTAAGGCCGAGCGGAGGTGTTGTTTTTCATATTAATAAAATTGAGGATGTTCTATCAGAAAACTTGGTTGATAAATTCGCTTTGATAGAAGAGCTGCAATACAAAGATTTTGCTAGGCTGCTGGCCAAAGTTGCTTATGGTTTCTTAATCGGTGAATTAGGAAGATCTAGGGTCAAAGGAGACTACCTCTTGCCGATTATTCTTGGAGACACATCATTGGCAGGTCTGTACATCGGATCTAGCGACAAGAACCTTGATGCATCTGAGGGCGATCCGGTGGCTCTGTATCAGTCCTATCGACTTCCAGAGCGTCTGGGGGGAAATGAGGTGGCGGTTGTAGCAGTTCGTCTTTTCCCACACATGTTGCAAAATCCCGCTTATATTGTGATCTGCGACCTACATGAGCGCGAGGCCGTCATTTAATAGTTCACGTATGGAATCGCTCGCAAGGAAGTAGGATGGGTTGAGCGAAGCGATACCCATCTGCCGTCAACAGCAGAGCTTCCGCGCTTTGCGCGGGTAACTTTCTTTGTCGCAAAGAAAGTCACCAAAGAAAACTCTCTAGTGCCGAGGCAAATCTGCCATCGGTAAGTTGGCCGGGATTTTTCGATGCGGCATCCTGCCGCGTCGAAAAACGGTACGCATCCTGCGCACCGCCCTCCGGGTCTACCATCTTGAGGAAGT
>JBKJTC010000156.1:0-16312 GCA_046590925.1 Lysobacteraceae bacterium | reverse complement strand
GCCTGGCTGACCGATGTGCTCACTCGACTGCCGACGACCCTGGACAAGGACATCGCCGCGTTGCTGCCGCATCGCTGGAGACCAGAAGCGTCAATGTGAGGTGGGCGGACGGTTACGAATAAGCCCGCGCAATGCCCGGGCTTATTGGTTGTCGCCCGCAACCAAGCGGCACAGTCCGGCTTGATTCCCTGAATCGCTCATCCACTGTGGCACCCTGTAATGACCCGGCAGTGCCTGCACAGGCTTGGCCGATGGCGCATTCGTGCACAGTCAATAGTGTGCGTGGCGATGCGGGGGCATCCTCGGGCCTGACGCAACGTCAGGGTCAAGCGATTCTGTCGTCCGCCATCGTAGACGGCCACCGGATGCTGGCAAACGGGCTAGACTTCGGCCTTGGCCGGAGCCGTGCATCGCGCACGACCCGGGCAGGATCAACAGGGGGCAACACTTCATATGTACGGGAGATGGATATGAACCGCAGTGGTTTCCTTGGCCTTCTGTTGACGCTGGCGCTCTCGCCCGCTGCGGCGCACGCGGCGGAAACGATCGAATATGTCGCGCTGGTCGATGGCGGCAAACAGGCCGGTCACCAGATCGTCGTCCACGGCGACGACGGCGTGACCCGGGTCGACTACCTGTTCAAGGACAACGGCCGCGGGCCCGAGTTGAAGGAGGAATACGCCCTCGCCGCCGACGGCACCTTCGCGACCTACTCGGTGAAGGGCCAGTCGACGTTCGGCGCGCCGGTGGACGAGAGCTTCCGGATCGAGAATGGCATCGCCCGGTGGAAATCGACCTCCGACGCCGGCGAGCAGCCCGCGGCGCCGGGCGCCGCCTACTGGTCGCTGGGCGGTACCCCGCAGAGCATGTCCGCTGCCTTGGCGGCGCTGGCCCGTCGTGAGGACGGCAAGCTGCCGCTGATCCCCAGCGGCACGCTGAGCATGCGCTCCGTCGCGCAGATGGACGTGATCAACGGTGCCCAGAAGCGCAAGGTCCAGCTGATGGTGGTGACCGGGGTCGGCTTCACGCCGACGTTCGTCTGGACCACGGCCGACGCCCAGCCGCGGTTCTTCGCTTTCATCTTCCCCGGTTATCTGCAACTGATCGAAAAGGGTTGGCAGGGCAACGCCGACACGCTGGAGGCCCGGCAGAAAGAGGCCGAGGGCGAGGTCTTGGCCGACCTGCAGCGCCGCCTGTCGCATCCGCTGCGCGGCACGACTCTCATCCGCAACGCGCGCGTGTTCGACAGCGAAAGTGCGACCGTGGGTGCGGCCTCCGATCTGCTGATCGAGAACGGCCGCATCGTGTCGATCACCGCTGCGGGCCAGGGGCGCGCGTCCGCCGATCATGTCGTCGATGCCGGCGGGCGCATGCTGCTGCCGGGCCTGTTCGACATGCACGGCCACATCAACGATTGGCAGGGTGGCCTGCATCTGGCCGCGGGCGTGACCACGGTCCGCGACATGGGCAACGACAACGCGAGCCTGCAGGAACTGATGGCCGATGAGCGCGCCGGTCGCGCGATGTCGCCGGGTATCGTCGCCGCGGGTTTCCTCGAGGGCGAAAGCCCGATGTCCGCGCGCAACGGTTTCGTGGTGGCCGATCTCGCTGCGGCGAAGAAAGCGGTGGACTGGTACGCGGCGAACGGTTATCCGCAGATCAAGATCTACAACTCGTTCCCGAAAGAGATCCTGCGCGATACCGTTGCCTACGCGCACAGCCGCGACATGCGCGTGAGCGGTCACATCCCGGTGTTCCTGCGCGCGCAGGACGCGCTGGACGCGGGCTACGACGAGATCCAGCACATCAATCAGGTGCTGCTGAACTTCCTGGTCGAAGACACCACCGATACCCGCACCCTGGAACGCTTCTACCTGCCGGCCAGACGCGTCGCGGACATGAACTTCGACGCCAAACCTGTGCAGGATTTCATCGCCCGGCTGGCCAAGGAACAGATCGCGGTGGATCCCACGCTGGCGACCTTCGATTTCATCCGCCAGCGTCCGGGCCAGATGTCGAAGGCCTTCGCCGCGATCGCCACGCATCTGCCGCCGGACGTGCAGCGCGGGCTGACGGTCGCCGAATTCGATATTCCCGACGACGCCACCGCCGCGCGCTACGACAAGTCCTACGACAAGATGGTGGACTTCGTGGGGCGGATGTATCGCGCCGGGGTGCCGATCCTTGCCGGCACCGACGGCATGCCGGGCTTCACGCTGCAGCGCGAACTCGAACTGTACGTGCAGGCCGGCATGACCCCTGCGCAGGCGCTGCAGGTCGCCACCTTCAACGGTGCGAAGTATTCGCGCACGCTGCCGGACCGCGGTTCGATCGATGTGGGCAAGCGCGCCGATCTGATTCTGGTCGACGGCGACCCCACGAAGAACATCGCCGACATCCGAAACGTCGCGCTGGTGATCAAGAACGGCACCGCCTACTATCCCAGCGACATCTACGAAGCGTTCGGCATCAAGCCGTTCGCCGCGCCGGTCAAGGTGGCTGCGGCTGGCGCTGCGCCTGCCGTTGCCGCGTCGCCGACGCAGCCCTGATCGCATCCGCCCACGCATTCGCCCACATATACGCACGGAGACGCCGACATGACCACCGCCTACGATTTTTCCGCCATCGATATCGACGGCCACGACAAATCGCTCACCGACTACAGCGGCAAGGTGCTGTTGGTGGTCAACGTCGCGTCCAAGTGCGGCTTCACGCCGCAGTACACCGGGCTGCAGTCGCTGTGGGAAACCTATGGCGAGCGAGGTCTGGTGGTGCTGGGCTTTCCGAGCGATCAGTTCGGTCACCAGGAACCGGGCGACGAATCGGAAATCAAGAATTTCTGTTCGCTGACCTACGACGTCGACTTTCCGATGTTCTCGAAGGTCGACGTCAACGGCGGCAATGCGCATCCGCTGTGGAAGTGGCTGAAAGACGAGAAGAGCGGCCTGCTGGGCATCGGCGCGATCAAGTGGAACTTCAGCAAATTCCTGGTCGGCCGCGACGGCAAGGTCATCAAGCGCTATGCGCCGACCGACAAGCCGGAGTCGCTGACCAAGGATATCGAAGCGGCGCTGGGCTGAGCGGGGCGCCGACATGGATGTCGAAGCCCGTTCCCCGCGTTTCGATCCGGCGAATCCCGGTTTCGAACTGAGACTGGATCTCGAAAGCAGCGGTCTGGTGGCGAACGTCACCGGCAGGATCGACGGCCTCGAAGCGTTGATCGCGATGTTCATGCGGATCGCCGCGGAGCTGCGCCGCACCGGCCTGCGCCAGGTGCTGGTGATCGATCACAGCTTCGGCGTGGTGCCGTCCGAGGACCAGTTGAAGCGACTGGTCGATTCGGTGGGCGGGCAGGGCTTCGCGGATGTCCGGGTGGCGTACGTCGACGCCCGCGGCACCGCGATCAGTCGGATGGAGGTGGGCGAGATCATCGGGCGCGAACACGGCTACGAATGCCGCGTCTTCGACAACGAATCCCGCGCCCGCATCTGGCTGCACTACGGCGAATAGAGGAGGATCCGAAGAATTAAGTCCGATGTTCTGTAAAAACAGCGCCCGCTTATGATCGCTTGGACTGCTTCCACTTTCGGGAAGCAATTGAAATCCGGTCTGCGTGTCTGAATCAGCAGAGCAACCCTATTTCCGTGGGGCCACAACTGAATTCACGGCAGGATCCGTGGAAAAGACGAAACGGTGTTCCAAATCGCCGTTATCCTGTTTGAAAGAGAGGTTCGCGAATCCATAGTTGGGAGTTGCAGGATCTTGAAAGAAAATATCGGCCCAGCGGTTGTACTCGTCATCCGTACCATTTCTGATCAGGCCAATGCATGTCTCGATGCCGCACGTCAATTTTGCGAGTTCCGCTTTGATCTTGTGCGATTGAAATTGGTTTGAAAGCAACTCTTTATATGCGGCGGTAAGTTCCGAGGCATTGTTGTCTGCCACGGCTTCATTCGTGAATTTATCGAGCTGTATTTCGAAGTTTTTGGATTGCAAAAGCGTTTGAATCTTCGCGACGCTGAGTGAGTTTCCTTCGATCAGGTTTTTTTCGAAAGGCAAATCGATCTGTTTCAAGCCAACGGGAACCGCGGCAGAAGCGCTTTGTTGAACGGTGGGATTTTCCGTTGCTCCGCTTTGATCTTCAGGGGTCGAATTGCCGTCCTGCGCCGGCTTTCCTGCATCGGGCGAAGTGTCCGCAATAACTTGCGAGGACTCGCCATTGTTCCTCAGGTAAAGAAAGGCCCCGATTGAAATCGCTGCGCACACCGCGAGCAGAACTATGATTTTTCTCACGTCTATTTTCCTTTCGTTCACGCGAAAAGGCACCTCGATGGAATGAGGTGCCTTGAATTTTTGATCAAATTACTGCTGCTGATTGCCAGGAATTCTGAAGCGAACCCGTCCGCCGGCGCTATCGGTAACGCTATAGCCGGTCGATGTCACGGTGACGACGCAGGAATTGGTGCAGGTGTAGGTGGTGCCGTTGATAGTGACGGATTGCTCGGCCATGGCTACGGGAGCCATCGCAAGCAGTGCGACGACAGCAGCGGTCAAAAGTGTCTTTTTCATCTATGAAATCCTTGATCCTGATGGTTAAGTGCGACGCGGACGACAAATGTTTCCGCGCAGTGATGCTAGCAGATGAAGTGAGTTATTGGTGATCGATGTCACGTTTCGCATCCACCTTCCGCAACACCTCGCCCATCGCCGGCGACCACATCGTCCACGTATGCCCGCCCTCGCGCATTAGCACCTGATCCTGCGGCAGCGCCGGGATCAGCTGCGGGAACGCCTTGCGCAGGCGATCGCGATCGCCATAAGCCAGCCAGATCCGGCCGGCCTGTTCGGGGTCGCGCGACACGCGCTGGATGTGGCGCCAGAGTTCGCGCTGCCAGCCATCGGTATCCGCCGCCTGCGGTGGCCCGGCTTCCCACTGCGCGACGCCGCCAGCGTCCGCGATCTCCTTCACAAGCTTGGCATCGCCCAGGTACGGCGCCAGCAGCACCAGCCCGTCCATCTCGCCCGGATACAGCCGGTCGTACATCAGCGTGCCCATGCCGCCCATCGATGCGCCGGCCAGCCAGACTTCGCGATAGCGGCCGCGTTCGCGCGCCGGCACGATCACTTCGGCATGCAGCCGTTCGGGTGCGTCGCCGCGCATGTAATCGCCGAGCGTGACTTCGGCCAGCAGCACATCGGCATCGGGCCACGCGCTCTGGATGGCTTCGGCCATGCCGCTGCGGCGCAGGGCGTCGAGATCGTCGGCGCGTCCCGGCAGCACCACGACCAGGCGTTGTCCGGGCTGCCGCGCCTCGATGAGCTGGGTGGCGATGGGTTCGCCCGCATCGCGGGTGGGTAGACAGCCGCCGAGGACGAGGAGCGCAGCGACGACGAAGGCCAGGCGCGCGAGGCGATGGGACGTGAGATTGCGACGCAGGACATTGCTGGACATGACGTTCTCCGGGCCGGACTACCTGTCTACGCGGGCGCCGGGCCTGCGGATGCATTGTCGCCGCGGCCTCAACCGCCGGCCGGTCGCTGCAGGACTTCCGGCGGCAGCAGGTCCGCGATTTCCCTGACGAAGACCTTGATCTGTTCTTCGCTGTAACCGCGATGCACGTGGGCGACGCGGCCCTCCCGATCGATGATGAACATGTTCGGCAGCGCTTCCACGCCGTAACGTGCGCTGGTCGCGCCGCTGACGTCGTGGACCCAGGTCAGGGCGATATCCTTGTTGGCGCGCACCACCGCGTTGTAGTCGCTCTTGGGCTCTTTGACGTTGACCGCGATGATTTCCAGATGATCCTTGCCGACCACGCTCTGGAATTTGCCGAGCACCGGCAGCTCGCGGCGGCAGGGGCCGCACCACGACGCCCAGAACGTCACGATCACCACCTTGCCGCGATGCATGCCGACCGTCTGCTCGGTGCCGGCGCGGTCCTTGCCCAGCGCGTCCGGCGGATGCTCGCCGACGGCGGGCTGCCGCCGGGTATCGGCTGCCATCGTCAATCCCGTGCAGAGCATCGCTGCCAGGGACACCCCACAGAAGAGCACCCCGCTGAAGAACAGCCTCGTCCATGGCAGTCCTGCTGTTCGAGGGGGCAGCTGATGCATGGGAGAGCAGTGAGTTGTGCGCATGTGAATTAAGGCCTGCACTGCGGCATGCAGCGTACAGAGTGTATTTCAGTAACGGGATGATTTCTCGATGCGCGCGCTTGGATATCCGTCCACTGCCGCGATGACGCGCTCCGTCGGAAGCTGGCGTTTGTACGTGACGATCCGGGTAAGGAAGTTTTCGATAAGACCAACGCATTCAATTGCGGTACGCATTGATGTTGGTTTACCGTGAGATATCGCAGGGAATGTACCGAGAACAATCCAGGCATGGATGGAAGCGCGCAAAGAGTGTTGGGTTTCCTATCGACAGACTCAAGTCTATTGATCATCTCAATATCGAAACATGCTTGGATGGTGATCCGCGCGTCTGCTTGTGAAATCAGGATTGCGATGCGGCTGCTCGCGAAGATGTCAGCGAACATTACATGGAACGCGGTCTCATCTGCTGAGACTGTGTGGAGTTAAACAGTGCGGGCCGCGAAGAGGGCTGCTGCAAAATAAGATTCATGTGTAGGGTTGGCGGAACCGGCGGATCAATCGATTCGCATCGTGTATGGAAACAGGGGGCGACAGTGAAGTTTTACGCGCATTCCACGGACAACCCGGACAAGACGGACTGGCATACGCTGTCCGATCATTTGATCGGCGTGGGCGAAGGCGCTTGTCGCGCTGCCGACTGGTTCGGCTGCGGTGAGATGGCCCGAGCCGCTGGCCTGCTGCACGACCTGGGCAAGTACACCGCGCGTTTCCAGGCGCGCCTGGAAGGCCGCGAGCCGAAGCTGGACCACGCCACCTGGGGTGGGTACATCGCCCGAAAACACTACGATAAGCGCGGTCTGCTGCTGGCCTATGCCATTGTCGGCCACCATGCTGGCTTGGCCAACGGCGTGGATGGCGAGGCGCGCACATCGCTGAAAGATCGGCTGGAAAGCGAGCTGGCGCCGCTGCTGCCGGCATGGCAGGACGAGATCGTTCTGCCCGACCTTAGCGCTGTCGTCCTGCCGAAAAATTTCCGCAGCAAACCCGACCGCACCGGTTTTCAGCTGTCGATGCTGGTCCGGATGCTGTTTTCCGCCCTGGTGGATGCGGATTATCTCGACACCAACGCGTTCTACCGGCGCATCGGCGGAGATCCGGTGCGCCCGGCTGCCGCGCCCACGCTGCAACAACTGCGCGACAAGCTCGACAGCACGCTTTCCGCATTCAGTGCGAACAGCGACGTCAACCGGATGCGCGCCGATATCCTCGGGCATGTGCGCGCGCAGGCCGGTCTGGAGGCCGGTCTGTTTTCGCTGACGGTGCCGACCGGCGGCGGCAAGACGCTGGCGTCGCTGGCGTTCGCGCTGGATCACGCCATCGCCCATGGCCTGCGCCGGGTGATCTACGTGATTCCCTACACCAGCATCATCGAACAGACCGCGCAGGTGTTTCGCGCTGCGTTCGCGGACCTTGGCGATGCCGCCGTGCTGGAGCACCACAGCGCGTTCATCGACGACCGCACGCGAAACCCCGAGGCGCAGGACAAACTGCGCGTGGCCATGGAAAACTGGGATGCGCCGGTGGTGGTCACCACGGCGGTGCAGTTCTTCGAGAGTCTGTTCGCCGACCGCCCCTCGCGTTGCCGGAAGCTGCACAACATCGCCGGCAGCGTGGTGATTCTGGACGAAGCCCAGACCCTGCCGCTGCATCTGTTGCAGCCCTGCGTGGTGGCGCTGGACGAACTGGCCTTGAACTATCGCACCAGTGTCGTGCTGTGCACCGCCACCCAGCCCGCACTGCACGCAGCCGATGGTTTTCCCGGCGGGCTGACGGGCGTGCGCGAGCTGGCGCCCGATCCGCCTGCGCTGTACCGCAAGCTGCAGCGGGTCACCGCGCGCCACCTCGGTGCGCTCGACGACGACGCCCTGGCATCGCAGCTGAGCGACCGCGATCAGGTGCTGTGCATCGTCAACAACCGCCGCCACGCGCGCGCGCTGTTCGAGCGCATCGCCGACCGTCCCGGGGCCTGTCACCTGACCACGCTGATGTTCGCCAAACATCGCAGCCGTGTGCTGGACGACGTCCGCAAACGGCTGCGCGACGGCCGTCCTTGCCGGCTGGTCTCCACGTCGCTGATCGAAGCGGGCGTCGATGTGGATTTCCCCACCGTGCTGCGCGCCGAGGCCGGTCTGGATGCCATCGCCCAAGCTGCAGGGCGCTGCAACCGCGAAGGCCGCCGTGCCGTGGACGCCAGTGAGGTGCTGGTGTTCAGCGTCGCCAACCCCGATTGGGCGCCGCCGCCGGAGTTGAAGCAGTTCGCGCAGGTGTTCCGCGAAATCCACCGCCACTACGCGCACGACCTGCTGGGTCTGGATGCAGTGCATGCCTATTTCCAGCAGCTGTACTGGCAGAAAGGCGCCGATCAGCTCGACCGACACCAGCTGCTGTCGCTGCTCAGGAACAGCCGCATCGAAAGCCTGCCGTTCGAGACCCTGTCCGCCAAGTTCCGGATGATCGAAAGCGTCATGTGCCCGGTGATCGTGCCTTTCGATGGCGACAACGACACGGCCAAAAATGCGCTGCAGAGTTTGCATTTCGCAAAAAGCTGCGGCGCCATCGCCCGCACGCTGCAGCCCTATCTGGTGCAGCTGCCCAAGGCAGGTTACGACGCACTGCGGGCTGTACAGGCCATCCAGCCGGTCGCGCCCGGCCGCTATGGCGAGCAGTTCATGGAACTGGTGAATCCCGATCTGTACCACCCAAGCTTCGGGCTTCGGTGGGACAACCCGACGTTCAAAGCTAGTGAAAGCCTGGTCTGGTAATCGTTCTTCCGCAGTGAATCGAACAGCAATGGAGGTGTCATGGCATTCGGAATCAAGCTGAAAATCTGGGGCGAGCGCGCCTGCTTCACGCGCCCCGAAATGAAGGTGGAGCGCGTCAGCTACGACGTGATCACGCCGTCCGCCGCGCGCGGCATCCTGGAGGCGATCCACTGGAAACCGGCGATCCGCTGGGTGGTGGACAGCATCCAGGTGCTCAAGCCGATCCGCTTCGAATCGATCCGCCGCAATGAAGTGGGCGGCAAACTGTCCGCCGCCAGCGTGGGCAAGGCGATGAAGGCGGGGCGCACCGACACTCTGGTGACCTGCGTCGAGGAAGACCGCCAGCAGCGCGCCGCCACCATCCTGCGCGACGTGGCTTATGTGGTGCATGCGCACTTCGAGCTGACCGACAAGGCCGGGCCCGACGACAACATCGGCAAGCATCTGGACACCTTCAACCGCCGCGCGCGCAAAGGCCAGTATTTCCACGCGCCGTGCCTGGGCACCCGCGAGTTCCCGGCCAGCTTCGAGCTGCTGGAAGACGACATCGATCTGTCCGCATTGCCCGATGCGCTGCGCGGCGAGCGCGATCTGGGCTGGATGCTGCACGACATCGACTTCGCCGACGGCATGACCCCGCATTTCTTCCGCGCGCAGATGAGCGATGGACTGATCGCGGTGCCGCCGCTGGCCGGCGGGGCGGTGAAGACATGATCCTCTCCGCGCTCAATGATTATTACGATCGGCTGCGGGCGCGACAGACGCTGGATCTGTCGCCGCCGGGCTATAGTCAGGAAAAGATCGGCTACGAACTGCTGCTCGACCCGCAGGGCATGCTGGTGGCCGTCAACGACATCCGCGACACCTCCGGCAAAAAACCGCTGCCGCGCAGTCTGAGCGTGCCGCAGCCTGAAAAGCGCGCCAGCGGCATCAAATCCAATGTGCTGTGGGACAAGACCAGCTACTGCCTGGGCGTGAGCGCCCACAGCAAACGTGCCGATCAGGAACACGCCGCCTTCAAAGCGCTGCACCGCGAAGCGCTTGCCGGCGAGACGGATCCGGGGCTGCAGGCCTTGCTGGCTTTCATCAACGACTGGGACCCGGCGCGGTTCGCGGAAGATCCGCGTTTCAACGACGACATGCTGGACGCGAACATGGTGTTCCGCATGGATGGCGAGCGCGCATATCTGCATGAGCGCCCCGCCGCGCGCGCGCTGCGTGCGCGCCTGCTGGGCGGCGATGGCGATGCCCGCACGGGGCGGTGCCTCGTCACCGGCGAAACCCTGCCGCTGGCCCGCTTGCATGCGTCCATCAAGGGCGTGAACGGCGCGCAGAGCGCGGGCGCTTCGATTGTTTCTTTCAATCTGCCCGCATTTACCTCCTATGGCAAAGAACAGGGCAGCAACGCCCCAATATCAGAACAGGCCGCGTTTACCTACACCACCGCGCTGAACTATCTGCTGCGCCGCGACCCCGGCAACCGCCAGCGGATGCAGATCGGCGATGCCACCGTGGTGTTCTGGGCGGTCGCCGAAGAGGCCCGACAGTCGGAAGCCGCCGAGGACCTGCTGGAAAGCATGCTCGATCCGCCCAGCGAGGACGGGCAGGAAGCGCAGAAGCTGCGCGCTGTGCTGGAACAGGTCAGACAGGGACGGCCGCTGCGCGAGTTGGACCCGAATCTGGATGAAGGCACACAGATTTACATCCTGGGCCTTGCGCCGAACGCGTCCCGGCTGTCGATCCGCTATTGGCAGCGCGACACGCTGGCGGTGTTCGCGCAGCGCCTCGCCGATCACTTCGACGACCTGCATCTGCAGCCGTCGCCGTGGAAAACGCCGCCGGCCATCTGGAAACTGCTGCTGGCCACGGCTCCCGCGTATCAGGGCAAGGCCAGCAGCGAAGACGTGCCGCCGCAGCTGGCTGGCGAGCTCGCCCGCGCCATCCTCAGCGGTGCACGGTATCCGCGCAGCCTGCTCAACACCCTCGTGATGCGGTTCCGTGCCGACGGCGATATCTCCGGCACGCGCGTCGCCCTGTGTAAAGGCGTGCTGGCGCGCGAACGTCGCCTGGATGGCATTCACAACCGCAATCACCACCACAACGGAGTTCCCGTGAGCTTAGACACCGCCAATACCGATCCCGGCTATCTGCTGGGCCGCCTGTTCTCCACCTTGGAAAATGTCCAGCGCGCCGCATTGGGCAAAGACCTCAACGCCACCATCCGCGACCGCTACTACGGCGCGGCGTCGGCCACGCCCGCCAATGTCTTCCCGATGCTGCTGCGCAACGCCCAGCACCATCTCAGCCGGGTGCGCAAAGACAAGCCGGGGCTTGCGGTCAATCTCGAAAAAGAGATCGGCGAAACCATCGATCAGCTGGGCACCGCTTTCCCGCGCAACCTGCGCATCGACGCGCAGGGCCATTTCGCCATCGGCTATTACCACCAGACCCAGGCGCGTTTCGCGTCACGCGGGCAAGACGCCACCGACACCACAACTGAAGGAGAAGACGCATGACCGCCATCCAGAACCGCTATGAATTCGTTTATTTGTTCGATGTCTCCAACGGCAACCCCAACGGCGACCCCGACGCCGGCAATCTGCCGCGCCTGGACCCGGAAACCAATCAGGGGCTGGTGACCGATGTCGCCATCAAGCGGAAAATCCGCAATTACGTGGCCCTGGAGAAAGAGCACCAGCCCGGCTACACCATTTATATGCAGGAAAAATCGGTGCTCAACAACCAGCACAAGGAAGGCTACGCCGCGCTGGGCCTGCAGCATGAGCCGAAGAAATTGCCCAAGGATGCCGACAAAGCGCGCGAACTCACCGCATGGATGTGCGCCAACTTCTTCGACGTGCGCGCGTTCGGCGCAGTGATGACCACTGAAGTCAACGCCGGCCAGGTGCGCGGCCCGGTGCAGCTCGCTTTCGCCAGTTCGATCGATCCTGTCGTGCCGATGGAAATCTCCATCACCCGCGTGGCCGTTACCCACGAAAAAGACATCGGAAAAGAGCGGACCATGGGCCGCAAGCACATCCTGCCGTATGGTCTGTACCGCATGCATGGATTCGTCTCCGCGAAACTCGCCGAGCGCACCGGGTTTTCCGAAGACGATCTCGCGCTGCTGTGGCGCGCGCTGACCAATCTGTTCGAACACGACCGCTCCGCCGCGCGCGGCGAAATGTCGGCCCGCAAGCTCATCGTCTTCAAGCACGATCACCCGATGGGCAACGCACCCGCGCACGTGCTGTTCGACACCGTCACCGTCACCCGCGCGGACGACCAGGCGCAGGCGCCGATACGAAGCTTCGCCGACTATCGCGTCGCCATCGATCGCGATGCGCTGCCCCGCGGCGTGACCGTCACCGAAGTGTTCTGAACACCGCGTGCTGCCGGAGGAGGGCAGGGCCATGGACGACGATCTGATTCCTGTGTCTGCCCTCCAGCATTACCTGTATTGCCCGCGCCAGTGCGCATTGATCCACATCGAACGGCTGTGGGCCGAAAGCCGGCACACCGCCGAGGGCCGCCTGCTGCACGAACGCGCCGACCGCCCGCACAGCGAAAAGCGCAAGGGCGTGCGCACCGTCACCGCGATGCCGCTGCTGCATCCGGGCCTGGGCATCACCGGCATCGCCGATGTCGTCGAATTCCATCGCGAGGCCGACGGCGAGCGCGCCATGCCGGTGGAGTACAAACGCGGCCGGCCCAAAGCCCATCGCGCCGATGAAGTGCAGCTCTGCGCGCAGGCGCTATGTCTGGAGGCGATGCTGGGCAAGCCGGTCGCGCACGGCGCGCTGTTTTACGGGCAGACGCGCCGACGCAAAGACATCTCCATCGACGACGCACTGCGCGCACTCACCCTCACGGTGATCGCGGAGACCCGCGCGATGATCGACAGCGGCCGTACGCCATCGGCCGTCTACGACGCGAAACGCTGCGATGCGTGTTCGCTGATCGACCTGTGCCAACCGCGCTGGCTCGCGCACAGCGCAGGCGTCGACGAATGGCTGCGCCAGCGACTGGAGGACTGACATGCGCCAACAGCTCAACACGCTTTACGCCACCACCGACGGCGCCTGGCTGCACAAGGACGGCGCCAACATCGTCATGCATGTCGAGAAGGAAGAGCGCGCGCGCATTCCGGTGCACCTGCTGGAAAGCCTGGTCTGCTTCGGCCGCATTTCGGTCTCGCCGCAGTTGCTCGGATTCTGCATGGAGCAGGGCATCCGCATTTGCTATCTCACCCCGAACGGCAGGTTTCTCGCCCGCGTCGAAGGCCCCGTTTCAGGCAACGTCCTGCTGCGTCGCGAGCAGTACCGGCGCACCGACAACCCGCCGCAGTGCGCCGCCATCGTCCGCAATCTGCTTGCCGGGAAAATCCACAACCAGCGCGCGGTGTTGGCGCGCGGCTGGCGCGACTACAGCGACCAGTTCCCGGATCCGGCCGCGTTCCAGCACGCGCTGAAACGGCTAAAGCGCATTCCGCAGCGACTCATCGCCGAAACCGATATCGACATACTGCGCGGACTCGAGGGCGAAGCCGCGCAGTCGTACTTCGGGGTGTTCGATCAATTGATCCGCGTCGATTCGCCCGCTATGCGCTTCGGCGGACGCAACCGCAGGCCGCCGCGCGACCCGTTCAATGCAGTGCTGTCGCTGCTGTACACGCTGCTCACCCACGATTGCCGCGCCGCATTGGAAACCGTTGGCCTCGATCCCGCCGTGGGCTTCCTGCATCGCGACCGCCCGGGCCGCCCCAGCCTGGCGCTGGACCTGATGGAAGAATTCCGCCCGCTGCTGGGCGAGCGTCTGGCGCTGTCGCTGATCAATCGAAAACAGCTGGTCGAAAAGGATTTCCGCACCTTCGACAACGGCGCCGTGCTTCTGACCGACACCGGCCGAAAAACGGTGCTGGTCGCCTATCAGGAACGCAAGCGCGAAGAACTGCTGCATCTGTTCCTCGACGAAAAAATCGCCATCGGTCTGCTGCCCTACGTGCAGGCGCAGCTATTGGCGCGCCATCTGCGCGGCGACATGGAAGCCTATCCGCCATTCCTCTGGAAATGAGAATCGCACCATGATGATCCTGGTCACCTACGACGTCAGCACCATCAGCGAAGGCGGCCCCGCCCGCCTGCGGCGCATCGCGCGGGTCTGCCGCGACTACGGCCAGCGCGTGCAATACTCGGTCTTCGAACTGGAGGTCGACAGCGCCAAGTGGGTCTTCATCCGCCAACGCCTGTGCGACCTCATCGATGCCGACGTGGACAGCCTCCGCTTCTATTTCCTGGGCGCGAAATGGCGCGGCCGCGTCGAACACATCGGGGCCAAACCCGCCCGGGATTTTTCCGCCCCCCTCATCGTCTAACCGCGAACCCCAAGCGACCGCCCATTCCCCGGGGCGTTCGCGCGCGCCTAAGCGCTTGATTCCAATAAGCACCCCTGCCGCAGGCCCGGGAAACGCATCCCGGCCCGCGCTTCTGTGCCCAGGTTCGCCGGAAATGCCGAATATCCCTCTCCATAACAAACACTTATGATGGTGGAGTCGCGCCCCACGCGGGCGCGTGGATTGAAACATCGCATCGGAACTGCGGCTGTCGCTCAAGGCAGGTCGCGCCCCACGCGGGCGCGTGGATTGAAACCATGCAAGAGATGCGCGACATCTTCAACGATCACGAGGTCGCGCCCCACGCGGGCGCGTGGATTGAAACACGGCAATGCCGTATGGACCAGCCAAATCACGCGGTCGCGCCCCACGCGGGCGCGTGGATTGAAACAAGGCGATGCCTGCATGGAGGATCACATTGATGATGTCGCGCCCCACGCGGGCGCGTGGATTGAAACGACACGCACGGACTGGTCGAACAAGTCGCTGGCGGGTCGCGCCCCACGCGGGCGCGTGGATTGAAACCGGACAAGATCGTGTGCGGTTCGATCTTCTACGACGGTCGCGCCCCACGCGGGCGCGTGGATTGAAACATCATGGACAAGTTCTATCGCCCGGCCACCGAGGGTCGCGCCCCACGCGGGCGCGTGGATTGAAACCGCCAGTCGATGCCCGACCAGGTGGCGACGGCGGTCGCGCCCCACGCGGGCGCGTGGATTGAAACTCGTCGTTGGCGGTGATCCGGCCGTGGACGAATACGGTCGCGCCCCACGCGGGCGCGTGGATTGAAACTACCTGTTTGTGGATCTTGGGAATACCGGTACCGGTCGCGCCCCACGCGGGCGCGTGGATTGAAACTGTTTTCGCAGGGCGATACACCGCGCGATCGGAACGCGTCGCGCCCCACGCGGGCGCGTGGATTGAAACAACAGGACCGCGCAGCAGCTGGTGGATGAGGAAGTGTCGCGCCCCACGCGGGCGCGTGGATTGAAACGGCAATCTCTAGGATGATGTCGTTTATCGCCTCGAGTCGCGCCCCACGCGGGCGCGTGGATTGAAACCACGCCGACTACGACCAGCAGCCCACGGACGGGCGTCGCGCCCCACGCGGGCGCGTGGATTGAAACATGGAAAACGCGAACTCCATTCGCATGATGAAGGTCGCGCCCCACGCGGGCGCGTGGATTGAAACATCCGGCGCCGGTACCGGATCGGCGATCAGGTCATGTCGCGCCCCACGCGGGCGCGTGGATTGAAACACCAAATTGTGAGTAAAGCAGCGTCCAGTCAATGGGTCGCGCCCCACGCGGGCGCGTGGATTGAAACTTGCCGGCCGCAGCCCAGATGGCGTCGAGCACGCGCGTCGCGCCCCACGCGGGCGCGTGGATTGAAACATTCTGTAAGGAGCCATCAATGGCCGCTGCAAAAGTCGCGCCCCACGCGGGCGCGTGGATTGAAACTTGGATGGCCCACTGCGGGAAGGCCGCGCCGATCTGTCGCGCCCCACGCGGGCGCGTGGATTGAAACCCCCACTTGTTCTCGCGCAGCACGTGGTGCCCTTGTCGCGCCCCACGCGGGCGCGTGGATTGAAACAAGGCGGCCGACCGCGTGCGGCGGGGGTTGCCGAAGTGTCGCGCCCCACGCGGGCGCGTGGATTGAAACCTCAATCGTGCGCGGCTTCGCGACGGGCGGCTCGTCGCGCCCCACGCGGGCGCGTGGATTGAAACGACTACGAGTTCGCCGACCCGAGCGACACGACGTCGTCGCGCCCCACGCGGGCGCGTGGATTGAAACAATACAACTAAGCAAAGAATTGCTTTTGATCCTAGTCGCGCCCCACGCGGGCGCGTGGATTGAAACAACTAAATCGAAAGAGGGAAGCGCTTTATTGATCCGGCCTCTAAATAGTATTAAGCAGCATACTTGACGCGCGGATCGCGGAAGTAGGCTTTCACTCGCTCCGGTTCGCTGCCGATGATTTCCATGTGTTGTTCGGCAGCGG
>JBKJTC010000189.1:0-5101 GCA_046590925.1 Lysobacteraceae bacterium | reverse complement strand
GCGCGCTATCTCAACAACGGCGGCCGGGTGATGGTGGGCGTGCATCGCGCCGCCGACATCCGCCAGTTGCTGCGCTGGTCGCAGCGCCACGGCGTGCGCATCGCGATCCAGGGCGGCTCCGAGGCCTGGATCCTCGCGCCGCAGCTGGCCGCGGCGAAGGTGCCGGTGTTCGTCGATCCCTTCGCCAATCTGCCGCACAGCTTCGACGAGATCGGCGCGACCCTGCAGAACGCCGCACGCCTGCGCGCGGCCGGCGTGCCGGTCAGCTTCGTGCAGTCCAACGACCCCAGCCACAACGCCCGCAAGCTGCGTCAGGGCGCCGGCATTGCGGTCGCCAGCGGGCTGCCGTGGGAAGACGGCCTGGCCGGTTTGACCCGGGTGCCGGCCGACGTGCTGGGCGTGGGCGACCGCATCGGCACCATCGCGGTCGGCAAACGCGCCGACCTGGTGCTGTGGACCGGCGATCCGCTGGACGTGAGCACGGTGGCGACGCAGGTGTGGTTCGACGGCCGCGCGATTCCGATGCGCAGCCGCCAGACCGAGCTGCGCGACCGCTATCTGCGCGCGGAAGGCGAGTTGCCGAGGGCGTATCCTGCCGGAACGAACTGACTCCGGAGCGCGTCGATGCTGTCCTTGTTGCTGGCGTTCGCATTGCCCGGTGCGCATGCGCTGCAGCCGCCGGGCACGTTCCATCAGGGCGAGGCCGTCGCGCGCCACGGCGAGCGCTGGTTCGCGCTGCGCGTGCAGGCGGACGATGCGCGGCTGGAGACCACCCGCCTGCGGGTGAACACCGTGTTCGACGAACTGCTCGACGCGGAAGGCCAGGCTACAGGCAGTGAGGTCGGCAGCGTCAAGACCGATGTCGTCACCTATCTGCGCGGCACCGGCCTGCATGCCGGGCCGGTAGTGCAGGCACGCATCGAAGACTCTGCCGGCGATTCCGGCCTCGTCGCGCAAACCCTGCATCTGGGCGACAAGGCCTACCGGCTTGCGACCCGCTGCGAAGCCGCTGGGGCCGAAAGCGGATTCATGTGCGATATCGCGCTGATCGAGGGCGAACGCAGCCAAACCCTGGTGCGCATGATCGCGCAGCAGATGGAGGGCAGGCCGGGCCTCATGTTGGGCGACGATGCTTCGCCGCATCTGATCTTCGCCGGCGATCTCGACCGCGACGGCAAGCTCGATCTCCTTTTCGAGACCACCGATCACTACAACCTGTCGCGGCCCGTGCTGTTCCTCTCCGGCGCCGCCGAAGGCGACGAACTGCTGCACGCGGTCGCCGAACACAAGGCCTACGGCTGCTGAGTCCCTCAGCCGTCACTTTCCGGAACCTGTCATGACCGAAACCGCCAACCGCTGGTATTTCGATTTCATTTCGCCCTTCGCCTATCTGCAGTGGCCTAAGGTGCGCGCGCTGATGGCCGAACACCCGATCGTCCCGGTGCCGATCCTGTTCGCGGCGGTGCTCGACACCCGCGGTCAGAAAGGGCCGGCGGAAATTCCCAGCAAACGCGAATTCACGTATCAGCACGTGTTGTGGCAGGCGCGTCAGGCCGGTGTGCCGCTGCGCTTCCCGCCGAAGCATCCGTTCAATCCCTTGCCCGCGCTGCGTTTGTGCATTGCAGCAGGCGCGTCGCCCGCATCCATCGATGCGCTGTTCGACTGGATCTGGGTGCAGGGGCGCGTCGCCGACACCGCGCAGGCATTGGAACCGGTACGCGAAATGTTGGGATTGCCGGTCGGCGTTGCGGATTCCGTTGAAGTGAAGGCGATGCTGCGCACCTGCACCGAAGTCGCGCTCACTGCGGGCGTTTTCGGCGTACCCACACTGGCACTTGGCAGTTCGCTGTTTTGGGGGAATGATGCCCATGCGTTCGCAGTAGCGGCCTTGCACGATCCGACACTCTTGAAGGAAGCCGAGATGAGACGGGTCGCGGAATTGCCGGTTGGCGTGCAGCGCGGCTGAACAGGGGCAGCCGCGTTCAGGTTGGCTGGAATAATTTGCAGGGAGGCAGTGGTTACATTTGCACCCCCTTCGGAAGCTTTCATTATGCGTATAGGTCTCGTGGTAGACGCCACATGCGATATGCCGTCGAATAGTCTGGTTCAATACGGCATCGTCATACTTCCCATTACGATCAAGATCGGCGAAACCGTTTTCGCGGATACCCGCGATGAGCAATCCGCGCTGGCGTTCATCGAATCGGATTTCGCCGAGCGCGGCGTCGATGCCGAAACCAGTTCTTTCAGCGTCGAACAGATTCGCGATCTGTTCCTCAATCGGCTGGTGATCGACTACGACTACGTCTTCTGCCTCACGGTGATGAAGAATCGCAGCCCGATCTTCAACAATGCGACCCAGGCGAGCTTCGTCATTCTCAACGACTACAAACCCATTCGCATCGCCGCGGGCCATAGCACCCCTTTTTCGCTCAGGGTCATCGACACCCAGAACGTGTTCGCCGCCCAGGGCGTGACCATGATCGAAGCCGCGCAGATGATCGCCGCCGGCGATCAACCGCCGAAGATCCGCGCGCACATCGATCATCTGGTCCAGCATACGCAAGGCTATGTGATCGTTCGCGATCTGCACTACATGCGCGCGCGCACCCGCAAGAAAGGCGAAGCGAGCGTCAGTCTGTTGAGCGCATCATTGGGTTCGATGCTCGACATCAAGCCTATCCTGCACGGCAATCAGGGCGTGACTGGGCCTATCGCCAAAGTGCGGGGCTTCGACGCTGCCGCAAGCAAGCTGCTCACGCACGCTGCCGAGCGCGTGCGCGGAAAACTGCTCAGTCCCCATGTGTGCATGAGCTATGGCGGGCCGCTCGAAGAGATGCGCGCCTTGCCGGGTTACACAACGCTGCGCGATGCCTGTCGCGAGCACGGCGTCGCACTGCATGAAAGCGTGATGAGCCTGACCGCGATGGTCAATCTTGGCAAAGGCGCGCTGACGCTCGGTTTCGCCGCTGAAGGACAATTGTTGTAAAGCTGTAAAACATTGCCTGCTTCATGACCACGCACTATGCTGGTATACCCGGCATAGGCGTGGATGCAATCATGGCGACGCGTTTCTATCTGAGCATTCTGGACCCCGGCGCGTTAAGCGCTGCTGGCGCATTCGCGTTCCGTTCGCAGGGGCCGGACGGGATGGCCGAAGAATTGCAGGCGGCGCTGCGCGAGGACGCGCTGTTCCAGCGCTGGCGCGCAGCGCAGGACGATCCGGACGCGGTCGATCCCGGGCTGGGCGCGACCGATCCCGCCGCCACCGTGCGCGGCGAACAGCACGATCTGAAGATCGACCTCATCGCGATCACTTCGATTCCCGGCACCATCCTCAAGCATCGCCTGCGCCTGCTGGCGGGCACCGGCTGGGAGCTGCGCGACGTCAGCGCCGCATGACCTTGCCGCTGCTGCTGTCGTGGAGCGGCGGCAAGGATGCGGCGTGGACGCTGCACGCTTTACGCCAACGGCATGATGTCGAAGTCGTCGGCCTGGTCACCACCCTGACCGAAGGCTACGACCGCATCGCGATGCAGGGCATCCGCCGCGACATCCTGCACGCGCAGGCTGCGGCCTGCGGCCTACCTGTAATCGAAGCGTGGATGCCGCAGCGCGCGAGCAACGTGATCTATCGCGCCACCTTCGCAGATGCGCTGGATCGCGCCCGCACGCGCTGGCCGGGGCTGCGCGATATCGCGTTCGGCGACCTGTTTCTTGCGGATATCCGCGCCTATCGCGAAGCGCTGTGCGCCGAACTCGACTGGGCGCCGCATTTCCCGCTCTTCGATCCATCGCCCGGATATACCGCGACGCTTGCGCGCGCGATGATCGCCGGCGGCCTGCGCGCGCAGGTGGTGTGCGTGGATACCGAACAACTCGACGCCGGCTTCAGCGGTCGCGATTTCGATGAGGCGCTGCTGCGCGATCTGCCGGCCGCCTGCGACCCCTGCGGCGAGAACGGCGAATTCCACACACTGGTGCACGACGGCCCGATGTTCGCGGCGCCGATCGCGGTGTCGACAGGCGAGACCGTGCTGCGCGACGAACGTTTCGCCTACACCGATTTCCTCTGAACCTCATGTAGAGCGGCCTTCAGGCCGCTGAAGCATTTGCCGCGAACATTCAGCGGCCTGAAGGCCGCTCTACGGGAATTGTTGCATTATCCATTGCATCCCCTGCGCTACCGCGCCAGATTCAGCTGCCGCATGTGGAAGATGAAGTGCTCGCAGATGAAGCTGGCGATGAAGTAATAGCTGTGGTCGTAACCCTTGCGGATGCGCAGGTCCAGCGGATGCCCCGCCGCATCGCAGGCATCCTGCAGTCGTTCCGGCTGCAGCTGCGTTTCGAGGAATTCGTCGCCGCCGCCCTGATCGACCAGGATCGGCAAGCGCTCCTGCACGGTCGCGATCAGTTCGCAGGCGTCCCAGGCCTTCCACGTTTCGCGGTCTTCGCCCAGATACGCAGCGAAGGCCTTCTGTCCCCACGGCACCTGCGACGGGGAAACAATTGGCGAGAACGCCGATACGCTGCGATAGCGCCCCGGGTTGCGCAACGCGGTGACCAGCGCGCCGTGCCCGCCCATCGAATGGCCGCTGATCGCGCGCGCATCGGTGGCGGGGAAATGCGCTTCGATCAGCGTCGGCAGTTCGCGCGCCACATAATCCTGCATCCGGTAGTGCGTCGACCACGGCGCCTGCGTCGCATCGAGATAGAAGCCCGCGCCCTTGCCGATGTCGTAACCCTCGGCGTCGGCCACATCGTCGCCGCGCGGACTGGTGTCGGGCGCCACCACGACCACCCCGTGGTCCGACGCATACCGCTGCGCGCCGGCTTTGTTGATGAAGTTCTGTTCGTTGCAGGTCAGGCCCGACAGCCAGTAGATCACCGGGCAGCGACGCTGTTCCGCCTGCGGCGGCAGATAGACTGCGAACTGCATCGTGCAGCCCAGCGTATCGGAATGGTGTCGGTAGACGTCCTGCCAGCCGCCGAAACAAGCGCGATGTTCGATGCGTTCCAACGTTGCGTCCGGTCAGTAGTGAATGACGGTGCGGATCGATTTGCCTTCGTGCATGAGATCGAAGGCTTCGTTGATCCGTTC
>JBKJTC010000144.1:0-5413 GCA_046590925.1 Lysobacteraceae bacterium | reverse complement strand
GCATCGGCCAGCGGCCGGTTGGCGTTGCCGGAGAAGATCAACAACTGACGATCGTCTTGCATGATGATTCCGCTTCGCTCTGACCGTGGCGGTTGGAGGAATCCCGCGAAGCGGAATCCCGGTATCTGTGATATCGCTGGAGATGGCAGGGGCGGCAGGATTCGAACCTGCGAATGCCGGGATCAAAACCCGGTGCCTTAACCACTTGGCGACGCCCCTCCGGTGGAATCGTGTCGGCCGATGCGTCGTCGAAAACGAAACGCCCGGCTTGCCGACTCCCGACGGTCCCGTCGAGCGGACCGTCAATTCGTTTCGAGCGCATCCAGCAGCGGCGAGCGCGAGGCGCCGGCGGCGATCCAGGCGTTGAGACCTGAAGGCTGCCGGCTTGCCAGCACCGCGAGCGCGCATTCGGCGGATCCGCGATCTGCGAATTCGACGAAACACACGCTGCCGGAGCCGGTCAGCCGCGGAGTGCCGATGCTGCGCAGTGCGGCGAACACAGCCTCGACGGCGGGCTCGCGGCAGCGCAGGACCGGCTCGAACGCGTTGCCGAGCGCCTGCCCTTGCAGGAATGGGTCCGAAACGAAGCCCGCCATTGTCGCGGCTGGGGCATTTCTCGTCAATTCAGATGCCTGGAAAAGTTCGGCGGTGGCGGCGTGAATCCCGGGCGCCGCCAGCACATACCAGGCCGGCGGCAACACGACCGGCGTCAGCCGCTCGCCCAGGCCCTCGGCCCAGGCGTTCTGGCCGCAGACGAAAACCGGCACGTCCGCACCGAGCTGCAGCCCCAGCGTGGCCAGCGCATCGACCCCCAGATCGCAGCCCCAGAGCCTGTCGAGCACGCGCAGCACGGTGGCGGCATCGCTGGAACCGCCGCCGAGGCCACCGCCGGAGGGAATACGCTTTTCGATGGCGATGTCCGCACCTTGGGCACCATTGCCGGCTGTTTGCAGCAATCGGGCGGCGCGCACGGTCAGGTCATCGGCTTCGGCCACGCCCGGAGCGGAACTTCCATTGCGAACGATGCGGCCATCGTCGCGCAGACGTATATAGATGCTGTCGCCCCAGTCGAGCATCCGGAAGACGGTCTGGAGTTCGTGATAGCCGTCGGCGCGGCGGCCGACGATGCGCAGAAACAGGTTCAGCTTGGCCGGCGCCGGCCAGACGGACCAGCCCGCGCCGCGGCCCGGCGCGGTCATTGCGAAACCGCTCATGGCGTGGCGAACACCCAGTCGTCGATCTGCAGCTTCACCCGGGCATCGCCGGATTGGGCCTCGATCCGTGTCGGTAGATCCGGTTGCCCCACCAGCCCGGGGCGCCAAGCGGTGTAGCGCACGCTCCAGCCGGCCTGGCGCAGCAGCGAAGGCCGCCCCTGGCCGTCGTATTCGATCGATTCGACCGGATCGTCGGCCGCGGGCGCGCCACGCACCCAGCTGCCGAGCTGCTGCAGCGGCACCTCCCAGCCGGTGGCATCAAGCAACAGCGCTTCGGCGAATTCGCCGTCGCGCGGGCCGCCTTCCAGGCCTTCGATGCGCCCGGCTTCGGAATGCAGGTCGCCGGTCAGCCGCCAGCTCTGCCGGGTCACCGGCGCGCTGAGCGCGATGCTGTAGCGGTTGCGGTCGAGCTGCTCCCATTCGATCCGCCCGCTGCCGCCCTTGGCGCCCCGGCTGATCGCGGCGCGGCCGCTGAACGACCATGTCGAATACAGCGACAACCATTCGGCGCGTTCGCGCTGGCGTTCGGCCTGCGCCTCCGCCGACAGCGGCGGCGCGGTGCGGGTCGGCGCGGTGGTCGCGCAACCTGCCAGCAGCAGCGCAGCGGACAGCGCGGTCGCGAACGAATGCCACTTCAACGGACGAAGCCTCATGCGCCCGCCTTCTCCGGCAGCGGCGGCAACGTCACGCCGGTCTTCTCGATCGCGCGCAGCAGCGAGCGGCTTTTCGGGTCGATCTTGCGCGATTCCTCGAAGAACCTGCGCGCCTCGTCCTTCTGCCCCAGCGCCCACAGCACTTCGGCGACATGCGCGGCGATTTCGGCGTCCTTCTGTTTGGTGAAGGCGCGGCGCAGTTCGACCAGCGCTTCCTCGTTGCGACCGAGCCGATACAGCACCCAGCCGTAGCTGTCGATGATCGCGGCGCTGTCGGGCTGCGCGGCGATGGCGCGGGAAATCAGTTCCAGCGCCTCCTGATAGCGGTCGGTACGGTCGGCCAGGGTGTAGCCGAGCGCGTTGAGCGCGTTCACGTCGTCGGCATCGATGGCCAGGATCTTGCGGAAATCGGCCTCGGCGCGCGGGATCTCGTCGCGGCGTTCCCACATCAGCGCGCGGGCGTAGAGCAACTGCGGATCGTCGGGGAACGCGGCGAGCGCGCGGGCGTAGCTGTCCAGTTCGCCGTCGAGATTGCCGTCTTCCTTGCGCAGCTCCGCTTCCAGCAGATAGCCGTCGCGGCGGGTGTCTTCCTCGGCATCGGCGTCGGTCTGCAATCCGCGCAGGCGGGCATAAGCCTCGTCGGCGCGCTTGAGCTTGTGCAGCACCGTGGCCGCGCGCAGCCGCGCCTGCCAGCGTTGCGGACCGCCGGGCACGGTGGCGTACCAGTCCAGCGCCTCGTCGTAGCGTTCGATGAACTCGGCGATCTGGCCCAGCAACAGGCGCCGGTCGGGATCGGGCGCGGCCGAATCGCGCTTCAATTCTTCGTAGACCTTGCCTACGCCGGGCTTGTCGTCGGCCTGCGCCAGATACGCCGCGCGCAGGGTGTAGCTGCGTTCGTCCTGCGGACCGGCGGCGATCACGTCCGCGGCGCGGGTGTGGTCGCCCATCGCGCTGTACTGCCGTGCTACGGCGAACATCAGCTCCGGCGACTGTGTGGACGATGCGGTCAGACCGGCCAGCACCTTGCGGGCATCCTCCTCCTTGCCGGCTTCGCGCAGCTGGCTGGCCTGCAGCAATCTCACCGCAGGGTTATCGGGAAACTTCGCGATCACCCGGGCCACGATCTTCTCGGCCAGGTCGTTGCGCTGCAATTGCTGGGAGAACTCGCCGAAGGCCAGCCAGGCGTCTAATTGATCCGGGATGGCATCGATCAACTGCCCGAGCAGGCGCCCGGTCAATTTCGGATCGCCGGAACCGGCATCCAGCGCCACCAGCGCGTAACGCCAGCCGCCTTTCTCGACCGTCTTGCCGTCGCCCTCGCCGCGCATCAGCGCCTGCAGCTCGCGACGGGCCAGCGATTCGTTCTTCTGGCGTAGCGCCAGCGCGGCCTCGGCGCCGCGCATTGCCAGCGAACGCCCGGCGCGGGCGCGCCAGAGTTTGAGCGCTGCGGCGGCGCTGACATCGTCCTTCGCCAGCAGCGCGATCCGGGTGGCGCGGTCGGCCAGCACCGCATCGCCGTCGGCCGCCCGGGCGGCTTCCAGATACCAGCGCGCGGCTTCGTCGAGCTTGCCGGCCTGCAGCGCGTATTCGCCGGCCATCGCCGGCGCCAGCGGATCGGCGGCGGGGGCATCGGGCTTTGCGGCCAGCCCGCTGCCCGCGAGCAGCGCCAGACACACGCCCAGCAGCGTCGGCCGCCGGCGATTGGAGATCGGAAATGCGGGCATCGACGTGATGGGCCGTAAACTATGGGGATTGCCAGCTTACCCGAACCGTCTGAACGCGCCTCCGCCAGTCGTCACCCCGCAAATCATGCCCCACCTCGTCGCTCTCGGCATCAACCACCAGACCGCGCCGGTCGCCCTGCGCGAGCGGGTCGCGTTCGCGGACGACGCGCTGCCGGCGACCTTGGCCGCACTGCGCGCGCTGCCGGGCGTGGAAGAAGTGGCGCTGCTGTCCACCTGCAACCGCACCGAGGTCTATGCGCTGACCGGCGGCGACGGCGACGCGCTGATCGACTGGCTGGCCGCGCATCCGCAGGACGGCCGCCCGCTGGCGCTTCACGATTATCTTTACCGCCATCGCGACGACGACGCCGTGCGCCACCTGTTCCGGGTCGCCACCGGACTGGATTCGCAGGTGCTGGGCGAACCGCAGATCCTCGGCCAGGTGAAGCAGGCCTGGGCCGCCGCACGCACCGCCGGCACCCTCGGCAACCGCCTCGACCGCCTGTTCCAGCACGCCTTCGTCACCGCCAAGCGCGCGCGCACCGATACCCGCATCGGCGCCAACCCGGTCTCGGTGGCTTCGGCCGCGGTGCGCATGGCCGAAGAAACCTTCGCCCGCCCGTCCGACAGCACCATCCTGCTGATCGGCGCCGGCGAGACCATCGAACTCACCGCACTGCATCTGGTGCAGGCGAAAGCGAAACGTCTGCTGTTCGCCAACCGCACCCTCGCCCACGCCCAGGAACTCGCCAGCCGCCACGGCGGCGTCGCCCTGCCGCTGAGCGAGCTGGACCGCCACCTGTTCGAGGCCGACATCGTGTTTTCGGCCACCGCCAGCCGCGAGCCGATCCTGCGTCGCGACGCAGTGAAGGCGGCGCTGCGCAAACGCCGGCACCGTCCGATGCTGTTGCTGGATCTGGCGGTGCCGCGCGACATCGCCGCCGACGTGGCCGAGGTCGAGGACGTGTTCCTCTACACCGTCGACGACCTGGAGCGGGTGATCGAAGACAACCGCAGCAGCCGGCGCGAAGCCGCCGACGCCGCCGAGGCCATCATCGAACTGCAGGTCGCGCGCTTCGCCGAAACCCTGGCCGCCAGCGCGCATCACGGTTCGCTCAGGCGCCTGCGCGCGCACGGCGAATCCGCGCGCGACGATGCGCTGGCGAAAGCGCATCAATTGCTCGCGGGCGGCCACGACCCGGCCGAGGTGCTGCAGCGGCTGGCGCACACCCTGACCAACCGCCTGCTGCACGCGCCCACCACCGCGCTGCGCGAAGCAGCGCTGAGCGGCGACATCGAACTGGTGCGCGCCGCGGAAAGACTGTTTTCGAATCATGCGCTGCCGGCCCACAGCCGTCTGGCCGATGCGGTCGAGCACGGCCTGCATCCGGCAGACAACCAACGCCACAACGATGCCCCCGATGACGCCGACCCTGCGCCGTAAGCTGGAAGCGCTGGCCGAGCGCCGCGAGGAAATCGAACGCCTGCTCGCCGATCCGGCGACGGTGAACGACGCCGCGCGCTATCGCGGGCTGATGCGCGAGTGCTCGCAGTTGGAACCGATCGCCGCCGGCCTGGCCGCGGAACGCCAAGCGCGCGCCGATCTGGCCGCCGCCGAAGCGATGCGCAGCGACCCGGAACTGGCGGAACTGGCCGAGGAAGAGATCGACGCCGTGCAAGCGCGGTTGGACGTACTCGACGCCGAGCTGATGGCGCAACTGGTGCCCAAAGACGCGCGCGACGACGGCGGCCTGTATCTGGAAGTGCGCGCCGGCACCGGCGGCGACGAAGCCGCGATCTTCGCCGGCGACCTGTTCCGCAT
>JBKJTC010000107.1:0-24004 GCA_046590925.1 Lysobacteraceae bacterium | reverse complement strand
CGGATCCTCGATGGTGAGGATGTGGCCGGCCGCGGTGGTGTTGCGGTAGTCGATCATCGATGCCAGCGAGGTCGATTTGCCCGAGCCGGTGGAGCCGACGATCAGCACCAGCCCGCGTGGCGCCATGATCACGTTCTTGAGCACCTGCGGCAGCTGCAGTTCCTCGATGCTGGGGATCACGCTGCGGATCGCGCGGATCACCATGCCCACTTCGCCGCGCTGCTTGAACACGTTGACGCGGAAGCGCCCGGCGTCGGCCAGCGACAGCGCCATGTTCAGCTCGAGGTCGCGCTCGAACTCGGGCACCTGGCCCTCGTCCATCAGCGAATAAGCGATCTTCTTGACCATGCCCGGGGGCAGGCCGGTGTTGCCGAGCGGATAAAGCTTGCCTTCGACCTTGATATGCACCGGCGCGCCGGTGGTCAGGAACATGTCGGAAGCATTCTTGTCCGCCATCAGCTTCAGGAAATAGCCGATGTCCATCGATGAACCTCCCGGGTTCTGGTATCTGTGCAATGATTTTCGGACGCGGCGGCCGGATTGCCGCATTGCATCGGCCGGACAGGCTGAAGACAATGCGCCTGCGTCATGATCGAACGGCGAACAACGATTCGACCACGACCGGTCCGACTGCCAACACGATCCACTACCGACACGCACCCCATGCCCGCAAGCTTCGCACAAATGCCGCGCGTCTCGCAGTACCCGCTTCGGGTACGAAGCCGCACGCGCACCATGCTGCTTGTGATAGTGCTCACGTTTCCCGTTCTGGTCGCGCCGATGGTGGCCGCGCAGCGGACGCCGCTGCCGACCCACGAACTCGCCGCGGCCCAGTCCGCGGTGGCGCGGGCCGAAGGCGCGGATGCGGCACAGTACGCAGCCGAAGCGCTGCTGCGCGCCAAGACCGCACTGGGTCAGGCGCAGGCGGCATTGGCCGCACGCAAGGCCGCCGACGCCTCCGGGCTTGCGCAGCTCGCCGCGGCCGAGGCCGACTACGCCTACGTCCGCAGCCGCGACGCCATCCAGCGCAGCGAACTGGCCCGTCGTCGCGCCGAGATCGTCGAACTGCGCCAGCGTCTGGGCGTGGAGGGTTCGCCATGAATATGTTCCGCGGCCTGATGGTTATTGCGCTGTCGATGGCCCTGCCGTTCTCGGCCGCCCGGGCGGCCGAGCCCGATCCGGATGTCGTCCGCCTCGGCCAGCGGCTTCAGGCGATCGACTCCGACCCGCAGCAGAATGCCTTCGCGGCCTACGAGCGCCTGCAGGCGCGGCAGGCGGTGCAGACCCTGCAGACGGCCAAGCGCAAGCAGAAACCCCAGGCCCTGCAGATCGCCAGGATCCGGGTCGAAACCGCCGAAATGGCGGCACGCACCGAATCCGGCGGCGCCGAACTGCAACGGCTGGAAATCGAGCGCGGCGAGTTGCTGGTGGAAGCCAGCCGCCGCGATGCCGAACGCGCCCGTGCCGAGTCCGAGCGCCTGCGGATCGAGGCCCGGATCCAGGCGGAGGAAACCGCCCGCCTGCGCGAAGCGGTAGAGGCCGAGTCGCGCAATCGCGAGCAGGCCGAGGGCCTGCTCGATACCGTCGCCGGCAGCGAGACCGAAAAGCTGCGGCTGGCGCGCGAGCGCGAGGCCGAACTGGCCCGTCGCGAGGCCGAATTGACCGCTGGCGGCCCGTTGCCCGCAGATCCTGCGCCCAAGCCGTCCGTCAAGCCGAAGCCCAGGCCGAAACCCAAGCCCAAGCCCGTCCAGCGCTGATCGGCGAGGCTGCGTTTGCCGAAAACGCGTGGATTAACAATTATTTGCATTGCCCCGCCTGGGCTTTGCCGCGGCGCAGGCCCGGCAGGGCCGGGTGCCGCACTGAATCGTGCGGATCGTGCTTGCCGAGCGCGGAGGAGAAGAGTAGGGTCGATTTGCCGGAGGTCCATTCGTCCTTCGGGAGGACGAGCAGAGCCGATGACGCCGATGCACGATTCAATCCAGCACCATTCAATCCAGCACGAATCGATCCAGGCAGCCTCCAAGGAGAATGCCCCCGCAAGCAAGGTGCTTGCGGATGCTCCGGTCCGGAGCATCCGCGTCATTGTTCCGAGGCTCGTCCCCGCAGCGCCCCGTGCCGTTCCAGGCCGGGGCGTTTTCGTTTCCGGGACCGACTGCAGTCCCGGCCGTTCCAACACCCCCACGTTTCCCAACCCGCGATCCGGCCCGTCGGCCGGGTCTTTCAACGTCCTGTGAGGAGGAATCCATGTTCGAAGGGCAGCCCCAGACCGAACTCGAAGCCTTGATGAAGGCCAACGCCGAATTCCGCCAGCTGTATTACCGCCACAAGGAGCTCGACAAACAGGTGCTCGATGCCGAACTCGGCGTACTGCCGATCAACGACATCCGGTTGGTGCAGATGAAGCGCGAGAAGCTGGCTGCGAAGGATCGCCTGACCCGGATGTACGACGCGCTGCACCACTGACGTGGGAGCCGCAGCGTCCACGACGACGGGGCTTACGGCCCCGTCGTCGTATGGCGCGGCGGGGCCTGGCGCCTATTCTCATGCCGCAGCGCCGCGCCCCCGCGACCGACGATGCGATAATCCGGCCTTTCCCATCCGAGCTTGGCCGGCATGTCGAATTCTCCCTCGAACGATCCCTCGATCCGCAAGCCTGCCATCAGCGACTCCGTGCTGGACCTGATCGCCGATACCCCGATCGTCCGCGCCCAGCGCCTCGACACCGGCCTGTGCACCCTGTATCTCAAGCTGGAATGCCAGAATCCCGGCGGTTCGATCAAGGACCGCATCGGTCTGCGCATGATCGAAGCCGCCGAGCAGCGCGGCGACATCCAGCCCGGCGCCACGCTCGTCGAAGGCACGGCCGGCAATACCGGTATCGGCCTGGCCCTGGTGGCCCAGCAGAAGGGCTACCGGCTGTTGCTGGTCGTCCCCGACAAGATGAGCCGCGAAAAAATCTTCAACCTCAAGGCCATGGGCGCCGAGGTGGTGCTGACCCGTTCGGACGTGGCCAAGGGCCATCCCGACTACTACCAGGACATGGCGGCGCGGATCGCCCGCGAGACCCCGGGCGCCTATTTCATCAATCAATTCGGCAATCCGGACAACCCGGCCGCGCACGAATTCGGCACCGGCCCCGAAATCCTGCGGCAGATGGGCGAAGTCGGCGGCCTCGACGCCATCGTCTTCGGCTGCGGCAGCTCCGGCACCATGACCGGGCTGTCGCGCTGCTTCGCCGAGCATTCGCCGCACACCGAACTGGTGCTGGCCGACCCGGTGGGCTCGATCCTGGCCGAATACATCAACGACGGCCGGCTCAACGAGAAATCCGGCAGCTGGATGGTGGAGGGGATCGGCGAGGATTTCCTGCCCGATATCTCCGACTTCAGTCGGGTCAAGAAGGCTTATGCGGTGACCGACAAGGAAAGCTTCCTCGCCGCGCGCGAGCTGCTGCGCTGCGAGGGCGTGCTGGGCGGTTCGTCCACCGGCACCCTGCTGACCGCGGCGCTGAAATACTGCCGCGAGCAGACCGTGGCCAAGAATGTGCTGGTGTTCGTCTGCGACACCGGCAACAAGTACCTGTCGAAGCAGTACAACGACTACTGGATGCTCGACAACGGCTTCCTGGAGCGCGAGCAGCACGGCGACCTGCGCGACCTGATCCTGCGCCCCTACACCCGCCGCGATACGGTGGTGGTCGGCCCCAACGATCTGCTGGTCACCGCCTACCAGCGGATGAAGCTCTACGAGATCTCGCAGTTGCCGGTGATGAATGGCGAGACGATCGTCGGCATCCTCGACGAGAGCGACGTGCTGCTGCACGTCTACGGCGACGAATCCCGCTTCCGCGACCCGGTGTCCACGGCGATGGTCAGCAAGCTCGACAAGCTGGACGTGCGCTCCCCGGTGGAGGCGCTGCTGCCGGTCTTCGACCGCGGCCATGTAGCGATCGTGATGGACGACGACCGTTTCCTGGGCCTGATCACCCGGATCGACTTGCTGAACTGGCTGCGCCGCCGCGTTCAGTAATCGGGTAGGCGCCGGGGAGGCGCCCGGGAGGGCGATGGTACAATCGCCGCGTTTTCACGGCGTTCGCCGAAGGACGATGCGAATGCCGCCGTGGGGGCGCCGGCAGGATGGCCGACCGGGTGACCTGGCGGTTGTCCGGCGTCCGGGTCCGACCCAGGCTCCTTCGCCCGGGTCCGCTGGCGCTTTCCGAGCCCCGCGACGCTCCAACCCTGATTCGGACCCGATCGACATGAGTCATTACCTCGAATCCAGTACCGCAATGCCCCTGGGCGATGTACTGGAGATCATGCAGAAGCGCATCATCGACGGCCGGACCACCTATTTCGGGGTGCCCACCCAGAAGAATCCGCTGGATTTCTGGGTCTACCAGGAATTGCTGACCGCGCGTCCACCGGACGTGATCATCGAGATCGGCAACAAATACGGCGGCAGCGCGCTGGCGCTGGCCCATCTGCTGGACCTGATCGGCAAGGGTCGGATCATCGCGATCGACATCGATCACGCCCATCTATATCCGGCAGCGAAGGCCCATCCGCGGATCCAGTTCATCGAAGGCGATGCCTGCGCGCTGGCCGACGAGATCAAGCGTCAGATTCCCGAGGGTGCCGATGTGCTGGTGATCGAGGACAGCTCGCACACTTACCAGAACACCCTCGACGTGCTGCGCGCCTATTCGCCGCTGACCCTGCCGGGCGCGTATTTCATCGTCGAGGATTCGATCTGCCACCATGGCCTCGATGTCGGCCCGGATCCGGGCCCATTCGAGGCGGCCGAGGCGTTCGCGGCAGAGAATCCGGATTTCGAGATCGACCGCTCGAAGGAATCGTTCCTCATTACCTGGAATCCCAAGGGGTTCCTGCGCAGGAAGTGATCGGGCGGGCCGCCGCCACCGATTGAATAGACCGCTCCGACAAACCGCCGTTCCGGACATGACCCGACCGTGCGGAACCGCATCGACACCAGACCAGATATCAACGACGAGGCCGCCATGGGTGAGGATCGCAAGCAGCAGGAAACATCGTGGGGCCTCGGCACCAAGGCCATCCATGCGGGCCAGTCGCCGGATCCCACGACCGGGGCGGTGATGCCGCCGATCTACGCCACCTCGACCTACGCCCAGAGCAGTCCGGGCGTGCATCAGGGCTTCGAGTACTCGCGCACCCACAACCCGACCCGTTTCGCCTACGAGCGCTGCGTTGCCGGCCTCGAAGGCGGCAGCCGGGGATTCGCCTTCGCCTCGGGTCTCGCCGCGTCGTCCACGATCCTGGAACTGCTGGACACCGGCAGCCATGTGATCTGCATGGACGATGTCTACGGCGGCACTTTCCGCCTGTTCGAGCGCGTGCGCCGACGCACCGCTGCTCTGGACTTCAGCTTCGTCGATCTGACCGATGCCGCCGCGCTGGAAGCCGCGATCCGGCCCGAAACGCGCATGCTCTGGGTGGAAACCCCGACCAACCCGATGCTCAAGATCGTCGACCTGCAGGCGGTCGCTGCGGTCGCGAAGAAACACGGCCTGCTGATGGTGGTCGACAACACGTTCGCCTCGCCGATCCTGCAGCGGCCGCTGGAGCACGGCGCCGATATCGTGATGCATTCGGCCACCAAATATCTCAACGGCCACTCCGACATGGTCGGCGGCATGGCGGTGGTGGGCGACAACGCCGAGCTGGCCGAACAGATGGCGTTCCTGCAGAACTCGGTGGGTGCGGTGCAGGGGCCGTTCGACAGTTTCCTCGCCCTGCGCGGCCTGAAGACCCTGCACCTGCGCATGAAAGCCCACTGCGAGCACGCGCAGGCGCTGGC
Source organism: Lysobacteraceae bacterium (assembly GCA_046590925.1). GTDB lineage: Bacteria > Pseudomonadota > Gammaproteobacteria > Xanthomonadales > Xanthomonadaceae > Lysobacter_I. The sequence continues at coordinate 18,169 of JBKJTC010000107.1, read as the reverse complement.
CGAATGGCTGCAGACCCATCCGGCGATCGAGCAGGTGATCTATCCGGGCTTGAAAGACCATCCGCAGCACGCGCTGGCGGCCCGGCAGATGGACGGCTTCGGCGGCATCGTGTCGATCCGGGTCAAGGGCGGCTTCGAAGGCGCGAAACGCTTCTGCGAACGCACCCACCTCTTCACCCTGGCCGAATCGCTCGGCGGCGTGGAGAGTCTGGTCAATCACCCGGCGGTGATGACCCACGCCTCTGTGCCGGTGGAACGCCGCGCCGTGCTGGGCATCCACGACGATCTTGTGCGCCTGAGCGTGGGCGTGGAATCGCTGGACGACCTGCGCCGCGACCTGGAGCGGGCGCTCGCGCAATGAGTCGCGGCCGCCTGATCGACGCGCATCGACCGTTCCCCGCCGGGCCCTCCAGCCTGTTCGCGGGGCTCTGGCGCGAGCGTCGCCTGATCGGCCAGCTGATCAGGCGCGAAGTGCTGGGCCGCTACCGCGGCTCGGTGATGGGCGTGGCGTGGTCGTTTCTGCATCCGATCCTGATGCTGGCGGTCTATACGTTCGTGTTCTCGGTGGTGTTCGAGGCGAAATGGCCGGGCATGCTGGAAGGCGAGAGCAAGTCGCGTTTCGCGCTGCTGCTGTTCATCGGGGTGATTTGCCACGGCCTGCTGGCCGAAGCCATCACCAAGGCGCCGGCGCTGGTCATCGGCAACGCCAATTACGTCAAGAAAGTGGTGTTTCCGCTGGAAACGCTGGTCTGGAGTCTGGTCGGCTCGGCGGCGTTCCACGCCATCGTCAGCCTGCTGATCCTGCTCGCTGCGCAATGGCTGTCCGAAGGCTGGGTGCCGCTCACCGCATGGTGGCTGCCGGTGATCCTGCTGCCGCTGGGCTTCTTCGCCCTCGGCGTGGCGTGGCTGTTGGCCGCGCTGGGCGTATTCATCCGCGATATCGCCCAGCTCAGTGGCGTGGTCGCCACGGTGCTGATGTTCCTGGCGCCGGTGTTCTATCCGGTCGCTGCGCTGCCCGAGCAATACCGCGCCTGGGTCTATGCGAATCCGCTGACGGTGGTGATCGAGCAGAGCCGCGCGGTGCTGTTCGCCAGCACCGCGCCTGACCCGGCGACGATGCTGCGCTATTACGCGATCGCCCTGGCGTTCATGTTCTTCGGCTACTGGTGGTTCCAGAAATCGCGCCGGGGGTTCGCCGATGTCCTCTGAGCATTCACACGCGCCGGCCGCCGCCGGGCACGCTGCCATCGAACACACTGCCATCCAGCAGGCCACCCCCGAGCAGGCCATCGTCGTGGCCGGAATCGGCAAGTGCTATCAACTGTACGAACGTCCCGAGAATCGCCTGAAACAGGCGTTGATTCCGCGTCTGCAGCGAGCGATCCGCCGCGAGCCCACGCGGTTCTTCCGCGAATCCTGGGCGCTGCGCGACGTCTCGTTTTCGGTGGCGCGCGGCGAGACGGTCGGCATCATCGGTCGCAATGGCTCAGGCAAATCCACGCTGCTGCAGACCATCTGCGGCACCCTGTCGCCCACGCTCGGCCAAGTCGCGGTGTCCGGCCGGATCGGTGCGCTGCTGGAACTGGGCAGCGGCTTCAACCCGGAGTTCACGGGCCGCGAGAACGTGTTCATGAACGGCGCGATCCTGGGCATGCACGCGGATGAAATCGCCGCGAAGTACGACGCCATCGTCGCCTTCGCCGACATCGGCGATTTCATCCATCAGCCGGTCAAGACCTATTCCAGCGGCATGTACGTGCGGCTGGCGTTCGCGGTGATCGCCCACGCCGACGCCGATATTCTGGTGGTCGACGAGGCGCTTTCGGTCGGCGACGTGTTCTTCGCCCAGAAATGCATGCGTTTCCTGCGCGATTTCCAGACCCGCGGCACGGTGCTGTTCGTCAGTCACGACGCCAGCGCCATCGTCAATCTGTGCGACCGCGCGATCTGGCTGGACGGCGGGCGCATCGGCATGGACGGTCCGGCCAAGGCGGTCTGCGAGGCCTATCTCGCCAGCACCTACGGCCATGCGCCGCTGCCGGCGCGCGCCGCGACGGTCCCTACGCCGGTGTCGATGCCCGGCCGCGACGACGATGGCGACGATCTGTCGCTGGACGCCAGCCGCCTGCGGGTGTTCGCCTTCGATCCCGACCGCGCCGGTTTCGGCGACGGCGGGGCGCGGATCGAAGCGGTCGGTTTTTTCGGCCTCGACGGGCAGCCGCTGCGACAGTTCGGCGGCGGCGAGCTGGTGCGCCTGCGGGTATCGGCGTTGGCCGAGCGTCCGCTGCCCAGTCCGATCATCGGCTTCTTCATCAAGGATCGCCTGGGCCAGCAGATCATCGGCAAGCACACCTGGCGCGACGACGTATCCCCGGTGCCTGCAGCGGCCGGCGAGCGGATCGAGGCGACGTTCGAGTTCCGCATGCCGCATTTCCCGCGCGGACGCTACACGGTGGATGTCGCGGTCGCCGACGGCTCGCACCTCGAGCACGTGCAGGCCGCCTGGGTCTACGATGTCCTGGCCTTCGAATCGGCGCCCACCACCGTGACCGCCGGCCTGGTCGGCATCCCGTTCCGCTCGGTATCGCTGACCGTCGGGACGGGCGGGGGCTGACGGCCCGCCGCCGTCGCCCCTCACCCGCACCATCCGCTTCTTCGATACCACTCATTCCGCAGCCCATCGATTTCCGAGGTTTCCCTTGCACGTCAGCTCCTATGAACACATGCAACGGCTGGTGTCGAAATACCTCGATCGCGACCGCGCGATCCAGGCGATCGACATCGGTTCCTACGACGTCAACGGCTCGTATCGCACGCTGTTCGACAGTCCGAACTGGCGTTACACCGGCGTGGATCTGGAGAAAGGCCCGGGCGTGGACGTGGTGTTGACCTCGCCGTACCGGTTTCCGTTCGCCAGCCGCAGCGTCGATGTCATCGTTTCGGGCCAGGCGTTCGAGCATGTCGAATTCTTCTGGATGAGCTGGCTGGAAATGATCCGGGTGTTGAAGCCGGGTGGGCTGATCTTCCTGATCGCGCCGTCGCGCGGCCCCGAACACCGCTATCCGCAGGACTGCTGGCGGTTCTATCCGGACGGCTACCGCGCGCTGGCGAAATTCGGCCGTTGCGAACTGGTCGAGGTCACCACCGACTGGGAGCCGCATCCCGATCCCGGCAGCGGCCCCTGGGGCGACACCGTCGGCGTGTTCCGCGGCGTGGACCTCGGCCTGCGCCAGCGGTTCGCGCTGGCGTTCGCGCGCCGCGCGCTGGGCGCGCAGGTGGGCGCATGAGTGCGGTCGTCGCCACGATCACGCTCAATGTCGGCATGTCGATGGCGCCGCGGCAGGTGCCGCCCAGCGCATGGATCGGCCATCTGCCGTTCGCGTTCTGGGCGGTGGAGGAAGCGCGTCCGCGCATCCTCGTTGAACTGGGCAGCCACAACGGCACGTCGTATCTCGGTTTCTGCCAGGCGGTGGCGCGCTGCGGCCTGGACACGAAATGCTTCGCGGTGGACACCTGGCAGGGCGATGAGCACTCGGGGTTTTACGGCGATGAAGTCTTCGAAGCGCTGAACGGACACAACGCGCCGTACAGCGGTTTTTCGCAGCTGCTGCGGATGACCTTCGACGAGGCGCTGACCTATTTCGCCGATGGCTCGGTGGATCTGCTGCACATCGACGGCCTGCACACCTACGACGCGGTCAAGCACGATTTCGAATCGTGGCTGCCGAAACTGTCCGGGCGCGCGGTGGTGCTGTTCCACGACACCATGGTGCGCGAGCGCAATTTCGGAGTGTGGAAACTGTGGGATGAACTGCGCGCGCAGTATCCCGGCTTCGAGTTCCAGCATACCCACGGCCTTGGCGTGCTGCTGGTCGGCGCGCAGGCACCCAAGCGTTTTCGCGACCTTGCGGGGCTGTCCGGCACCGACGCCCAAGTGCCGGTGTTGCGTCTGTTCGACGCGCTCGGTGCGCGGATCTACGCCGCCGAGCGTGCCGATGCTGCCGAAGCGGGCTTGGCGCAGGCGCTGCGCAACGAACGGCAGTCGATGGCGGCCGCGCAGTCGGCGCACGAATATCTCGCCGGACGCGTCGCCGAGCTGGAAACGGATCTGCGCGCGCGCGACGCCGCGCTGCACGCGGAGGCCGCGAACGCGGCGGTGGCGAGCGAAGCCCTGCGCCGGCTCGAAACCGATCATGCCGCACTGGTCGCCCACAGCGGCGCGCTTGAGCAGGAGCGCGCCGCCTTGACTGCACGCACCAACGCGCTGGAAGCCGAACATGCGGCTTCGATCGAACGCGGTAATGCCCTCGAAGCCGAATATGCGGTTTCGATCGAGCGAGGTAATGCCCTCGAAGCCGAATATGCGGCTTCGATCGAGCGCGCGAATGCTCTCGAAGCTGAATATGCGGCATCGGTTGAGCGCGGTAATGCCCTCGAAGTCGAACATGCAGCTTCGATCGAACGCGGTAATGCCCTCGAAGTCGAACATGCGGTGTTGGTCGAACGCGCGAATGCTCTCGAAGCCGAATATGCGGCATCGGTTGAACGCGGTAATGCCCTCGAAGCCGAACATGCGGTGTTGGTCGAACGCGCGAGCGCCCTCGAAGCCGAACATGCGGCGTCGCTCGAACGCGTTAGCGGGCTCGAAGCCGAAGTTGCGCGGTCCCGGGACGCGCTCGCTGCGGCGCATGCTCAGCATGCCGAAGAAGCCGGACGTGCCGCCGAACTTTACGCTGCCATCACCGGGCGGGCGGATGCGCTGGCCCGAGTGCAGGTCGATCTGCACGCGCAACTCGCCGCCCGCGATGCCGAACTGGCTGCAAGACATGCCCAATTGGACGAACTGCTGCGTTCGACCAGTTGGAAGGTCACCAGGCCGGCGCGCTGGCTGTCGTCGCTGCTGCGGTGGAAGACCGGCATGAACCCGATTCGCGCCACCGCCGGCCGCGCGCTGCGTGGCGCTTATCTGCGCATGCCGGTTTCCTGGAAGATGCGGCTTCGAGTGAAAAGTGTGGTGTTCGGCGCCTTCGCCCCGGTGTTGAAACATACGAATGCGTACCGCCGCTGGCATACGTTCGGCGCGCAGCACGGCTACGTCGCCGTACCGCCGGCGCCGCTGCCGCGCCTGCCCGATCCCGAAGTGTCCGCGGACGGCGAACCGAACGCCGCCGCGCGCTGGATGCACGACGTCCTGGACCGCGCGCGCGCGCCGCGCAGCGCACACTACGTCGCCCGCCCGGCCGATGCGCCGCCCGCCGCCGTGCGCGCGAAGGCGATCGCGTTCTATCTGCCGCAGTTCCATCCCATCGCCGAAAACGATGCGTGGTGGGGTCGGGGTTTCACCGAATGGACCAACGTCAGCAAGGCGGTGCCGCAGTTCGTCGGCCACGAACAGCCGAAAATGCCCGGCGAACTCGGCTTCTACGATCTGCGCCTGGTCGACGTGATGCGCCGCCAGGCCGAGCTGGCGCGCCTGCACGGCGTGCATGGCTTCTGCTTCCATCATTACTGGTTCTCGGGCCGCCGCCTGCTGGAGCGCCCGGTCGACCAGTTCATCGCCAATCCCGACATCGATCTCCCGTTCTGCCTGTGCTGGGCGAACGAGAACTGGACCCGGCGCTGGGACGGCCACGACAGCGATGTGCTGCTGGGCCAGAACTACAACGACGACAACGACCTGTCGTTCATCCGCGATCTGCAGCCGTATCTGCGCGACCCGCGCTATATCCGCATCGATGGCCGTCCGCTGGTGATCATGTACCGGCCGTCGCTGCTGCCCGACTGCCGCCACACCCTCGATCTGTGGCGCGAGGACTGCCGCGCGCAGGGGCTGGGCGAGATCTTCCTGGCGATGGTGCAGTTCGACGTGGACGATCCGGGCACCTACGGTTTCGACGCAGCGCTGGAATTCCCGCCGCACAAGGTGGCGCGCGGCCTGCAGCCGATCAATGCGCAGCTGGATATCGTCAATCCCGATTACTGCGGCAACGTGGTCGATTACCGCGAGATGGTCGACAGTGCGCTGCAGTGGCCGCGACCCGACTATCCGCTGTTCCGCGGCGTGTCGCCGAACTGGGACAACGAAGCGCGCAAGCCGGGCAAAGGCTACACCTTCGCCCATGCGAATCCGGCGGAATACGCCCGCTGGCTGGAAGGCGCGGTCGACTACGCCGAACGCCATCCGGTGGCGGGCGAGCGCGTGGTCTTCGTCAACGCATGGAACGAATGGGCCGAAGGCGCGATGCTGGAGCCGGATACGCGGCATGGCTACGCCAACCTGGACGCGACCCGTCGCGTGCTGGAAACGAGGCCGCAGGGTTCGGGCCTCGGGCGCGGCAGGATCGCGCTGATCTCGCACGATGCCCATCCGCACGGCGCGCAATACCTCGCGCTGAACCTGCTGCGCGAGCTGAAAAAAATCGGTCTCGATGTGATCGTACTGTTGCAGGGCGACGGCCGCCTGGAGCCGGATTTCGAAGCGCTGGCGACGGTGCATCGTCTGTACGCGATGGCGCCCGAAGCGATTCCCGCGCTGGCCCGCAGCCTGCGCGCCGACGGCTGCACGGCGGTGATCGCGAATACCGCGGTGTCCGGCCGGGTCACGCCGGCGTTCGCCGCCGCCGGCATGCGCATCGTCGCGCTGGTGCATGAATTGCCGGGCGTGATCGCCGAGTACGGTCTGGCCTCCGCGGTCGAGGCGCTGGCGCGCGACAGCGCCGCGGTGGTGGTCGCGGCGGAAGACGTGCGCGACGGTCTGCTCGGTCACTGGCCGGCGGACGCGAGCCGCGACAAGTTGATGGTACGGCCGCAGGGGCTGTTCACCCGCAGCCGTTATCGCGGCCTGACCGACATGGCCGAAGCCCGTCGCCGGCTGCGCGAAAAACTCGGTGTGCCTATGCAGGCGCGCATCGTGCTGGCGGTGGGTTACGCCGATCGCCGCAAGGGCGTCGATCTGCTGGTGGACGCCGCGACCCGCTGTTGCGCGCGCAGTGCCGACACGCACTTCGTGTGGGTCGGCCATCGCGAGGTCGGCCTGCAGTCGGACATCGACGCGGCGCTGGCGAAGGCGGGCCTCCAGGATCGCTTCCATTTCGTCGGCATGGATTTCGACACCGACGATTACTATGCGGGCGCCGATGTCTACGCGCTGAGTTCGCGCGAAGACCCGTTCCCGTCGGTGGTGCTGGAAAGTCTGGCGGTGGGCACGCCGGTGGTGGCGTTCGCAGGCACCGGCGGCGGCGCGCGGCTGGTCGAAACCCACGGTGCGGGGCTGGTCGTGCCGGCATTGAATGCGGCCGCCTATGCCGACGCCATCGACGCGCTGCTGGACGGCGAAGCCCTGCGCACGCGCTGCGGCGACGCCGGGCGCGCGCTGATCGACCGCGAATTCTCGTTCCGCGGCTACGCCCTGACATTGGCCAATCTGGCCGGTCTGGACATGCCGCGGGTGTCGGTGGTGGTGCCGAACTACAACTACGCACGCTATCTGGAATCGCGTCTGGCCAGCATCGCCGGGCAGAGCTGGCCGGTGGCCGAGATCATCGTGCTGGACGATGCGTCCACCGACGACAGCCTCGCGGTGCTGCAGAGCCTGCGCGCGCGCCTCGATCCGGAGCCGCGCATCGTCGTCAACGCCGACAACTCCGGCTCGGTGTTCCGCCAGTGGCGCAAGGGCGTGGAGCTGGCGACCGGCGAGTACGTGTGGATCGCCGAGGCCGACGATCTGGCACAGCCGGCATTCCTCGAAACCCTGCTCGCCGCGATCCATGGCCGCCCGGACGTGGTGATGGCCTACAGCGAATCCGAAGCCATCGACCTCGACGGCGCTACCGCGATGCCGGATTACCGCAGTTATACCGGCGAGCTGTCGGCGGAAAAATGGAACGCCGCCTACACCGCGACCGGCAACGAGGAGGTCGCGCAGGCGCTGGCGGTGAAGAACACCATTCCCAACGTCAGCGCCGTGCTGTTCCGCCGCGAACCGCTGCTGGAGGTGCTGCGCGAACACGAGGACGAGATCTGTGCGTATCGCATCGCCGGCGATTGGGTGGCGTACCTGCATCTGCTCGCGCGCGGCGGCATCCACTACCACCCCGCGTCGCTCAACCGTCACCGCCGCCACCAGAACAGCGTGACGTCGGCCTCCGATCTGCAGCGGCACTATGATGAAGTGGTGCGCGCGCAGGGCGTGGCCGCGCAGACCTTCGCGCTGGATCCGCGCGCTCGCGCTGCCGCTGCCGCCTACGCCGGCACGCTGCGCCGGCAGTTCGGCCTGCCCGAACCGCAGACGGAGCCCGGCTGATGCAGGCGCTGATCGTCGGCGGCAACGGCTTCATCGGCTCGCATCTCGCCGAGGGGCTGCGCGCGGGCGGGCATGCTGTGCGCGTGCTCGATCCCGGACCTGCGCGCGCCGATACCGACTGGTCGGAGATCGATTATGTGCGCGGCGCGTACACCGATGCCGCGTTGCTGGATACAGCGCTCGACGGCATCGACACCGTGTTCCATCTGGCCAGCACCACGGTGCCGGCAAGTTCCAATCTCGACCCGGCGTTCGATGTGTCCAGCAATCTGCTCGGTGCGCTGGGCCTGTTCGCGGCGATCGAAGCAAAGGGCATCCGCCGGGTGGTGTTCTTCTCCTCCGGCGGCACCGTTTACGGCAATCCCGACACTTTGCCGATGCGCGAGGATCATCCGCTGCGGCCGATTTCGTCGTACGGCATCGTCAAGGTCGCGGTGGAGCACTATCTGCGGATGTACGGCCATCTCGGCCGGCTCGATCCGCTGATCCTGCGCCCCTCCAATCCGTATGGCCCGCGCCAGTCGTCGGCAGGCGGGCAGGGCTTCATCGCCGCGGCCATCGCCCGCGCACGCGCCGACGAGACTTTGCAGATCTGGGGCGACGGCGAAGTGGTGCGCGACTATCTCTACATCGACGATCTGGTGGATCTGGCGATCCGCGGCGCCGCCAGCGACGCATGCGGCACCTTCAACGCCGGCAGCGGCGATGGCCACAGCCTCAATACGATCCGCGCCGCGATCGAGCGCGTCGCCGGCCGCGCGATGCGCGTCGAACACCTTCCGGGCCGCGGTTTCGACGTGCGCGAAGTCCGGCTGGATATCGCCGCCGCGCGCGAACGCTTCGGCTGGGCACCCGGTGTCGGCCTCGACGACGGTATCGCCCGCACATGGCGCGCGCCTTCCCTCGACACCCGTTCATTCCCCCCAGGATCCCCACGATGACCGACACCGCCACGCCCTGGCTGCAGACCCTGATCGACAGCCTCGTTTCCCCGCAGGTCAGCCCGCTCGGCGAAGCTCTGCCGAAATTTCCTTCGGCGGAAATGCAGCAGAACACCACGGGCCTGTCCGCCGAGGCCGCGCTGCGCGCCGCGCATGCGTTCTATTCGGATGTCGACCGCGAAACCATGGCGCTGGGCCGGGAACTCGGACCGACCACGCGGGTGCTCGACTTCGGCTTCAGCTGGGGCCGCATCTCGCGCACGCTCATGGAGAAGATTTCGGTTCGCAATCTGTACGGCATCGATGTCGATCCCTCGTTCTCCGAATTGACCCGGACGCTGTTCGATTCCGACCATTTTCAGGTCTGTACGCCGTTCCCGCCGACCGATCTGCAGGAAAGCAGCTTCGATCTGGTGATTTTCTACTCGGTCTTCTCGCATCTCTCCGAAAGCGGCTGCACCGAATGGATGCGCGAGTTCGCGCGCATCGTGAAACCCGGCGGCGTGGTGATCTGGACCACGCGTCACGACAGTTTCTTCGAATTCTGCGAGTGGGCGCGCGACCAGGGCGATGCGGTGTCGGGCTATGTGCATGGATTGGGCGGACTGTTCCCCGATATCGACGATGCGCGTCGCCGTTACGCAGCCGGCGAAATCGTCCATGCATCGTCCCACGACGTGAGCGGCGGCGGCCCGCGCGACGCCAGCTTCTATGGCGAAACCTGGATTCCCGAGCAATACGCGCGACGCGCGTACGCCGAGCATTTCGATCTGGCTACGATCTGTTTCGATGGCACCAAGTACGATCAGGCTTCTTTCGTTTTCCAGCGCAAGTGAGGCGCAATCGCCATGCCAGAAAATTCGACGGAAACCAACCCGGTTCAGGTCGTATCGGCCGAAGCCGCCCCAGCCGGAACGCCACCGGAGAAGCTCGTTTTCCGGGAACAGGATTGGCTCGACGGCCGGCCATGGATCGACCTGCCCGATGCCGATATCGACGATTATGTGGACCAGCTTTCGGAAGGCGCCGGTTTCGATCTGCGCCATGCGCTGCATCTTTGGCGCAGGGATGGCGTCGTGCTGTTCGAGAACGTGGTCGATAGGCGGCTGATCGATGCGCTGATCGGCGATATCGATTACCTTCGCGAGCACTACCGCGACTTCGATCTGCTGGTCGAAACGGCGGGAATCCAGAAACACATCCTGGACCTGACCGCCGAAGAGTTGAATTCTCCGGGTTTGAAGTTCAACAGCATCCACACGATCTCGCGCGCGGCGGCCCGTTTGAGCCTGACCCGCGAAGTCTCGGTGTTCCTGTCGCACGTGTTCCGCGATGCGCCCTGCGCGATGCAGTCGCTGACCTTCTACAAAGGCAGTCAGCAGCCGATCCATATCGATTATCCCTACGTGCGCTGCCAGTCTCTTGTGGCGCAGCTCGCCGCCAGCTGGATTCCGCTCGAGGACATCCATCCGGACGCCGGTCCCCTCGCCTACTATCCGTCTTCGCACCATTCGGAGATTTCCGGCTTCTTCGACTGGGGCGACGGATCGGTGTTGCTCGAACCGGACAGTTCGCGCACGCCGATGGAGCTGAGCGACTACCTGGCCGAACGGATGCGCTCGGCCGGCATTCCCCAACGCGTGTACTGTCCGCGCAAGGGCGACGTGCTGGTGTGGCACGGCAATCTTTCGCACGAGGGCACCGCGATTCGCGATGCCGCGTTGACCCGCAAGTCGTACGTTACCCACTACACCTCGCTGAGCGCTTATCCGAAAGCGCATCTGAAGCCTGAAGCGCCGGAGGGCGGCTGGATCGCCCGCGAACATGGCGGCCATGTCTTCGAATACAGCTGGCTGACCGATCAGAACCAGTTACCGAGCATCGCGCTCGATCACGAACAAGGAGCCTGAATCATGAAATCCATCGCTGTTCCATTGCTTGCCGTCGCGCTCGCGTCGACGCTTGCCGCCTGCACCCCGCCGGAGGGTGCGCAAAAGGCTGTCGAGCAACCTGCGCCTGCGGCCGAAACGCCCGCTATCGAAACGCAGCCCGAACCCGCAGCCCCGACGATCCCCGCGCTGCGTGCGTTGAACGATGCCGAAGGCGCTGAATCGCTGATCGCCGCCACGGACTGCAATCTCGAATCCATCGACGGCGTGGCTTTCTCGGGCACCGACATCACCCTGGCGACGCCGATAGCCGCGAAGGCGGCTGGATGGCTCAAATCCGGCAATGCCGATGCGGTTGCCGAGCAGCTGACGCTGCGTTTCGAGAGCGTCGACAAGACGCGGCTCTGGGAGATTCCGGTCGCTGCGACCATTGCGCGCGACGATCTGTCGTCCGCGGCCGCGGACAAGGGCACCCCTGGCTTCGAAGTCGCGTTCGATGCCAGCGCGCTCCCCGCCGGGCGATATCACCTCTATCTCACGTACAGGGTCGGTGGCGTGCTGAGCGGCTGCGACAACGGCCGCCATATCGCGATTCTATGAATGGATAGGGACGACATGAGCACGTTTTCCACCGTTTGCCCGATCTGCGACGAAGAGCGGGAGTTTTCCTGTGCCGACGATTTCTGGCATTGCCGCGACGGCATGTCGTCCGCCGGATGCGAATTGTGGGGATGCGTGACCCGCGAGCGCGCCCTCGCGGCCGCACTGTTCTCGCTGGTCGATCGCGAGGCCATCAAATCGCTCGCCATCCACGAGCCTGCGCCGGTGATGCGCGGGCTCTCGCTGTGGTTGAGCCAGCACTGCCCGGGGTATCGGCGCTCCGGCTATTTTCCGGATGCGCCGTTCGGCGACATCATCGAAGGCATCCGCAACGAAGATCTGGAACATCAGACCTTCGCCGACGCGAGTTTCGACATCGTGATGCATCTGGACGTGATGGAGCACCTGTTCCAGCCGTTCCAGGCGCTGTCGGAAATCCATCGCACGCTGAAGCCCGGCGGTCTGTGCATATTCACCGCCCCGACCGAGCCGCAGCGTTTCGAAAGCGAGCAGGTCGCGTTCATGGAAAGCGGCCAATTGCGCGTGGTCGGCGAACCCGAATACCACGGCAATCCGCAGCGGCCCGAAGATGGCGCCATCGTCACCTGGCGGTATGGTTTCGACCTGCCGCTGTTGATCCAGCGCAATACCGGCTTCGATGTCGAAACCCGTCGCTATCAGTCGCGCGGAAGTGCTGCGATGGGCTACATGAACGAGGTGTACGTGCTGCAGAAAAGAGGCCAGGCCTGAGGTAGCGGGTGGGGCGGATCCCGCCCGGGCTGCGGATCCAGGGAGAGGGCATGCTCGCCGATGCCAAAGGTGTCGCGTGGCGGCCGGTGGGATCGTCCCCGGTCGGGAATTTCAGGATGGCATCCGCGCGCCCGAGGACACCTGATCGGGTCCACACCCCATTTCATGTCGACGCGGGGCCGGGGCCAGCGGATGCCGTGGTCGCATGTGTGCCTGCCGCTCCTTGCCCGGCTCGTCGGACCCCCGTCCGGCACTGGAGTTGTCGGGAACCACCGGGCTAAAATCGGCCGCCCATATCGTGAATATGGCGAAATGTGATCCCGGTGCGGTTCCGGGTGAGCGCCCCCTCTCAGGCTCCGACGACCAAACACCGGCCGTGGGATGCGACGCCCCTGCACTTGGGCGTATGCTTCGCCTTCACGCTCCGGTCGTCGGGGCACGTTGTCGAGAACCCTAATGCGCAAACTTGCCATCACCCTTACCGCAGCGCTCGTCGTCGGCGGTTGCACGTCTGAAACGCAGATCGCGCAGGAAGCCTCCCTCTCCGGCGGGAAGCCGCGCACGGCGACTGCCCAACTGCCGCAGAACCCGCGGGTCCATACCGGACGTACGATCGCGTTCGCGTCGTTGCCGGACCGCGGCACGCTGCTCGCGTTCGATCGCGGCAGCAAACCGGTCCAGCGCGGTGCCTTTACCTATCATGCGGTGCAGTTGAGCGAGGCGCATGCCATCAACGCCGCTGCCGCCGGCAAATCGATCGATCTGCCGCTGCCGTCCGGCGAGACCATGCGCATCGCCTACCAGCGCCACGAAGAAGCGCTCGACGGCAACTGGTCGTGGATCGGCAAGACCAAGGACGGCCTCGACGCCGTGATCACCTTCGGCGAAGGCGCCGTGTTCGGCCGGATCTACCAGAAGGACACCGAGGCCTACAGCCTGACCATGTCCGGCGGTCGTTCCTGGCTGGTGCAGACCGATCCCAGCAAGCTGCTCGACGGCAACCTCGGCCGCGATCCCGACCAATCCGATGCCCTGATCCCGCCGAGCGTTGCCGCGGCCGTCAGCGCCAGGAAGCTCAGCGCCTCCGCATCGGTCGAGGGCGGCGGCAAGGCCAGCGCCGCGAATACGGTCGATGTAGTGTTGGGTTACACCAACGGCCTGGTCACCAAATACGGCAGCGCCGCGAACGCCAATACCCGCCTGTCGAACCTGATGGCCATCACCAATCAGGGCTACGTGAACAGCCTGATCACCCCGCGCGTCCGTCTGGTCCGTACGGTGCAGGTCAACTACACCGACAGCAACACCAACGAACTCGCGCTGGAAGCCCTGACCGGCTACGACTGCTCCCCGACCAGCTGCACGCCCCAGACCGTGCCGACCGAGCTGGTCCCGCTTCGCACCGCCCGTGACGAATACGGCGCCGATCTCGTGTCGCTGGTCCGCCCCTTCCAGGCGCCGCAGCACCAGGGTTGCGGTATCGCCTGGCTGCTCGGCGGCGGCGGCTTCGCCATCGACAACACCGATGCGCCCTTCGGCTATTCGGTCGTCAGCGACGGCAACGACACCGATGAAAGCGATGGCCGCAACTATTTCTGCCGCGAGGAAACGCTCGCCCATGAGCTCGGCCACAACATGGGCCAGCAGCACAACACCGAGGACAGCGGCGGCGATTCCGGTACCCACCCGTATTCCTACGGTTACCGCGAAACGCTGACCACCGGTTTCTATACCGTCATGGCCTACCGCCTGGCGAACAGCAGCCAGTTCTCCATCAACTATTTCGGCAATCCGAGCGTCAACTACACCGATACCGGTCGCCCGACCGGCACGGCTGCCGCCGACAACGCGCGCAGCCTGAACATCTCGATCCCGCTGGTCGCGCAGTTCCGCGCCTCGGTGGTGCCTTTCGGGGGACGTGCCCGCAATGATTTCAATGGCGACGGCAAGAGCGACATCGCGATGTGGAATCCTTCGATCTCGTATTTCGCGTACTGGATCATGAATGGTTCCATCTACACAGGTTCTGGCGGCTTCGGCGTGGCTTCCGGCTTCTCGCCGGCCACAACGGGTTTCCTGACGGCGATCCCCCAGAGTTCGTTGCTGGCCCGCAATACCACCACGCAGACGCTTTACAGCTATATCTGGAACGGCACCACGCATGCGCAGGGTACCGTCGGTGGCACTCCCGCCGGCTGGAACCTGATCGGTACCGGCGACATCGATGGCGATGGCAGAGGCGATCTGCTGTGGCGTAATCCGACGAGCGGCCAGTTCGCCTATTGGCTGATGAACGGTGCCGTCTATCTCGGTGGCCAGACCTACGGCACGCCGGTCAATTACGTGATCGCTGGTATCGCGGACTTCAACGGCGATGGCCGCGCCGATCTGTTGTGGAACGATCCGGGCAGCCGCAATGCCAGCGTCTGGACCAGCACCGGCACCGGATTCTCGGTCGCCCAGATCGGTCAGTACGGTACCGACTGGAACATGGTCGGCACCGCCGATGTGACCGGCGACGGCAAGGCCGACATCGTGCTGCGCGACAACGCCAAGATCTATCTCGCCTACTGGCGGATGGATGGTGCGGTCTATCAGAGCGCTTCGGCCTTCGGTCTTGCATCGGACCGCGAATTGTTCACCACCGGCGATTTCGATGGCGATGGTGTTGAGGATCTGGTGATCCAGCGTACCAGCGACCGCCGGCTTTACCTGTGGCGCAGCAATGGCTCGGTCTTCACCGAAAGCAACATCGGCCAGTACGGCGCCGACTGGACCATCATCAAATAAGCCTGGGCATCGGGCAAACAGCAAGGCCGGCGACGCAAGTCGCCGGCCTTCTTTTTGCACGATGCCCGGCCCGGTGTTCAGGCGCACGCGATGCAATTGCTGCAATGCAAACTCGGCTATATTAGTCGTCGGGCAGCAATTGCTCTTACTGGGGATATACAGATGTCAATCGCACTTCGTTGTACGGCGACGGTCCTGTCGCTCGCGCTCGGCGCACTAGTCATGGATGCTTCGGCGCAGCAGGTCAGTGGTGCCTCCGGCAACCGCGGTGGCGCGAAGGCCGCCAGCGTTTCGGTCTCGCCGAAACAGCGCGGCGAAATGGCGCGCCAGTTCGTCACCAAATGGGGCGGTTACGTGCAGCGCGTGTACAACGTGCCGGTGCGCGTGTGGTCGCAGCGGATGGTGTCGAACTTCGCCACCGCCGATTCCGCCAATTTCAACGATGCGCTCAAGCGCGACACCTTCGAAGGTGCGATGGCTGCGCTGTCTGGCAGCGGTCACCGCCTCAGCGACGAGCGCGTCATCAACAAGTTCGCCACCATGAAGGCCGGCAGCGACAAGGTTCTCGGCAGCCTCAGCGGCGACCTCGTTTACACCCCGGTCCAGCCGTGCCGCATCGTCGACACCCGCAACACCGGTGCCGGTCCGATCGCCGCCAACAGCACCCGCAGTTTCGTCTCGATCAATCAAGCGAACTACACTGCTCAGGGCGGCAGCGCCACCGATTGCGGCACGCTCGGCCTGAATGCCACGGCGGTGGCGATCAATCTGACTGCCGTGTCGCCGACCATCGCCGGCTTCGCCACGGTCTATCCGTTCGGCACCACACAGCCGCTGGCGGCCAGCGTCAACTACACCGCCGGCGCGATCGTCAACAACGGCATCATCGCGCAGATCCCGAATCCGTTGACCACCTCGGATTTCACCGTCTACACCTTCGCGCAGTCGCATTACGTCGCCGATATCGTCGGTTACTTCGCGCCGCGGCAGGCGACGCCGCTGGGTTGCGTCACCACCTTCGCGACGCAGAATGTCGCCGCCAGTTCGCCGTTCAATTTCGCGATTCCGGCCTGTCCGAGCGGCTACACGGTCACCGGCGCGGGCTGCCGCACGCCGGGCTTGAACGAAGCCAACTGGGCCATCAACGGTTTGTACCGCAATGGTGCCAATATCGATGCCTACTGCTCCGGTTTGAACACCACTGCGGGCGTCATCACGGTCGAAGGCACTGCACAGTGCTGCCGAGTCCCGGGGCGCTGATCCGCAACGCCATGTTGTGAACAAAAAGAGCCGGGGAAACCTGGCTCTTTTTTTGCTGCGGCCTGCATTTCGCAAGAGGCAGTGAGCATGTTGCACGACGCAACTGCTCTGTCGATGCAACCTTAACCGTCCGCTCCATGCCGACTTGATCGATTGGCCTGTTTCCGCAGCCTTTCGCGTAACTTAGAAAGCACGGGCGGCATCTTGCTTGCCCAGACTCCCGGAGATCAAAAATATGGCAACGCATACCCGTTACTCCAGTGGCATGCTCGCATTTGCGCTCGTTGCATTCGCGGCGTCCGCATCCGCGCAGTCTCCCGGTGCTCCGGGGCAAGGCGAGCGGCAGAGCCGCGCAGTGGCCTCCACGGCCACGCCCGCGGAACGCGCGCAACTGACCCGCCAGTTCGTCAACAAGTGGGGCAATTATGTCCAGCGCGTGTACAAGGTGCCGGTTGGTACATGGTCGAAGCGCATGGTGTCGAACTTCGTGGTCGCGGACGCCAGCAATTTCCGCAATGCGCTCAAGCGCGACACCTTCGAAGGCGCGATGGCCGAGCTGACAGGCACCGGACATCGCCTCAGCGACGACGCCGTCATCTCCAAGTTCGCTTCGATGGATACCGGCTCATCCAGGTCGCGGACCACGGTGAAAACCTTGGGCGCTTTGAGCAACGATCTGGTCTACACCCCGGTCGCGCCCTGCCGCATCCTCGATACCCGCAACGTGGCAGCCGGCGCCATCGCCGCCAATTCGACCAGAAACTTCGTCGCGTTCGGCGTGTCCAGCTTCGCCAGCCAGGGCGGCAGCGCGACCAATTGCGGCGTGAACCCCTTGGCCGCCACCGCGGTCGCGATCAACCTGACTGCAGTCACGCCGGCCGCCGCCGGATACGCTACCGCATATCCGTTCGGCACCACTCAGCCGCTCGCCGCCAGCGTCAATTACGCCGCCGGCGATATCGTCAACAACGCGTTGATCGTGCAGACGCCGAATCCGATCGCCTCGTTCGACTTCACCCTCTACACCTTCGCTTCGTCGCATTACGTGGCGGACATCGTCGGCTACTTCGCGCCGCCGGTGGCCACTGCGCTGCAGTGCGTGGATACCGCGAACACCGTCGTCAATATCGCTGCGAACGGTACCGCGAATGCGGTCGCGCCGGCCTGCGCAGCGGGCTACACCCAGACCGCGACCAACTGCGAGTCTTCGGACTGGCTTGTGCCGTTCGTGTTCTTCCACAACGGTACCTGTTCGGCGCGCAACAACAGTGCGGCCGCCCAGGATATCCGCGCATCGCGGACCTGCTGCCGCGTGCCGGGTCGCTGATCGATCCAGCGACGCTTAGTTAGGAAATTTACGCAAACGAAAAGAGCCGGGGAAACCCGGCTCTTTTTTTATGTTTGACGATGTCTTGTCAGAGCGCCGCCTGCAGCTCCGGCAGCAGCTTGAACAGATCGCCGACCAGGCCGATGTCGGCGATCTCGAAGATCGGCGCTTCGCCGTCCTTGTTGATGGCGACGATGGTGCCGGCGTCCTTGATGCCGGTGAGGTGCTGGATCGCGCCGCTGATGCCGATCGCGATGTACAGCTCGGGGGCGATGATCTTGCCGGTCTGGCCGACCTGCATTTCGTTCGG
>JBKJTC010000069.1:0-8353 GCA_046590925.1 Lysobacteraceae bacterium | reverse complement strand
CTCACCGCTTCGTTGGTATCGGACTGAATGGTCTGGACCAGCGCTTCGATTCGCTTGGTCGCGTTCGAGGTGCGTTCCGCGAGTCGCTGCACTTCGTCGGCCACCACCGCGAACCCTCGGCCCGCTTCGCCGGCCGAGGCCGCCTGGATCGCCGCGTTCAGCGCCAGGATGTTGGTCTGTTCCGAAATGTCGTTGATGAGTTCCACGATCGAGCCGATTTCCTGCGAGCTTTCGCCCAGGCGCTTGATTCGCTTCGAGGTTTCCTGGATCTGGCCGCGGATCGAGTCCATGCCTACGATGGTCTGCCGCACCACGCCCGCGCCCTTGGTGGAGAGTTCCACGGAGCGCTGCGCCACTTCGGCGGACTCGGCGGAGTTCTTCGACACCTGGTTGATGCTGACCGCGATTTCGTTGATGCGGTTGGTGGCGGTGTCGATCTGCTGCGCCTGATGTTCGGCGGCTTCGGCCAGATGCATCGCGGTGGCCTGGGTTTCCTGGGCGCTGGACGCGACCTGCACCGAGGTGTCGTTGATCGTCTGCACCAGGCTGCGGAGCTGTTCGACCGCGAAGTTGATCGAGTCCGCGATCGCGCCGGTCATGTCCTCGGTCACGGTCGCCTTCACGGTGAGATCGCCTTCCGCGAGCGAGCCCATTTCGTCCAGCAGGCGCATGATCGCCTCCTGGTTGCGGTTGTTGAGCTCCATCGAGCCCTCGTACCGGCGTTTCTGGGCGCTGTTGAGGCTGAGCACCAGGAAGATGATCGAGGCCAGCGAGGCCAGACCCGTGGCGACGCTGATCCAGATGTTGCCGGCCAGGTTCTTGTCGCCCGTGCCGAACGCGGTGAACGCGGTGAACAGGCTTTCGCTGTCGGCCAGCAGGCGGGTTGAACCGATGGTGAGTTCGGTGGCCGCGGACTGCGCGCGGAACAGGTTCTGAGAGGATGCCTGAATTACATCCAGGTCCTTCTTCATCACGGCCCACTGTTCATTGGCTTGGTTAAAGGCACCTAACGCAGCACTGCTGGTGAGTTTTGGTAGATTCATCGCTTCATCGCCGCGGATCAGACCATTCTGCACTTGGACGAACACACCAGCGTCGCGACTGAGCGCATCGCCCGCAAGCGCGGCACCTGGACCGCCGGCACGAATTTCAGCGATGCGGCGGGCGAAGTTACCCGCGAGTACGACCTGTCGGTTTGCGAGATAGAGCTGCGACGGCTGCGAGCCACTACCCGTAATTGCGCGGGACACTTCGTCGAGCTGCGCCTGCAACTGCGGCACACGGCTGGTGAAGTTTTTGGCGCTGTTTGACAACGCGAGCACCGCGGCTTCGGAAGCAATGATCTGATCGGCGTTCTTGCCCATCGGCTTCCATGTCGAAGTGACCGTGGCGATCGGGCCGGCTACGCCGGCGGCGTTGCCGAAGTCCTCGTTGAGCAGCTTCACGTTGCTTTCGATCTTGGCCTTCGTTGTCTTGAAGTCCTTGAACGCCGCCGCGTCGCCGTTGATCGCCTCTCGTCCGAGGTTGGCCAGCCGCTGCGAGTTGACCTGCAGGCTGGAGGCCGCCGTGCTGGCGCCGCCGAAGCGCTGCGTCTTCATCAGCGCATAGCCCGTATTCACGCCGAACACGACCAGCGATACGGCAAGGATCCACAGCCACAGGGTGGTGCTTTGGCTGCGGCCTTTGCCGGCGACGTTATCCATCGGAGTGCTCATGTCTAGCCTCGATCTGTGTTTGGAACTGCTGCAGTGAAAGAAGGGTTGCCGTCAAGTCGCCGTCAGGTGGCGGCGTGTCGGAATTCGGGGGTGCGGACCAGGCGATCCAGGCTGAAAACGCCCCAGACATCATCGGCGGTGCGGTAGGCGCGATCGATCAGGCCGGCATAGCGGCCGTCGGCCAGACCTTCGACTTCGACCTCCTGGTCTTCCATGAAGGATCGCTGGCCGTAGAGTTCGTCGATGGTCACCGCGACGTCGCCGCCGGGCTGGCGCAGCACCATCACTTTCTGATGGCCCTCGTGCAGGACGCTGCGCGCGCCCTCGAGAAATTGTTTGAGGTCGACCACAGGCAGCAGGTTGCTGCGCACGTTGGCGACGCCGAGCATCCAGCCCTGCGCACCGGGCACCGGGGTAATCTGCGGGACGGTGAGGATTTCCGCCACCGAATCGTAGTTGGAGACCAGCCGGCGCTGGCCGATGCGGTAACCGATGCCGCGCCACAGGCCGGCGGCCTGAAGCTGTTCCGGCAGACCGGCGACGTGGGCGAGACTGCGCCGTTCGTATTCGGCGAGCGTCTCGAATGCGTCGATCGGCGCCGTCTCGACGATGGCTTCGGCGCCCGCGGCTTCGATGCCGGACTCGTCTTCACTCATGCACCCGTCTCCAGCAGTTGGTCGATCCGCGCGATCAGCGCATCCTCGTTCGGCGGCTTGACGATGTAGTCCTTGGCGCCCTGGCGCATGCCCCAGGCGCGGTCGGTTTCCATGCCCTTGGTGCTGACGATCAGGACCGGGATGGCTTTCGTCGTGGGTTCGCGCGAGAGCGCACGGGTCGCCTGGAAGCCGTTCATGCCCGGCAACACCACGTCCATCAGCACCACGTCCGGCAGCTCCTTCTTGCACACCTCGATGCCATCCTCGGCGCTGGTGGACGCGAGCACCTGATGCCCATGGCGTTCAAGCAACCGTGTGAGCACGGCGGTATCGGTCGGCGAATCTTCGATGAGCAGAATGCGGGCCATGAGTTGCCTGTCCCCCCGGTCAGGCGTTGACGTGTTTGCGGATGGCGTCGAGCAGTTCTTCGCGGGTGAACGGTTTGGTCAGGTATTGCTCGGAGCCGACGATGCGGCCACGCGCCTTGTCGAACAGACCATCCTTCGAGGACAGCATGATCACCGGCGTGTGCTTGAAGACCTGA
This sequence comes from Lysobacteraceae bacterium, assembly GCA_046590925.1. Taxonomy (GTDB): domain Bacteria; phylum Pseudomonadota; class Gammaproteobacteria; order Xanthomonadales; family Xanthomonadaceae; genus Lysobacter_I. Next base: position 5,438 of record JBKJTC010000069.1, on the reverse strand, counting down.
TTGTTCTTGATCAGCGCACAGGTCTGATACCCATCGAGGCGCGGCATCATGATGTCGACGAAAATGATCTGCGGACGCTGGTCCGCGATCTTGGCGAGTGCCTCGAAACCATCCGTCGCCGTCACCACTTCGGCCCCCTCGCGTTTGAGCAGGGTTTCGGCGGTACGTCGGATGGTCTTCGAATCGTCGATCACCATCACCCGCAAACCCTGAAGGCCGCCGGCTGGATTCTCGTCTTGCGTCATCATGTCTCCCCATGCGGCCGGCAATCGATGACTGTGCTGCTGGTTTGTCATCATTTTCAGCCACCTATATCCCAGTCTGAAGCTGGACTGTCAAGGTTTGCTTAGCAATTTCCCCGCCAAGAACGATGAAGTGAGGCTTCCATCGCACCAGCTTGTTACCATCCGACCCGACGAATCTTGCAGGTACAGCGGCATGCCCAAACTCGCGCGCGACGTCGTCGTGGTCATGGACCCGATCGAGTCGATCAGAATTGCCAAAGACTCCACATTTGCGATGTTGCTCGAAGCCCAGCAACGTCAGTATCGGCTCTTTTACGTCACTCCCGGCGCATTGGGCATGCGCGACGGCGTCGCCAGCGCGGAGGTGTCGCCGTTGATCGTTCGCGACGATGCGAAAGGCTGGTTCGAAAGCGGACCTTCGTCACACCGTGCGCTGGGATCGAACGATCTGATCCTCATGCGCAAGGATCCGCCGGTCGATGCCGACTTCCTGCACGACACGCTGATCCTCAGTGCCGCCCAGCGCGCGGGCGCGCTCGTCGTCAACGACCCGCAGGGGCTGCGCGACCACAACGAGAAACTCGCGGCGCTGGAATTCCCGCAGTGCTGTCCGCCGACCCTGGTCAGCCGGCAGGCGCCGGCGCTCAAGGCGTTCGCCGCCAAGCACGGCGAGGTGGTGCTGAAGCCGCTGGACGGCATGGGCGGGCGTTCGATCTTCCGCTCCCGCGACGGCGATCCCAATCTGAACGTGATCCTGGAGACCCTGACCAGCGAAGGCCGGCATCTGGTCATGGCCCAGCGCTACATTCCGGAGATCGTCGATGGCGACAAACGCATCCTGCTGATCGACGGCGTACCGGTGGACTTTTGCCTGGCGCGGATTCCACAAGGCGATGAATTCAGAGGGAATCTTGCCGCCGGCGGCCGCGGCGAAGGCCGCCCGCTGACCGACCGCGACCGCTGGATCGCTGGCCAGGTCGGCCCGGAGATGAAGCGCCGGGGCATGCGGTTCGTCGGGCTGGACGTGATCGGCGAACACCTGACCGAGGTCAACGTCACCAGCCCCACCTGCATCCGCGAACTGGACAAGCAGTTCGGGCTGAACATCGCCGGGCTGCTGTTCGATGCCCTGGAGGCGACGGCTTAACCTCATGTCAGCCGTCAGCGCCACCCTTCCGCCGCCGCCCGTGATCGGCGAGGACCAGCGCCTGGGTGCAACCCTGGTGCTCTCGCTGTTGCTGCACGGGCTGCTGATCCTCGGCGTGGGCTTCGCGCTGGAGCGCGCGGCGCCGGTGGTGCCGATGCTGGATGTGATCCTGACCCAGACCCGCACGCCGCTGACGCCCAAGCAGGCCGATTTCCTGGCGCAGGCCAACAACCAGGGCGGCGGCGAGCACGACAAGGCCAGCCGCCCGCGCGATCCGCAGCCCGGGACGGTGCCCCAGGCCGAGGCCGGGGTGGCGCCGCAGACGGTACGTGCGCAGTCGCCGGCACCGCAGCCGCCGCCGGAGGCACGAGTGATCGCCAGCCCGAACAGCGACATCCGCCGCGCGGCCCCCAGCCGGGTGATGCAGGCGACGGTGACCCCGCAGCGCATCGGGCCGCAGAAAGTCGAGCACGACATGGCGATGGCGCGGCTGGCGGCCGAAATTCATCTGCGTTCGGCCCGGTACGCCAAGCGCCCGTCGCGCAAGTTCGTCTCCGCCAGCACCCAGGAATACGCGTGGGCGAACTACCTGCGGGCCTGGGTCGACCGCGCCGAGCGCGTGGGCAATCTGAACTACCCGGACGAAGCGCGGCGGCGGAAGCTGTCGGGCACGGTGGTGATCAATATCGGCATCCGCCGCAACGGCACCATCGAACGCGCCGACATCGTCCAGTCCAGCGGCATCCCGTTGCTGGACGAGGCCGCGCTGCGGATCGCCCGGCTGGCCGAGCCCTACCCGCCGCTGCCCAAAACGACCGAAAACCCGGACATCCTCAATGTCGTGCGCACCTGGCAGTTCCTGCCGGGCGGCGAATTGATCGACGAATGACTTACGCGGCGCGGGCAAGCCTGTAGAGCGGGCTTCAGCCCGCTGCACCCTCTCCGCAGCCGAGGTAGCGGGCTGAAGCCCGCTCTACAGTTCTTTCCAGCCCAACCCTTCGCCGCTGCGGTAATAGACGGCCGAAGCCCGCGCATACAGCGACTTCATCGGCACCAGCCCGAAGAAACGGCCGTCCTGGCTGTTGCCGCGATGATCGCCCAACACCAGCGCCATGCCGGCGGGAATGGTGACGGTGGAGAGATCCGGGCCGCCGCCGTCGCGCAGATCAAGACGCACGTCGCGCGCGCCGAAGTGTTCGATATTGCCTGCATCGACATCGTGCAATGGCCGCCCGTCGATCCACAGCCTGCCGTCCACCACCGCAACCGTGTCGCCGCCCACTGCGACCACGCGCTTGATGAGCCGGGTGCCGTCGGTGGGCGATTTGAACACCACCACGTCACCCGGTTCCGGTTCGCCGCGATCGACCAGTTCGATGTCGGTGAACGGCACGCGCAAGCCGTAGGCCATCATGTTCACCGCGACGCGATCGCCGGGCATCAGGGTCGGCTCCATCGAGCCGCTGGGCACCTGATAGTGATTGGCGAACGAACTGCGCGCCACGGTCAACAGCAGCACCATCATCGCGAAAGTGAACCATTCGTTGCGCCAGAACGGTACTTTTGCGGCGGCGCCGTCGGTGGATGCGGTTTGCGTCATGTCATTCCCCTTCGCGACGAATCGTCGGACGATGGACCCAGCGCTGCTGCGACAAGTTCCCATGAAAGACCCATGACCGATGGGCTATCGACCGCCTGCGCGCTCAGAATCTGTTTTAAATTCCCGCCCTCCAGCAATGGCAGCCGCGAAAACGCTTCGCATCACACGTAGAGCGGCCTTCAGGCCGCTGCTCTTTCCGGAACGAACCAGCGGCCTGAAGGCCGCTCTACATGTTTGATCGGGAGATTTCAAAAAGCACTCAGACCCGCGCGAAACCGAGCAGCCACGCCAGTCCCAGTACGCACGTCGCCAGCACGATGCGCAGGATGGAAAGGCTGCGCGGCTTCATCGCGAAGCACCCCGTGCGAACACCGATACGCTCATGCGCGCGCAGCGCGCAGCGCCTGCTGTTCGACCAGCGTAAGCGCCACCTGATTGCGCAGGTAAGCGGGTTCCAGCATCTCGGGCGCCACCGCTTCGCCGCGCAGCAGCGCCGCGTGCGCGAGCCGCACGATGTCGGCGGCATGCGGCAGGGCTTCGGCATCCACCGCACGCCAGCGCGGCGGCAGACGCGATGCCAGCGCACCGCCGAGCGCGCCGAAACCGGTGCCGACGCCGAACCATGCGCCGCCGTCGTCCGGTAATGGCACCGCATCGGGCGCAAGCACCTGCTCGACGACTGTCGGCATCGGGCGCAGCGCGTCGTGTTCGCGCGTCAAGCGGTAACCGGCGACGTAGACCTCATTCATGCGCGCATCGATTGCGGCGAGCACGGCGTCGCCTTCGCCCGCGCCCAGCGCGAGCGAACGCATCGCCAGCGCCGCGAGCGTCGACACCGGCACCGCCGGGCGATCCAGCGCCAGCGCGATGCCCTGCGCCATCGCCACGCCCAGGCGCACGCCGGTGAACGCGCCGGGGCCGCGACCGACTGCGATGGCATCGAGCTGCGACTTCGCGATCCCGGCCTCCGCCAGCAGCGCCTCCGCCCACGACAGTGCGAGTTCGGCATGCCGGCGCGGCGCGATTTCGTGGCGCTCGCGCACGTCGCCGTCGACCCACAGGGCGACGGAACAGGCTTCGGTGGAGAGTTCAAAGGCGAGGAGGTTCATGCCGATATTGTAGGTCGGGCCCTGGCCCGACATCGCGATGTTCCCGATTGCGTCGCGCGATGATCGAAACCGCTTCGCTTATTGTCCGGAACGATCGGAGAAGGCGGGATGTCGGGCCGGGGCCCGACCTACGACGCCGGATCAGGAGGCATGGCGTTGCCGAAGAACGCCTGCACATCCGCCAGCGAGCGGGTGCGCGCGAACGGCGGCAGCGAGTCGAGGAAGGTGCGTCCGTAGGATTTTCCGATCAGCCGCGGGTCGCACAGCACCAGCACGCCGCGGTCGGTTTCGGTGCGGATCAGCCGGCCGACGCCCTGTTTCAGCGCGATCACCGCCTGCGGCAATTGTTCGTCGCGGAACGGATTGCCGCCTTCGCGACGGATCGCGTCCAGCCGCGCCTCGAACACCGGGTCGTCGGGCGCGGCGAACGGCAGCTTGTCGATGACGACCACGCTCAGCGCGTCGCCGGCCACGTCCACGCCTTCGCGGAAACTGGCGGCGCCCAGCAGCACGCCGTTGCCGGAATCGCGGAAACGCTGCAGCAGCACCGAGCGCGGCGCCTCGCCCTGCACGAACAGTGGCCAGGGACATGGCACGCTTCCGTTGCGCAACAGGTCCGAAGCCTCGCGCAGCGCACGGTGCGAAGCGAACAGCACGAATGCGCGCCCGCCCGAGGCTTCCAGCACCGGACGCACGATATCGATCACCGCAGCGGTGTAGTCGCGCGAATTGGGCTCCGGCATGCGCTGCGGCAGATAGCACAGCGCCTGGTGCGGCCAGTCGAACGGACTGGGCGCCAGCAGCGTGCGCGGTTTGTCCAGCCCCAGCCGCACGGACAGGTGATCGAAACCGCCGGCGACCGCCAGCGTCGCCGACGTGAACACCCACGCCGCGCGCGACTGTTCGCGATGATTGCGCAGCGGCCCGGAGACATCCAGCGGCGTGCGCTGCAGGCGGAAGCCGCGCGGCGACAGTTCGTACCAGCGGACATCCCAGGCGCGCGGATCGGGCTTGGCGTCTTCGTCGTCCTGCGATGCATCTTCGGACCCGGCCGCAATCTCTTCATGCATCGGCAGATCGGCGCGCAGCTGCGCGCCCTCGCCGTCCTCGTCCCCCGCGAGTTCGCGCCGCCGCGAAAAATCCGGCGGCGCCCAGCGCAGCAGACGCGCACGGTTGTCGAGCGCGCGCGCATGGCAACTCTCGAAACCGGGCGCGGCTTCGCGCAGCGGCGCCAGCGCGTCGATGAACGCGCACAGCGCATCGTCGAGCGATCCGAGCGCGTCGAATACGCCCGGCTCCTGCATCGCGCGCCAGCGGGTGCCGCGCGGCGGCAGCGG
>JBKJTC010000215.1:0-36709 GCA_046590925.1 Lysobacteraceae bacterium | reverse complement strand
TCTGGATGACGTCGGCGACGGGCAGCGCGGTTTCGGCCTCGACGATCTCGCGCGGGACGGAGGCGCCGGGGGCGACCTTGTCTTCGGGCTTGACGACGGCGTAACCCTTGATTTTCTTGTCGATCTTGACGGCCATTGAGCGTGTTCCGGATGCGGTGTTGGTGTTTAGGCGGGTTGCTGGGCGTTACCCCTCCCCGGCCCTCCCCTTCGCTATGCGAAAGGGAGGGAGGAGATGCGGCTTACTTCTTCTTCGCGGCTTTCTTTGCAGATTTCTTTGCGGCTTTCTTCGGTGCGGCTTTCTTCGGTGCAGCTTTCTTCACCGCTTTCCTGGCCGTGGCTTTTTTGGCGGGCGCTTTCTTGGCGACGGCTTTCTTGGCGGTTTTTTTCGCAGGCGCCCTCTTGGCGGCGGCCTTCTTCGCGACCTTCTTCACCGCTTTCTTGGCTGCGGTCTTCTTGGCGGCGACTTTCTTCGCGGCTTTCTTGGCGGTCTTCTTGGTCGCCTTCTTGGCGCCGGCGACCTTGGCCTTCACCGTTTCCACGGCGGAAGCGGCCTTGGCCCTGGCGTCGTCGACGGCCTTGCCGGCGGCCTTGCGGGCCTTGCCGGCGGTCTTCTTCGCTTTCTTCACCGCTTTACCCACGGCCTTGCCGGCCTTGGTGTTGGCGACCGCGTCGCCCACTTCCTTTGCTTTGTCGGCCACTGCTTCGGCGGCGTCGGAAATCGCTTCCGTGATCACATTGCCATTGCTCATGGTGGTTCCTCGTCAGGGGATCTACAGGGGGCACTTCATCGTGCATCCACGGGCGGTTGCCCGTGTGCGGAATGTAGCGCGATCCGTGGTGGTGCGGTGAAAAACAGGGGCGGGGTTTCGGCGACTCTTTTACCCCTCCCCAGCCCTCCCCTTCGCTATGCGAAAGGGAGGGAGCGGAGCAAGGTCAGAACTTGCCGTAGTAGCCTTCTTTCAGGGCGTCGAAGAGGTTGGCGGCGGTGTGCATTTCGCCGTCGTATTCGATCTCTTCGTTGCCCTTGACCTCGACGAAGCTGCCGTCTTCCAGCTCGAAGCGGTAGAGCGTGCTTTCGAGGTCGGCTTCCTTCACCAGCACGCCCTGGAAGGCGGCGGGGTTGAAGCGGAAGGTGGTGCAGCCCTTGAGGCCCTGCTCATGGGCGTAGCGGTAGATGTCCTTGAAGTCTTCGTACGGGTAGTCGGTGGGGACGTTGGCGGTCTTGGAGATGGAGCTGTCGACCCAGCGCTGGGCGGCGGCCTGGACGTCGACGTGTTCCTTGGGGCTGACGTCGTCGGCGGCGATGAAGTAGTCGGGCAACCTCGAAGCCGGGTCTTCGCTGAACGGCATCGCCTTGGCGTTGATCAGTTCGCGGTAGGCCAGCAGCTCGAAGCTGAAGACGTCGACTTTTTCTTTCGACTTCTTGCCTTCGCGGATGATGTTGCGGCTGTAGTGGTGCGCGAACGAGGGCTCGATGCCGTTGGAGGCGTTGTTGGCCAGCGACAGGCTGATGGTGCCGGTGGGCGCGATCGAGCTGTGGTGGGTGAAGCGGGCGCCGACGTCGGCCAGTTCGTCCACCAGCTCGGGGGCGACCGCGGCGATGCGCTGCATGTAGCGGCTGTATTTGGCGTGCAGCACCTTGCCGGGGATCTCCTGGCCCAGCTTCCAGCCGTCCTTCGCCATTTCCGGGCGCTTGCGCAGCATCTCGGCGGTCACGGCGAAGCGTTCTTCCATGATCGGCGCGGCGCCCTTTTCGCGGGCGAGCTGCAGGGCGACTTCCCAGCCGGCGACGGCCATGTCGCGGGCGATGCGGTCGGTGAACTCCAGCGACGGCGCGCTGCCGTACTTCATGCCGAGCATGGTCATGGTGCTGCCCAGGCCCAGGAAGCCCATGCCGTGGCGGCGCTTGCGCAGGATCTCGGCGCGCTGCTGTTCCAGCGGCAGGCCATTCACTTCCACCACGTTGTCGAGCATGCGGGTGAACACGCGCACGACTTCCTTGTATTCCTCCCAGTCGAACGTGGCCTGCTCGGTGAAGGCGTTGCGCACGAAGTTGGTGAGGTTGACCGAGCCCAGCAGGCAGGCGCCGTACGGCGGCAGCGGCTGCTCGCCGCAATTGTGGGCATGGAAGCCATTGCCATCGAACGTATTGATGCCAGGCACCTGCACGTCGTAGACGTCTTCGATGCCGTCGTCCTCGACCGATGCGACGGTGGCCAGGAAGCGTTCGCGATTCGGGCGGCGCACGTAGTCGCCGATCAGACGGCGCAGGCGATCATCCTTGTCGGTGTCGGCGAATCCGACCATGTCGGCGAAGACTTGAACATTGTCGCCGCTGATGACCAGCTCATGCTGGGCGCGTACGGCGTAGTCCGCCTGCCCGCCACGGCCATCGGGCAGGCTGCGGACGCCGGCGGGGCGACGGTCGCGATAGATCGTGGACGCGATGCCCAGGCGCAGCAGCATGCGCTGGGCGGCTTCCAGGCGCGGCAGGTCCGATTGCGACAGGCGGATGCTGACGCCCTTGAGCTGGCTGCCCTGCACCGAGCCGTCGCTGTCGAACAGGCCGCGCAGGAAACCGCGATGGAAGTCGCTGGAGCTGCGCTCCATGGCCGGGGTGATGGCCTTGTCGCCGGGCGACATGCCGACCGATTCGGCCAGATGCTTGAGCGCGGCGAGCGACATGCGGCACTCGTTGCGATCCGCGACCAGGTGCCAGCCCTCGAAGTCGCTGCGGTGCGGCAAGGTGCGTGCGGCCTGTTCGGCCTCGTCCATCAGCGCATGGATGCCGGACGAAAGACCGACCGGCCCACCGTTCATGGCCTGTGCCGGCGTGAATACGGACAACACCGCCTTGTCCGACTTCAACACACCATCGCCGACCAGCAGGCCGAGCAGAAATCCCTGTTCGCGCGTATATGCGCCGCTCCATTGAGCGCCGGTGCGATGGTCGTTGAGCAGCACGCGATCGCCGGGGCGCAGGTCGCCGGCTGCGCACCATTCGGTGTCGAGCGACCAGCGCGTGACGCGGCTGGCGCGTCGCACGCGGTGATCGGAGGTCAGCCGCAGCGCATACCCTTCGGCGGTGTTGAGGCGCACGACCGGCTTGGTGGCCGTGCGGAAGAAGCCCTCCGCGCCGGTAAGGTGGTCGCGCCCATCGACGCGCGCCAGGAACTGCCGACCGATCAGATTCGCCACCTGCCTGGGGCCTTCCCCGGTCTGCACCCAGGTATCCGCGGTGACGCAGGGATTGGTGGCGCGGATGCTCTCGCACCACCAGTTGTTGTTCATCTCGTTGACCTTGTCGATCAGGATGAAGCCCGGCTCGGCGAAGTCGTAGGTGGAGACCATGATCATGTCCCACAGATGCCGGGCGCGGATGTGCCCGTAGATCTTGCAGGCCACCAGGCCATCGTCGCGGCTGATGTAGTTGGCGTGGGTTGGCCATTCGCGCCAGACCACCTGCTCGGCGCTGTTTACGTCGATGTCGCCGATTTCCTTCTCGTTGATCGGGAAGACCAGCGGCCAGTCGGCGTCGGTCTCGACCGCCTGCATGAAACCGTCGGTGATCAGCAGCGACAGGTTGAACTGGCGCAGGCGCCCGTCCTCGCGCTTGGCGCGGATGAAGTCGCGTACGTCCGGGTGGGCGATGTCGAACGTGCCCATCTGCGCGCCGCGACGGCCGCCGGCCGAGGGCACGGTGAAGCACATCTTGTCGTAGATATCCATGAAGGACATCGGCCCGGAGGTGTAGGCGCCGGCGCCGGCGACGAACGCGCCGCGCGGACGCAGGGTGCTGAATTCGTAGCCGATGCCGCAGCCCGCCTTCAGGGTGAGGCCGGCTTCGTGGACCTTTTCGAGGATGCCGTCCATCGAGTCGGTGATGGTGCCCGACACGGTGCAGTTGATGGTCGAGGTGGCCGGTTTGTGTTCCAGCGCGCCCGCATTCGAGGTGATGCGGCCGGCGGGGATCGCGCCGCGGCGCAGCGCCCAGAGGAAGCGTTCGTACCAGTACTTCTGCTTCTCGCCGCTGGGCTCGGCATCGGACAGCGCGCGGGCGACGCGCTGGTAGGTGCCGTCGATGTCGGTATCGACGTCATCGCCCTGCTTGGTCTTGAGCCGGTATTTCTTGTCCCAGATATCCCACGACGCCGGCTGCATCGGAATTACGGCAGCGGCGCCCGCTTTCGCGACCGCTTCAAGACGCACAGTGCTCATCAATTTACCTTCCTCGATATGTTGCGGCGGCGGCATGGCCGCGACCTGTTTTCTGATTGCCGGAAGCGGAGCCCCTGCTCTACGCTATCAGCGGATTCTGTGATGCGGTTCCGGATCAAACCACGAAGTGATGCTCCTTTAACGACCCGGTATTGCTCGCCTATCTCCTATATTTCCTGATGCGGCGACGCTTTCAGCCCCGATCTTCCGTGGAACAAATGTTTCCGTGAAACACCATCGGTAGGGCTACTGGCCACTGACACCCCAAGATATAGTGGCGCTGCGGGAGGCCAAGCTACGCCCCGGAACGATCCAAGTCAACGGCTTGACGGCTCGGAAATCACTTCGTACGCCCGGCAGCGGCTCTCCGGACCCCGATCACCGAGGCGAAGCCGATTTGTGACCGGTTTCATGCCCGGTTTAGCCCGTATCCGGGAGACTCCGGACCCCTTGGCAGGCCATCGGACACGGCTTCCGGGACTTGATTCCGGGGGCTGCCGCCGCGATCTTCAGCTCACATCGTGAACGCCCGCCAACGCCTCCCGCGCCCACCCGGCACCGCCCATCGACACCGTCAAGACGCCCATGACCGCCCCCGCCGAACGCACCCGCGTCAAGAAGACCTCCCTGTTACTCGCCTTGACCGCCGCCGCTGCGTTCGGGGGGTTCGCCGCCACCTGGATACGCGAAGGCCTGCAGCCGCCGGTCATGGCCGCGCCGGCCGTGCCGACGACGACGACGATACCGGCGGTCGCAGCGCTGCCGACCGCCACCGGCGACGGTCAGGCGCTGCCCTCGCTGGCGCCGATGCTGCAGCAGGTGATGCCGGCGGTGGTGAGCGTGCGCACCAAGCAGCGGATCCGGGTCAGCCCGTTCGCCGACCCGATCTTCCGGCGCATGTTCCCGGACATGAGCCAGGAGCAGATCAACGAATCGCTGGGTTCGGGGGTGATCGTCGATGCGACGCGCGGGCTGGTGCTGACCAACCATCACGTGATCGAGGGCGCGGACGACGTCTCGGTGACGCTGGCCGACGGCCGCGAGCTGAAGGCCGAATTCCTGGGCTCCGACGCCGATACCGACGTGGCGCTGATGAAGATTCCGGCCGACAAGCTCACCGCACTATCGCTGGCGAACTCCGACCAGCTGCGGGTCGGCGATTTCGTGGTCGCGGTGGGCAACCCGTTCGGCGTCGGCCAGACCGTGACCTCGGGCATCGTCTCGGCGGTGGGGCGCAGCAACCTGCCGGGACTGGGCTTCCAGAACTTCATCCAGACCGACGCGTCGATCAATCCGGGCAACTCCGGCGGCGCGCTGGTCAATCTGCGCGGCGAACTGATCGGCATCAACACCGCCAGCTTCAATCCGCGCGGCAGCCAGGCCGGCAACATCGGCCTGGGTTTCGCGATTCCCACCAGTCTCGCCCGCAGCATCATGGAGCAGTTGCTGACCGGCGGCGCCGTGCGGCGCGGCACGCTGGGCATCGACAGCCAGGACGTGGACGCGCGGATCGCGGACGCGCTGGGCCTGGATCAGGCGCGCGGCGCGGTGGTGACCCGTCTGCATCCGGATTCGACCGCGGCGCGCGCGGGACTGAAGGTCGGCGACGTGATCGTGGCCGCCAACGGCCAGCGCGTGGACGACAGCGCGTCGCTGCGCAACATCCAGGGCCTGCAGCCGGTGAATTCGAAGATCGCGCTGGACGTGCGTCGCGACGGCAAGCCGCTGAAGATCGTCGCGGCCCTGCGCGAGCAGCCGCGCGAGATCGACGGCGCCAGCCTCGACCCGCGCCTGGCCGGCGCCAGCTTCGCCGAGCTGCCCGAATCGCTGCGCCGCCAGGGCGCGTCCGGCGTGCTGGTGGATGCGGTGACGGCCGGCAGCCGCGCCGCCCGCAACGGCCTGCGCAAGGGCGACGTGGTGCAGGCCGCCAGCGTAGGCCAGTTCAGCGACCTCGGCGGCTTCCGCGCAGGTTTCGGCGAGCGTCCGGATCCGCTGGTGCTGCGCATCTGGCGCAACGGCGGCCAGGGCGATCTGCAGATGCGATAAGCACGGTTTTCGCCGAAACCCCGTGCAATTCGCCCGCTGCGCGCATTCGCAGCGGGCGGCGGCCATCGGGCTGCGGCCAAAGCATTAAGCTCACCGTCTTTCCTGCGCGGACGCCGACATGGCCGACAGCATCGACATCAGCCCGAATCCCGGCGGCAGCGACCAGGCAGGCGGCGAAACATCGTCTGCCAACGCGGCGCCCACACCCACACCCACACCCGCACCGGCGCCGCGCCCGCGCTCTTCGACCGCCGCGATCGTGCTGGCGTCGCTCGCGGTGGCCTACACGCTGTGGGCGACCCAGGAACTGCTGCTGCCGGTGCTGCTGGCGATGTTCTTCGCGCTGATCGGCAACCCGATCATCCGCACCCTGGAAAAAATCCACATCCCGCGTTTCGTCGGCGCGCTGGCGGTGCTGTCCGCGGGCCTGGCCTGCGCGGTGCTGCTGGGCAGCCTGATGGCGGAACCCGCGGGCAAACTGATGCGCGAGATGCCTCACCAGCTGCGCGAGATCGCGCCAAAACTGCGCGCGGTGGTCAAGCCGGTGCAGGATGCGAAGAAAGGCGCAGAAAGCATCGCCCGCGTCGCCGGCGGCGAAGACGTCAACGCGGTGCGCCTGGTCCGGACCGAGGTCAACGACCCGTTCCGCTCACTCACCACGACGCCGCGGATGATCGCATCGGTGCTGGCGGTGGTGCTGCTGACCCTGTTCTTCATGATCTACGGCGCGAATCTGCAGCGCAGGGTGCTGGCGCTGCTGCCGGGCTGGCAGAAGAAGAAGCTGACCCTGGATATCCTGCAGTCGATCGAGCGCGAGATGTCGCGCTATGTGCTGACCATCACCATCATCAACACCCTGCTGGGGCTGGCCTTCGCCGGCGTGCTGGTGTGGCTGGGGCTGGCGATCCCGGAAGCGCTGATGTGGGGCACGCTGGCGGCGCTGCTGAACTATGCGCCGTACGTGGGGCCGCTGATCGGCATCATGGCCATGATGCTGCTGGGCTTCGTGCATTTCGACGCGCCGCTGAAAGCCCTGCTGCCGTCCGCCATCTATCTGCTGCTGCACACGATCGAAGGCCAGTTCGTCACGCCGATCCTGCTCGGCCGGCGCATGGCGCTGTCGCCGCTGGTGCTGATCCTGGGGCTGATGGTGTTCGGCTGGCTGTGGGGAATCATCGGCCTGCTGCTGGCGGTACCGCTGCTGGCCTGCACGAAGGTGGTATTGGAACGGGTCGACGGCCTCGGCACCTGGGCGCAGTTGCTGGAGTGATCAGATGGCGCATGGCCAACGACACCGGGCGGCGGCAGAAAGCGCGCGCTAAACTCGCCGGGTGAACTTCATCATCCGCGCCATCACCCTCGACCTGGACGACACCCTCTGGCCGTTCCCGCCCATCGGCGCGCGGATCGAACGGGTGCTCGACGACTGGCTGCGCATCCACAGCCCGCGCACCGCCGAACGCTTTCCCATCGTGGAAATGCGGGCCCTGCGGGAACGGGTGTTCGACGCGCACCCGCATCTGCTGCACGACATGAGCGCGCTGCGCCTGCTTACGCTGGAACACGCGTTCCGGGAGTCCGGCGACGATCCGGCGCTGGCGGGCCCGGCCTACGACGTGTTCTACGCCGAGCGCAACCGCGTGGAGTGCTATCCCGACGCGATCGACGCGCTGGCGCGGATCAGCGCGAAGCTGCCGGTGGCGGCGTTGAGCAACGGCAATGCCGACCTGGCCGCGATCGGGCTGGATCATCATTTCGCGTTCCAGCTGGGCGCGCGCGAACACGGCGCCGCCAAGCCCGACCCCGGCATCTTCCTGGCCGCCTGCGAACGCCTCGGCTGCGCACCGGGCGAGGTGCTGCACGTCGGCGATCACATCGAGATGGACGTACTGGGCGCCGCGCGCGCCGGCCTGCGCACCGCGTGGGTGCATCGCGACGACGCCCGCGCGCAGCATCCGCACTGGCCGCACGACGACATCGCGCCCGATCTGATCGTCGCCGACATGGCCGCGCTGGCCGATCTGCTGGATGGCATGGCCGACGCCCCGGCCGATCCGCACCCCGCAACGCATTCCCACGGGATCCGAACATGACCGCTCTGCCCGGCCTCATCGCCACCGCCGACCACGCGGATACGCCTGCCCTGCCGCTGTACGTCGTGACCGCTGCCGCGTTCGCGGACTGGTGCGCGCGCCAGCCGGCCACGCTGCAGGCCTGGCTGAAAGCGCAGCAGTTCACCGCCGCCGCCGGCAGCCATGCGCTGCTGCCGGGCAGCGACGGTCTGGCCGGCGCGGTGCTGGGCATCGGCGACGCCCACGATCCCTTCGCCTACGCGCACGCGCCCTACGCATTGCCCGCCGGCGAGTGGCGGCTTGCCGACCCGCTCGACGACGCCGCGACCGCCGCGCTGCAACTGGGCTGGGGCCTGGGCAGCTACCGCTTCACCCGGTATCGCGACGCGACCCGCGCACCGGCGCGACTGGTCTGCGATATCGACGCCGACACCGCCGCGCAGCTCGCGGCCTGCATCCGCACGCGCGACCTGATCAACACCCCGACCGAACACATGGGTCCGGACGAGATGGAAGCGGTGGCGCGCGACATCGCGCAGACCCACGGCGCCGACATCGACGTGCTGACCGGCGACGATCTGCTGACCCACAACTTCCCGGCGATCCACGCGGTCGGCCGCGCCTCGCACCGCGCGCCGCGACTGATCGTGCTGCGCTGGGGCGACGCTGCGCATCCGCACGTCGCCATCGTCGGCAAGGGCGTGTGCTTCGACACCGGCGGCCTGAACATCAAGGCCGCCGCCGGCATGCGCAACATGAAGAAAGACATGGGCGGCGCCGCGCACGCGATCGCGCTGGCCGAACTGATCATGGCGCGCAAACTGCCTGTGCGGATCACCCTGCTGGTGCCGGCGGTGGAGAACGCGATCGGTCCGAACGCCTACCGCCCCGGCGAAGTCATCGCCACGCGCAAGGGCGTCAGCATCGAGATCGACAACACCGACGCCGAAGGCCGCATCGTCCTGTGCGACGCGCTGACCTACGCCGTCGAACAATCGCCGCAGCTGATCCTCGATTTCGCCACGCTGACCGGCGCCGCGCGGATCGCGCTCGGTCCCGATCTGCCGGCGCTGTTCAGCAACGACGACGCGCTCGCCGACGATTGGCTGGCCGCCGGCATCCGCGGGTTCGACCCGCTGTGGCGGATGCCGCTGCATCGTCCCTACCTGCGCTATTTCACCAGCGGCATCGCCGATCTCGCCAACAGCGGCGCGACCAGCATGGCCGGCTGCATCACCGCCGCGCTCTATCTCGAACGCTTCGTGCCAGCAGAATTGCCGTGGGCGCATCTGGATGTCTACAGCTGGAACGACAGCGACCGCCACGGCCGCCCCGCCGGCGGCGAAGCGCAGGCGCTGCGCAGCTGTTACGCGATGCTGAAGACGCGCTTCGGCTGAACGCGGCTCCGGGCCGAAGCCGGCGTCCGCTTGCGTCGCATCGCCGCCGGCCACACTTCGTCCCATTCGACACGACTACAGGATTTCCATGAAGACGACCTTCCCCCGTCGCCCCTTCATCGCCGCCGTCGCGCTGGTCGCCGCGTGCTTCGCGTTCGCCACCGGCGCGCAGCCCGCGCGCAAACCTGCGACGGCTGCGAGCGCCGGGGCTGCGGCTGTCGCCACCCCGGCGGCGCAGCGCGCCGTGCTGGTGATGGGCGATTCGCTGTCGGCTTCGTACGGACTCACCGCGGCGCAGGGCTGGGTGTCGCTGACCGCACAGAAGATCGCGAAAGAAAAACCCGGCTGGCGCGTGGTCAACGCCAGCATCAGCGGCGAAACCACCGCCGGCGGCGCGGCGCGCATCGCGGCCGAACTCAAGCGCCACAGGCCGACCGTGGTGGTGATCGAACTCGGCGCCAACGACGGCCTGCGCGGATTGCCGCTGGCGCAGACCCGCGCCAACCTCACGAAGATGATCGCCGCGGCGAAAGCCGCGAACGCGAAAGTGCTGTTGATCGGCATGCGTCTGCCGCCGAACTACGGCCCCGATTACACCCAGGGCTTCGAACGCGCGTTCCGCGAACTCTCGCAGCAGCACAAGACCGCGTTCCTGCCGTTCCTGCTGGAACCGGTCGCGATGGACGATCGCGCGTTCCAGGCCGACCGCCTGCATCCGACCGCCGCGGCGCAGCCGAAACTGCGCGATCACGTCTGGCCCGCGCTGGCGCCGCTGCTGAAGTGAAAATTCCGTTGCGCAATGCCGCGTGCCGCGTGCGGTAGCGCATCGGAGTTCGCACGCTTTACTGAATTATTTCCCGCGCGCTGCATCCATGGTCCGCAACTCCCCGTAATGGTCTCCGTACCGGTCTTCCGCGCAACCTCCGTGCCGCCCTCCCCGGCGCGGAGGACCGGTCCTCCCCCAACTACGAGAGACACTCCCGATGAAGATCAAACTACTCACGATCGCACTGACCGCCTCCGTTGCATTCGCCGGCATCGCCCTTGCGGGGCATCATGAAGGCGGCATGCACGGCGGCAAGAATCCGATGGTCGGCGGTGCACCGATGCTGGCGACGAAGGACATCGTCGACAAGGCGGTGAACTCGAAAGACCACACCACGCTGGTTGCCGCGGTGAAAGCCGCCGGTCTGGTCGAGACGCTGAAGAGCGCGGGCCCGTTCACTGTGTTCGCGCCGACCAACGCCGCATTCGCCGCGCTGCCGGCCGGCACTGTCGACACGCTGCTGAAGCCCGAGAACAAAGCCGCGCTTTCCGGCATCCTCACCTATCACGTGGTCCCGGGCCGCATCGACAGCAAGGCGATCGCCGCGAGAATCAAAGCCGGCAAGGGCACCGCCACCTACACCACGGTGCAGGGCGAGCCGCTGACGTTCAAGGCGATGGGCAAGAACGTGACCGTGACCGACGCGAAGGGCAACAGTGCCAAGGTCACCATCGCGAATGTGTATCAGAGCAACGGCGTGATCCACGTGATCGACAAGGTGCTGATGCCGAAGTAATCGGCAACGATCGGATATCCAATCGGATATTCAACAGCGATGCGATTCGCGGGCGGCTTCGGCCGCCCGCTTTCGTTTGTACGGCATCGTTTGCGCGCAGGCATCGTTCGCACGCGGCAAGACTGCGCTATCGCCGATCCATTCGTCGAGCCGCTCGTCGACTTGTGAAAAAAAATGTTTGCAATCGAAAAAATACGGGTGTAACGTGCGCGCCCATCGCAGCAACGCTTTGTTTCAACGCTGCCGGAACACCACGAATTCCATCCGAGTCCTCCAATGAAACCCGCCTTCCGCACCGCCAACCCGTTCGAAACGTCGCGCTTCCATCGCGATGCGGACGCATGCGCGCTGTCGAAGGATTGCGGCAATCGGCGCCTGCGGCGCGACAACGGCACACACCACGACTGATCCTCTTCCGGAGATCGGTCACCCCGATCTCCGAGGCACGCGAACGCCCTCGGATAGCCATCCGGGGGTTTTTCTTTTTCGCGTCCGCTAACGCGCTCCACAACCACTGCGCTCCACAACCACTGCGCTCGACAAACACGACGGTCGGCAAACACGATTTCCCGAACGGTTCTTCCGGATCGTTGCATCGAAACGCGCGCGAATCCTTCGCGACGCGAAAGTCTTTGCGCTGCTTTTTTCTGGCACGCGAGCCGATTCGACGCAACCCGATCCAAGCCAGCGAGTTCCGAAGCATCCTGCCGCGAACGTCCGGACAATGAAGTCCGCGCACGGGTCGCGCAGCCGCGGAATCCCACCAATGAGGCACGCAAGTGCTGCGTCGCGATGCTCGACGCGGGTGGCGGCAACGATCCATGGCATCGATGCGTGCGCGCACGCGTGACAGGATCCGAAGCATCGAAGGAAAACACACACGAACACCCGTGCGACCGAACAGATCGGCGCACGGCTTCCAACGAAGAGACACGCATCATGCGCCAGGACATGTACAAGGTGATCGTCGAGCGGCCGCGCCGCGGCGGCGGTTATCGCAGCGAACTACCCGCACCGGACGACCTGGAGGACTCTCCCCGCCAGGAAGGCCTGCGCAAGCGACACCGGAGCCGCAAATGGTTGAACGAGAACCTGCGCCCACTGGAGCGCTTCCTCGCATCGCAGATCGGCCGTCCGTGGAACAAGGTGTATTCGGAACTCTGCGCCGGCATCGACCGCCGCAACACCGTGCAGCAGCATATCCATCAGCACCTGGAGGATTTCGTGGCGATCAAGGTGGTAGAGATCGATGGCGAACTCTGCGCAAACCGTCGTTGGCGCGT
Organism: Lysobacteraceae bacterium; assembly: GCA_046590925.1. Lineage (GTDB taxonomy): Bacteria > Pseudomonadota > Gammaproteobacteria > Xanthomonadales > Xanthomonadaceae > Lysobacter_I. The sequence continues at coordinate 24,131 of JBKJTC010000215.1, read as the reverse complement.
GCACGAACCGCTGTCGTCGTCATGGTCGGCGAAATACTACGTTCACCCCGAACACGGCATTCTGCTGAGCAACCACTTCCGCATCGACACGCGCAGGAAACAGCGCAGACAACGCCAGATCGCGCATGCGGAACGCCACGGCGGCGTAAGGCCGGATCTTCGCGTCATCGATCCGGAGAACCAGTTGCATCGGATCGACGGCGTCTGGTATCGGATCGAAGTCGCACCGCTGCCCGGCGCGGGCATCGCGGACGAAGTTCCGATCGATGCGCTGCGCAGGATCCCGGTCGATCAATGTCCGACCCGGGACGACAGCAGGAAGGTCGCCAGCAACCGAACCCTGTTCGGACGCCACGATGTGTACGCCCGCAGCAAGCGCCAGCTCAACGCACGCGAACTGAAGCACTATCGACTCCGCAACGACAACGCCTGACCTCAATCAACGCGCCGCCGGAATGTTCCTGCGGCGCACTGGATACGAACATGAGCACATCATTCCAACTTCTGCACGCCGAAGAGAGCGCCACGCCGATCAAGGGCTGGGTGCGGGGCGTGCCGCTCGAACCGGAAGCGCACCAGCAGTTGCGCAACATCGCTTCGATTCCATTCGTCGGGCCGTGGGTCGCGGTGATGCCCGACGTGCATCTGGGCAAGGGTGCGACCGTGGGCTCGGTCATCCCGACCCGCGGCGCGATCATCCCGGCGGCGGTCGGCGTGGACATCGGCTGCGGCATGGCCGCGGTGCGCACCACGCTGCGCGCCAAGGATCTTCCCGACTCGCTGGCGCAGCTGCGCAATTCCATCGAGCGCAGCGTGCCGGTAGGCAACGGCAAGGGCGGCGACCACCGCAAGCTGCCGGACAGCATCGAGACGCGCATCGCCCAGTCCAGGCTGGTGCAGCGGCTGGACGCGATCAAGTCCAGACATCGCAAGATCCGCACCGACAAGCTCGACAGGCAGATCGGCACGCTCGGCGGCGGCAACCACTTCATCGAAATCTGTCTCGACGAGGAAGACGCGGTGTGGGCGATGCTGCACTCGGGATCGCGCGGCACCGGCAATATGATCGGCAGCTACTTCATCGAGCGGGCGCGAGAGCAGCTGGCGCATCGCGTGCTGGGCTTCCACGTGCCGGACCGCGATCTCGCGTTCTTCATGGAAGGCGAGCCGTTGTTCGATGATTATGTCGAAGCGGTGTCGTGGGCCCAGGATTACGCGCGCGCCAACCGCGAGGCGATGATGGCCCGGGTGCTGCACGAGATGCATCACCGCCTGCCGAAATTCCAGCTGGAAAAGACGGCGGTGAACTGCCATCACAACTATGTGCAGCGCGAGGAACATTTCGGTCAGTCGCTGCTGGTCACCCGCAAGGGCGCGGTCAGCGCACGCGCGGGCGAGCTGGGCATCATTCCGGGCAGCATGGGCGCGAAGAGTTTCATCGTGCGCGGCAAGGGCAACCCGGACAGTTTCTGCAGTTGCAGCCACGGCGCGGGCCGCAAGATGAGTCGGACCGCCGCGCGCCAGCGGATCACACTGAAGGAGCACCGCGAGGCCACGGCGCACGTCGAATGCCGCAAGGACGAAGGCGTGATCGACGAATCGCCCGCCGCCTACAAGGACATCGACGCGGTGATGGCCGCGCAGAGCGACCTGGTGGAAGTGGTGCACACCCTGCGTCAGGTAGTGTGTATCAAGGGGTGAGCCGACGCGCGCGGCATTGCCGCGCGCGTCGGCGAACGCACGCACAGGGATGTGCGGGCCGGGCGTTCCGAAGCCGACTATTCTCGCCATGGACGGCATCGCATCAGCTATCGAAGCCATGCTCATCGCGCAGCACTATCGCGCACCGCCCCAACCAAAGACGCCGTGCATCACGCAAAGCGTCTTTTTCATGCGGAACGAGCCATCACCCGCAGCAGTAGCACTGCAACGGCTTGCCCGGGCCACCCGGGCCGAGACTTCCGCCGAAACCCGGGCATTCGCTCCTGCATGCCCAGGCATTGCAGCTTTCGTACTGGGTACCGGCAGTGCCGGTCTCGGTGGCGACGGCTTGGGCGGCACCGAAACCCATCGCCGCAACGAACGCGGCCCCCAGGATCAGCGAACGGAACGACATTCTGCGCATCTTCATATCGACACTCCTTGTTGACGCTGCATGTCGCCTTCCTGGCGGCTCTGCAACGGAATGGTCGCGCCGTCCCTGGCGCGGATATCGCGACAACGCGCTTATTCCGGCGCGCAGCAATCGCACAAGCGGCCACCGTTGGGCATGGTCCGTGAGGTGCCGCCGGCTTCGCCGCAGGCGGACATGCACGGCCATACGTCGTCGCAGTAACCGCGCTGCTCCTTGCCCGGCCGGTCGATGGCGCTGGCAAACGCCTGCATCGCGCCGAAGCCCATCGCACAGACGAACACCGCGACCAGCAGACCCTTGCGCCAGAACTTTCGTGTCTTCTTCATCATCAACTCCCTGTGCGTGGCCGCGGCGGCGCATCCTTGCGTCGCAGTTCGGCGAGAAGATCGTCGACCTGTTCCCTGGTATCGAAGACACCCTGTATCGCGTGGCGGACGCGGCCATCGCGATCGATCGCGAGCAGCAGCGGCACGCCGCGCGCGCGATACAGCATGAGTTCGCGCGGCGCGTTCAACAGCGCAACCGGGAAATCGAAGCCATGCGCGCGGACGAACGCATCGGCCTGCGCGGCATCGCATTGGCAGACGCCTATCACCGCGACGCGATCACCGAACTCTTTCTCGATCGCGCGCGCGGTCCCTGCCACCGTCGGCGCGGACGCGCGGCAGTATTTGCAGGTGTGATTGAAGAAGAAGAGGATCTGGCGTTCGCCCGACGGCTCGCCCAGTGCGAGCTTCGCGCCGTCCAGCGCGGTGGTTTCGACCACCGGGACATACATACCGGGATAGGCGTACGCGGCGCGATCCGTCAGCCAGTCGCGATCCGCGCGCAGGCCGCGATTCTGCCAACCGAGCAGGGCGACAAGCACGCTCGCCGCCAACAATACGATCCATACAAAGATCGAGCGCCACATCCTGGTGACCCCGCAAAACACGATGTCCGCATACTGCGAGCGTGTTCCGCGCGCGTCAAGCGCCGCGCCCGCGTTCAGGCTGCGGTGTGCGCTTGCTCACGTTCCTGCTGGTGCAGCGTCCACATCTGGGGGTAATGCCCGCCACGTGCGAGCAGTTCGCCGTGACGGCCGCGTTCCACGATCTGGCCCTGATCCATCACCAGGATCTCGTCCGCATTCATGACCGTCGACAAGCGATGCGCGATGACGAAGGTCGTGCGCCCCTGCGCGATGCGGTCGAGTTCGGCCTGGATCGCTTTTTCGGATTTCGAATCCAGTGCGGAAGTCGCTTCGTCGAAGATCAGGATCGCGGGATTCTTCAGCAGCGCGCGGGCGATGGCGACGCGCTGTTTTTCGCCGCCGGACAATTTCAGTCCGCGCTCGCCGACCTCGGTTTCGTAACCGTCGGGCAGACCGACGATAGACGCGTGGATATGCGCGGCGCGCGCAGCCTGCTCGACCTCTTCCCGCGTCGCGTCGGGGCGCCCGTAGAGAATGTTGTAGTAGATGGTGTCGTTGAACAGCACCGTATCCTGCGGCACGATCGCGATCGCCTTGCGCAGCGAGGCCTGGGTGTAGTCGCGTATGTCGCGCAGCGCGCCGTCGTCGCCTTCGATCGCGATGCTGCCGTCGTCGACATCGTAGAAGCGGTACAGCAGCCGGGCGAGCGTGGATTTTCCGGAACCGGAGTGACCGACCACCGCCAGCGTCCCGCCGCGCGGCACTTCGAAACTCACCTCGCGCAGGATTTCGCGGCGCGGGTCGTAGCCGAAGCGGACGCGATCGAACACCACTTTCGGTTGGGTGGCGCGCAGCGGCGCCGCGTTGTCGCGGTCGCGCACGTCCATGCTTTCGTCGAGCAGCCCGAACAGGCGTTCGAGATTGGTGAAGGCCTGTTTGACCTCGCGATACATCATGCCCAGCAGATTGAGCGGCGCCGAGAGCTGCAACAGCACCGCATTGACGAAGACCAGGCCGCCGATGGTCATGGTGCCATCCACCACGCCGGCGGCCGCTCGCCACATCATCGCGGTGACGCCGAGCGCGACGATGGTGACCTGGCCGAGATTGAGCAGGCCGAGGGTCTTGCGGCTCATTACCTGCGCTTCCTCGCGATGCTGCAGGCTCTGGTCGTAACGCTTCGCCTCGTGCTCCTCGTTGCCGAAATACTTCACCGTTTCGTAGTTCAGCAGCGAATCCACCGCACGCTCGTTGGCGCGGGTGTCGGCCTCGACCGCGGCGCGGTAATAACGCGTGCGCCATTCGGTGATCATGAAGGTGAAGATCATGTACGCGATCAACGTCGCGATGACGATCGCCGCGAAGCCCCAGTCGTACATCCACACCAGCACGCCGGTCACCAGCACGATCTCGAACAACGTGGGCAGGATGGTGTAGATCATCCAGTCGAGCAGGTCGGAGATGGCGGAACCGCCGCGTTCGATGTCGCGGGCGACGCCGCCGGTGCGGCGGGCCAGATGGAAACGCAGCGACAGCGCGTGCAGATGGCGGAACACCTGCAATGTGACCCGGCGCGAGACCCGCGCCATCACCCGCGCGAACACGATTTGCCGCACCTCGGCGAACAGGGTCATGCCGACGCGCGAGGCGCCGTAGGCCAGCAGCAGCGCGACCGGCATCACCAGCACGGCCGCGGCGTCGCCCTTGTCGAGCGCGCCGATGTCCAGCGCATCCACCAGTTTCTTCAGCACCAGCGGCACCGCGAGGCCGGCGACCTTGCCGGCGACCACCAGCGCCAGCGCCAGCAGGATGCGGGTCATGAACGGGCGCAGATACGGCACCAGCTCGCGCAGGATCTGGCTTTCGCTGCGGGCGTTGGCGACCTTGGCCGCGGTCAGCGGCATCTGTTCAGGAGATTCGGGGGATTGCGGGTCGACAGATGCGGCGGGCGGTGTATTCATCGCGGCATGATGGGGCCGCTGCGCGTGGAATCAAAGCCGGGAATCGACTTCGGAATCCCGTTCTGTCGATGCTTTTTGCGCCAGCGTTGCCGCCATGCTTCACTGTCGCGCATGGCCGTGTACGTCGACAACGCAGTGTTCCAGTGGCGCGGGCGGCGCTGGGCGCATCTGCTGGCCGACGATCTGGACGAGCTGCACGCCTTCGCGGCGCGTCTGGGCATGTCGCGGCGCGCATTCCAGGACAAGCGCAGCGGCGCGCATTACGACATCGACAGCAGGATGCGCGAAGTCGCGCTGCGCTTGGGCGCCGAGCCGGTGTCTCGGCTGCAGGATCGCGAGCGCATGCGTGCGATCATCGCCAACGCGCGGCGGCAGTGGAGCGGGTATATCGCCGATGCAACCGATCAACCCGCAGGCCTATCCTAATCGGTCGATCATTGGATGATTCTTTTTATTTGAGGTCGTTATGACGTGTCGCAAAGTGATGGCGGGACTGCTGTGTCTCTTGGCTTCTTTGGGCGCTACAGCTTCGGAGACTCCGGAGTCGAAGGCGGATTGGCTCGTCGGCACTTGGGTTCTCTGCGAGGATCCGGACAACAGTCCTAAAGACTCTTTGCAGTTCAATGCGGACGGTACGGGTCTGGTCATCCGCCCCAAGGGCAGCATTGAGTTCCGGCATAAACACTCCGGGCAATCCGTATCTCTGCTCGCCAATGCAAATGGTTACGCTATTCCCATTGAGCTTTCTTCCTCGCCTGCTTTCGATCGGCTGCTCCTGCATAGCGATAAGACTGGAAACACTGCCATTTACGTCAAGTCCGATGGCCCTGAACTCATCAACTGCGGCATCAAGTGACCATTTTTCCCATTCATTCAGGCCGACGCCGCGGCACACCGCAGCCTGATCATGCGGTATTCCGCCCCGTACTCTGGAGAACCCGATGTCCGTTTTCGATCTGTCGCCACCCAGCGACGCCCAGCGCGAGACCCTGGCCGCTGCGCTGTCGCCGGAAGAACGGCGCGTGCTGTTGACCCACGGCACCGAGGCGCCGTTCTGCGGGGTGTTCCTCGACAACAAGCGCGAGGGCGTCTACGTCTGCCGTTTCTGCGGGCTGCCGCTGTTCCGCTCGAACGCGAAGTTCGATTCCGGCACCGGCTGGCCGAGTTTCTTCGCTCCCTACGACGAAGCCCACATCGGCCGCATCCGCGACGCCAGCTACGGCATGGTCCGGGTCGAGATCGTCTGCAAGCGCTGCAGCAGTCACCTCGGCCACGTGTTCCCGGACGGTCCGCAGCCCACCGGCGAGCGCCATTGCCTGAATTCAGTGTCGCTGGGCTTCGTCGGTGCCGGCGAGGCCTTGCCCGATCCGCTGTCGCGCGGCGAACGCGTGACCTGAGGATGGCCGGGTAGGCCGGCGCCGGGCGATTGCGTATCCTTGGCCGTCTTTCGCAGCCCCGGCTCCATCGCCATGACCGATACGCTTCCCGACCGCCTCTGCAACGATCCGCGCAGCCCGTTCTACGATGCCGAACTTCTCGAACGCGGCATCGGCATCCGCTTCAACGGCGTGGACCGCAACAACGTCGAGGAATACTGCGTCAGCGAAGGCTGGGTACGGGTGATCGCCGGCAAGGCGCTGGACCGCCGCGGCCAGCCGATGACGATGAAACTCAAAGGTACGGTCGAACCGTATCTGCGCGCCGCCGAAGCGGAGTAACGCCCGCGGCGCAATTCGCACCGCGAGCCGCAGCCTTCACTTCGCGGCCGCGCCGCCGAGGTGGCGCGACAGGAATCCGAGCAGTTTCGTGTAGAACTCGCGCTGGTGCGGCTCGGTGTAGAAGCCGTGCCCCTCGTTCGGGAAGTACAGGCTTTCCACCGGCACGCCGGCCTTCTTCAGCGCCTTCTCCATCTGCTCGGTGTGCTCCACCGGCGCGCGCAGATCCTTGCCGCCTGCGGCGAGGAACACCGGCACCTTGATCCGGTGCGCGAGCGTCGTCGGCGAGATCGCGGCCATGTCGTCGCGATCACCCAGCCAGTCGTTCGCCCAGTTGCGCATCGCGCGCGCCGCACGGGCATCGTCCTTGTGCATCTTTTCCAGGTTGTAGACGCCGACGTAGCCGGCGGCGCAGCGGTAGAGATCGGGTTCTTTCGCCGCGCCCATCAGCGCCGCATAGCCGCCGTAGCTCGCGCCGTAGATGCAGATGCGCTGCGGATCGGCGATGCGCTGCGCGATGGCCCAGCGGGTGGCGTCGGTGAGGTCGTCCTGCAGCTGGCCGCCCCATTCGCGCGCGCCGGCTTGGTGGAAACGGCGGCCATAATTGCCCGAACCGCGGTAATTGACGCGCAGCACCGCGTAGCCGGCGGCGGCGAGCATCTGGGTTTCGTTGTCGTACCCCCACTCGTCGAACACGCCGAACGGGCCGCCGTGCGGCAACAGCACCATCGACTGCGGCGCGCCCGCATCCTTGCCCTTCGGCAGGGTGAGATAGCCGTGCAGCTTGAGACCGTCGCGCGCCGCGATCTCGACGCTGCGGGTGGGCGGGAGATCGGCCGGCTTGAACCAGCTTTTGCGACTGAACACCAGATCGACCTGTTTTTTCGCGGTGTCGAAGAGGTAGAAATCGCCGGGATTGCGGTCGCTCCAGACCTGCACCAGCAAAAGCTTGCCGTCCTTCGTCGCGGAGGTGACCGCGACCGCGCTGTCGGGGAACGCTTTCTCCAACTGGCGATAGAGCTTCGCGGTGGGCGACTGCGGATCGAAGAAACGCGTGCGAATGCGATCATGCATGAAGCTGACGCCGACCGGCACATCGCTGTCGACGGCAGCCAGATACGCGTATGGATCGACGACGGGATCCGCGAGCACTTCCTTGCGTTCGCCGGTCGCCGGATCCCAGGCGACGATCGCATCGGGCCCCGTCTTGCGCTCGATCTGCAGGTACGCGGTCAGGCCATCGGCGGAAAACCCGACGGCATGCTCGACGACGCCGCTGACCGATTCGTCGTTGATCAGCACCCAGGGCGCGCCCTGTTTCTCGCGGTGGTAAAGCTTGCTGACGTTGTCGTTGCCCGCGCCGCGCGCGAACCGGGCCGCGCCGGCGCGGTCGGTCGTGAAGCGCGCGTTGCGCACCGGCGCCGACGACACCGCCCGGTGTCGGCCGTCGTAGACATCCATCCTTTCCAGCACCGTTTCCGGATTCTCGCCCCAGGCGACCGCGGTGATGAGAACGTAGCGGTCGTCGTCCGGCAGGTCGTCGTACATCAACGTGTAAGTGTCGGCATAGCGATGGGTGAGCCATTTGCCGCGCTGGCCGTCGACGTTGACCGCGACCAGTTCGCCGGTGGGGCTGGGCACGTCGTTGCGGCCGATCTTTTCGGCGACGCTGGCCATCACCCGTTCGTCGTTCACCCACCAGAACTGGTCGACGATCGCGTTTTCGCCGATCGCCAGCTTGGCGGTGACCGCCTTGTCGCTGCGCCGCAGCACCGCCAGGATGGTGCGGTCCTCCAGCGGCACCGTCGCGGCGTAGTACTCGCCGGTCGGCGAAATCTTGATGTCCTGGTAACCGTCCCTGCGCAGGAACGGGGTCAGATCGACCTGTGCCGGCCTGGCCGGCCCGGGCTCGGCCTGCCCGGGCGTGGCCTGCACGGCATCGACCCGCTGCTGCGCCATCGCCGGAAACGACGCCCACAGCACCGCCGCACAACACCAGACCCGCCATCCGCCCATATGCATGCCCTGTCCGCCCCCTGCGCGGATTCGTATCGCATCAGGATACGCGAGCCCTGCGGCGGGAGGACGTCGCGGTCAGACCTCGTCCGGCAACAGGCAGTGGCCCATGTGCTCGATCGTCGGGGTTTCGAAGAACATCTTCAGCGGCAGGCTGATGCCGAAGGTGTCGCGGATCGCCGCGATCAGGCGCATCGCCATCAGCGAGTGGCCGCCGAGGTCGAAGAAGTTGTCGTGGACGCCGACCTGTTCCACGCCCAGCAGTTCGGCCCACATCGCCGCCAGCACTTCCTCGATCGGCGTGCGCGGCGCGACGAACGGACGACCGGCCAGCACCGTCGCGCCGTCCGGCGCCGGCAGCGCCTTGCGGTCCAGTTTGCCGTTGCCGGTCAGGGGCCAGGCATCCAGCGGCACGAACGCGGTCGGCACCATGTAATCCGGCAGCAGCGACTGCAGCTGCGCGCGCAGGCGTTCGGGATCTGCCTGAGTGCCCGCGTCGACGGCGTCATGCCGCAGGTAGTATGCCACCAGCTGCTTGTGCCCCGGCACGTCCTCGCGCGCCAGCACCACCGCTTCCTTCACGCCCGGCAGCGTCGCCAGCTTCGATTCGATCTCGCCCAGCTCGATCCGGTAACCGCGGATCTTCACCTGGAAGTCGTTGCGGCCCAGGTAATCGATCAGGCCGTCGGCGCGCCAGCGGCCGACGTCGCCGGTGCGGTACAGGCGATCGCCCGCGACGAACGGGCTGTCGATGAAGCGCTCGGCGGTCAGCTCCGGCCGGCGCAGATAGCCGCGCGCCACGCCCGCGCCGCCGATGTACAGCTCGCCGCTCACGCCCACCGGCACCGGCTGCAGATGGGCATCGAGGATGTAGACGCGGTCGTTGGTCACCGGCCGGCCGATCGGCAGATCCTCCATCGCGTCGAGTTCCGCGGGCACCTCATAGGTCACGCTGACCACGGTGGTCTCGGTCGGGCCGTAGCCGTTGATGAAGCGACGGCCGTGGTTCCAGCGCCGCAGCAGCGAGGGCGGCACCGCTTCGCCGCCGCAGACCAGCGTGTGCAGCGATGCCAGCCGCACCGTCTCCGGCAGCGAGGACAGCAGCGAAGGAGTGAGGAACATGTGCGTGATCCGGCGCTGCGCGACCATCGCCTCCAGCGCTTCGCCGAGCAGCAGCTCGCCCGGCTCGGCCAGATGCAGCGCGCCGCCGCCGGCGAATGCCATCACCCATTCCAGCACGAACGCGTCGAAGCTGAAGGACGCGAACTGCAGCACCTGCGTCTGCGCCGACAGTCCCAGCGGCTCGCGCAGCGCATGCATCAGCGCCGTCGGGCCGGCATGCCGCGCCATCACGCCCTTCGGCGTACCGGTCGAACCGGAGGTGTAGATCACGTACGCCAAGTGTCCGGCGGTCAGCCCGGTGTCCTGCGGCGACAGGTTCGCCGTCGAGGCGTCCGACCACTGCGACCTGTCGCCGTCGATCTCGAACACCGGCGGCGGCGCATCGATGCCCGACAGCGCCGCCTCCAGCGCCGCGCGGCTCGCCGCGTCGGTGAGGATCAGCGCCGGACGCGCGTCGGCCAGCATTTCCGCGACCCGCTCCTGCGGATAGGCGACATCCACCGGCACGTAGGCGCCGCCGGATTTCATGATCCCCAGCACCGCTTCGATCGCCAGGACCGAGCGCTGCACGTACAGCCCCACCAGCGCGTCCGTGCCCACACTCTGGTCGCGCAGCCAGTGCGCGAGACGGTTGGCGCCGGCATTCAGCGTCGCGTAGTCCAGGGTCCGGTCGCCGCAGCTCACCGCCTCGGCGTCGGGCGACGACGCGGCATGGTCTTCCACGAACGCATGCACCGGGCGCCACGGGCCGAAATCGCGCCCCGTCGCATTCCAGGTGTGCACGACCTGCCGGTATTCGTCTTCGCCCAGCATCGGCAGTCGGGCCACCGGCCGTGTCGCGTCCGCGGCCATGCCGCGCAGCACCTGTCCCAGATAGCCGAAATAACGCTCGACGGTAGCCTTGTCGAACAGCGAGGTCGAATACTCCACCACGCCCACGATACCGCCGTCTTCGCCTTCGCCCAGGCTCAGGGTGAGGTCGAACTTCGACACCGCATGCGGCATGCGCAGATGCCGCGCTTCCAGGCCGCCGAACCGCAGGTCGCCCGATTCGTTGTTCTGCCAGGCCAGCATGGTCTGGAAGATCGGCGCATACGCCAGGCTGCGCGCCGGATTGACCACTTCCACCACCTGCTCGAACGGCAGGCCCTGATATTCCTGCGCCGACAGCACCTGCGCCTTCATGCGCTCGATCAGCGCCGACGCCGTCGGGTTGTCGTCCAACTGCGCGCGCACCGACAGCGTGTTGACGAAGAACCCGATCAAGCCCTGGGTTTCGCTGCGGGCGCGGTTGGCCACCGGCGTGCCCATCACCACGTCGGTCTGCCCCGACAGCCGCGAGATGACCACCGCCCACGCCGCGAGCAGCGTCATGTACAGGGTGGCGCCGTGCTTGAGGCTCAGCGCCTTCAGTGCCTGGGTCAGCGGCGCTTCCAGGGCGATTTCGATCAACGCGCCGCGGTAGTCCAGCTCCAGCGGACGCTTGCGGTCGGTCGGCAGGGTCAGCAGGGCCGGGGCGCCGCGCAGCGCTTCCCGCCAGTAGTCGCTTTCGCGCTGCAGGCGTTCGCCCTGCAGCCGTTGCCGCTGCCACACCGCATAGTCGGCGTATTGCACCGGCAGCGCCGGCAGCGGGTTCGCTCCGCCCGCCACCCGCGCCGAATACAGCGCCTCGAGTTCGCGCGACAGCACGCCCATGGACCAGCCGTCGGACACGATGTGATGCATGGTCAGCAGCAGCACATGGCGGCGGCCTTCCGGCGCGTCGCCCAATGCGATCAGACGGCCGCGCAGCAGCGGGCCATGCTCAAGATCGAACGGCGCATCGGATTCCAGCACCTGCAGCGACCGCAGTTCGGCCTGCTGCGCGGCGGCGTCGAGGCCGCCCAGGTCGTGATGCACCAGCACGAACGGCGTCGGCGCGGCGATCCGCTGGTAGGGCACGCCGTCCACCGCGGCGAAGGTGGTGCGCAGGCTTTCGTGGCGTACCATCAATTGGTCCAGCGACCACTGCAGCGCTTCGCGATCCAGCGCGCCGGTCAGTTCCACGCCAAGCGGGATGTGGTACGCGTCGCTGGAGGCGCCCGCCTGCGAGAGGAACCACAGCCGCTGCTGCGCGTAGGAGGCGGGAAAGTCCTGGCCATCGCGCGGCTGCACCGGAATGGCCTGCGCCTTGCGGCGCAAGGCCCGGAACTGTTCCGGAGTCATCTGGCTCAAGGCTTCTTTCGACAGCATCATCCACTCCTTCCAATTACTTCGATTCCAGATCCTTGGATCTGTTCTCTGTTCTGCTTCGAGACGCGACCGGGCGCGCATGGCGAATCGCGGCCCGCTTCCGGGGGGTCAGGATGGCATGGGTCCGGCCGCGCGGGTCGTGCCGCGCGCGTCCGGACCGGACGAGGATCGACCCGAAAGGATTCGGATCAGGCCGGATCGAATACGTCTTCCTCGCTCTGCGCGAAGATCACCGCGAGCATCTGTTCGATGGTCGGGCCTTCGAACAGATCGCGCAGCGACACGTCGACGCCCAGCATGTCCTGGACGGCCATTATCAACCGCATCGCCATCAGCGAGTGGCCGCCGAGGTCGAAGAAGTTGTCGTGGACGCCCACCCGCTCGACGCCCAGCACCTGCGACCACAGCTCCGCCATCGCCTGTTCCATCGGCGTGCGCGGCGCTTCGTAGGTCGTGCGGCCGACGCAGGCATGCGCGTCCGGCGCCGGCAGCGCCTTGCGGTCCAGCTTGCCGTTGCTGGTCAGCGGCCAGGCCGCCAGCGGTACGTAGGCCGTCGGCACCATGTAGTCCGGCAACTGCGCCTTGAGCTGCGCGCGCAGGGCTTCGGCGGCCGCAGCGGCTTTGTCCACGCTGGCTTTGTCCAGAATGTAATAGGCCACCAGCCGCTTCGCACCGGCCGCGCCCCGATCGGATGCGTCCTCCGCCGGCACGTCTTCGCGCGCCAGCACCACCGCGTCCTTCACCCCCGGCAGGGCGATCAGCTTCGATTCGATCTCGCCCAGCTCGATCCGGTAACCGCGGATCTTCACCTGGAAGTCGTTGCGGCCTTCGTAGCTCAGCACGCCGTCGGCGCGACGCCGCGCCAGGTCGCCGGTGCGGTACAGGCGCTCGCCAGCGACGAACGGGTTGTCGATGAAGCGTTCCGCGGTGAGGTCCGGGCGGTTCAGATAGCCGCGCGCCAGTCCCACGCCGCCGAGATACAGCTCGCCCACGACGCCCGGCGGCACCAGCCGGGCGTGTTCATCCAGCACATAAGCGCGGACGTTGGCGATGGGATGGCCGAGGAACGGCGCGTCGCCGACGATCAGCGCCAGGGTGCTGTCCACGGTGCATTCGGTCGGGCCGTAGGCGTTGTAGAGGCGCACGCCCTCCCAGGCCGCGCATGCGCGCCATTGCGCCGGACCGATCGCCTCGCCGCCCACCAGCACCGCTTCGGTGCGCGCGGCGTCTTGCGCATCCATGCGCGGATGCAGCCATTCCAGCTGCATCGGCGTGCAGTCGAAGACCTCGACGCGATGCGCGCGCAGATACGACGCCAGCAGCGCCGGATCCTTGCGCACGTGCTGGGGAATCACCACCACGCAGTGGCCGGACAGCAGCTGCAGCCACGACTGCACCGAGGCGTCGAACGACAGCGATGCGTTCAGGCCCACCCGCCGCGGGTGCTCGCCCGGCAGCACCTGCCGGCGCGATTCGTGCCACAGGTTGGCGGCGCTGCGGTGTTCGATCATCACGCCCTTGGGCCGGCCGGTGGAACCGGAGGTGTAGATCACGTACGCCAGATGCTGCGGGGTGACGCCGTTCGATTCGGGATTCTCCGCCGGCAGGGATCGCCAGCGCGCCGCATCGGCCTGCAGATCGATGACCTGCGGCCGCGCGTCTTCCGGCATCGCCGCCAGGATCCGCTCCAGCAGCGGGCGGCCGACGCCGTCGGTCAACACCACCGCGGGTTTCGCGTCCCGCAGCATGTCGTCGATGCGGTCCGCCGGGTACTCCGGGTCCAGCGGCACGTAGGCGCCGCCGGATTTCAGCACCGCCAGTACCGACAGGATCGCCACGCACCCGTTCGCCATGCAGATGCCGACCAGGCCGTCCGGCGCCACGCCCGCCGCCCGCAGCGCACGGGCCAGCCGGTTGGCGTCCGCGTTGAGCTCGCCGAAGGACAACCGCTCGGCTTCGCAGACCAGCGCCGGCGCGTCCGGCGCCTGCGCCGCGCGGTCCTCGAACCATGCGTGCAGCGTGCGGCCCAGATCGTGGGGCTCGGGATGCAGACCGCCCTCCACCAGCGCGGCGGCCTCGTCCGGCGGCAGCAGGTCCAACTGGGACAGTGGCGTACGGCCATCGGCCAGCCCGGCGGTCATGCCGATCAGCACCTGGCGCAGATAGGCCGCGTGGCGGGCGATCGTGGCCTCGTCGAACAGCGCCGTCGCGTATTCGATCTCGCCAACGATGCCGCCGTCCCCGCTTTCGCCCAGACCCAGCGTCAGGTCGAATTTCGAGACCGCATGCGGCAGACGCAGCGGCAGCGTCTCCAGACCCTCGAAGCGAAGCGCGTCCGACGCGTTGTTCTGCCAAGCGAACATCGCCTGGAAGATCGGCGAGTGCCCCAGGCTGCGGGTCGGGTTGACCAGCTCCACCATCTGTTCGAACGGCAGATCCTGATGCGCCTGCGCCTGCAGCACGCGATCCTTCGCCTGAGCGATCAGATCCGCTACCGTCAAAGCCGCTACCGTCAGAGCCGCCACCGTCGGCGCGTCGTCCAGCGTCAGCCGCACCGGCAGCGTGTTCACGAAGAACCCGATCAGATCCTCCACTTCGCCGCGGTCGCGGTTCGCCACCGGCGTACCCACCACCACGTCGGTCTGCCCGGACAGGCGCGACAGCACCACCGACCATGCGGCCAGCAGCGTCATGTACAGGGTCGCGCCGTGGCGCAGCCCCAGCGCTTTCAGGCGTTGGGTCAGCTCGGCATCCAGCCTCACGCCCAGCAGCGCGCCGCGATAGTCCTGCTCCGGCGGATGCCGGCGATCGGTGGGCAGCGTCAACAGCGACGGCGCGCCGCGCAGCGCCTCGCGCCAGTAGTCGCTCGCGCGCGCCAGACGCTCGCCCTGCAGGCGCGCGCGCTGCCACACCGCGTAATCGGCGTACTGCACCGGCAGCGCGGGCAGCGGATCTTCGCCGCCCGCGCGACGCGACGCATACAGCGCCTCCAGTTCGCGCGAGAAGATCGCCATCGACCAGCCGTCGGAGACGATGTGATGCATCGTGAGCAACAGCACGCGACGCGACGCGTCCAGGCGGATCAGGCCTCCGCGCAGCAGCGGGCCGTGCTCCAGATCGAACGGCGCCGCGGTGCCGGCCTGCTGCAGCGACCGCAGCGTCGCGGCCTGCGTTGACGACTCGAGACCGGACAGATCGTGCGTCTCCAGCGCGAACGCCGTCGGCGGCCCGATCCGCTGGTGCAGCGCGCCGTCCACCATCGCGAAGGTCGTGCGCAGGCTTTCGTGGCGTGCGATCAGCCGGTCCAGCGACCATCGCAACGCGCCCTCGTCCAGATCGCCGCGCAGTTCCACCGCCCGGGCGATGTGATACGCGTCGATCGCGCCGCCCATCCGCGACAGGAACCACAGCCGCTGCTGCGCGTAGGACGCCAACGTGTCGCCGCGCGGCACGCGCGGGATCGCTTCCTGCGCAAGCGCATGCCGTCCGGCGGCCTGCGCCGAGAACCCGGCGAGCGTCGGCGACGCGAACAGTGCCTTGGGCGCGATGTCGAGCCCCATCTGCTTGCGCACGCGCATGACCAGACGCACGCCGAGCAGTTCCCCCCAGAGGCCCGCCATCGCCTCTTCCACCGGCGTGGCCGGCGCCTCGTACGCCACCCGGCCCGCATACGCCTCCGCATCCGGCACCGGCAGCGCCTTGCGGTCCAGCTTGCCGTTCGCGGTCAGCGGCCATTCGGACACTTCAACGTACGCGGTGGGCACCATGTAATCCGGCAAGCAGCCCTGGAGTGCCGCGCGCAAGGTATCCGCCGTCGCCTCGCCAACCCGCACGCACTGGTAATACGCCACCAGCCGCGCCGGTTGCCCGGCGACGTCCTGCCGCGCCAGCACCACCGATTCCTTCACCTCCGGCAAGGCCGCCAGCTTCGCTTCGATCTCGCCCAGCTCGATCCTGTAACCGCGGATCTTCACCTGGAAATCGTTGCGGCCGCGATATTCGATCAGCCCGTCGCTGCGCCAGCAGCCGAGGTCGCCGGTGCGATACAGCCGGTCGCCGGCGATGAACGGACTGTCGATGAAGCGTTCGGCGGTCAGCTCCGGACGACGCAGGTAGCCCAGCGCGACGCCGGCGCCGCCGATATACAGTTCGCCGATCGCGCCGGTCGGCACCGGCCGCAGATCGCGATCGAGGATGTAGATCCGTTCGTTCGCCAGAGGCCGCCCGAGCGGAATAGTGTCCGCCGGCAGCAGATCGGGCGGGCACGGGTAGGCGATGCTGATCCCCGTGGTTTCGGTGGGGCCGTAGACGTTGATGAAGCGCCGGCCGCGGTTCCAGCGGCGCAGCAACCCGGGCGGCACCGCCTCGCCACCGCACAGCAGGGTCTGCAGAGACGAGAGCTCCACCGTATCCGGGAGCGACGACAGCACCCCGGGCGTAATGAAGCCGTGGGTGATCCGTTGCCGCGCCACCAGCACATCCAGCGCCTCTCCCAACAGAAGATCGCCGGGGGCGCCAAGATGCAGCGAACCGCCGGCACCGAACGCCATCACCCATTCCAGCACGAACGCATCGAAACTGAAGGACGAACACTGCAGCATCCGCGTCTGCGGCGACAGCCCCAGCGGCTCGCGCAGCGCATGCATCAACGCCGTCGGGCCGCCATGCCGCGACATCACGCCCTTCGGCTTGCCCGTCGAGCCCGACGTGTAGATCACGTACGCCAGATGCTGCGACGTCAGGCCGGTCTCCTCGATCGACAGATTCGCCGAAGACGCCTGCGACCACAGCCCGCGATCGCTGTCGATCTCGTACACCGGGGGCGCATCGCCATCGATCCGGGCCAATGCCGCCTGCAACGCGCGGCGGCTCGCCGCATCCGTCAGCACCAGCACCGGGCGGGCATCGACCAGCATCTCCGCGATCCGATCCTGCGGATACGCCGGGTCCATCGGCACGTACGCGCCGCCCGACTTCATGACCCCAAGCACCGATTCGATCGCCCACACCGAACGCTGCACGCAGACCGCCACCAGCGTCTCCGCGCCCACGCCATGGCCGCGCAGCCAGTGCGCCAAACGGTTCGCGCCCGCATTGAGCGTGGCGTAGTCCAGCGACCGTTCGCCGCAGGTCACCGCCTCGGCGGTCGGCGACGCCGCCGCGTGCGCTTCCATCCACGCGTGCACCGGCTGCCATGGTCCGAAGTCGCGGGCGGTCGCGTTCCAGCCCTGCGTCACCTGGCGATATTCGTCCCGGGTCGACATCGGATCGAACGCGCTCAAATGCGCGTCCGGCGCCGCGATGCACTGCCCCAGCAGCCGCAGGTGCGCGTCGCGCAGGCGCTCGATGGTTTCGGCGCGGTACAAATCCAATGCGTAGGACCACAACATCGTGATGCCGTCGGGATTCCCGCGCGCGCGCGGGATCATGATCACGTCGAAATCGAATTTCGAGGTGCCGTTGCTGTACACCTCATGGATATCCAGCGCGAAGTCGGGCCAATCCAGGCGCGGACCGTTCGAATTATGCGAACTGAATGCGATCTGGAACAGCGGATTCCTGCCGGCTTCGCGTTCCGGCTGGAGTTCGCGCACCACCCACTCGAACGGCGTCTCCTGATGGTCGTAAGCTTCGGACAGGTCTGTCATCAGCCGCGACAGGAATTGGCGGTAGGTCGGATCCCCGGAGAGGTTGCAGCGCACCGGCACCATGTTGACGAACATGCCGACCATGCTTTCGGTCTTCTGCGCGACCCGGTTGGCCACCGCCGAGCCGATCAGGAAATCCTCGCTGCCTGCATAGCGCGAGACCGTCATCTGGAACACGGCCTGCATCGCGGCGTACAGAGTGACGCCCTCGGCGCAGCAGAAAGCCCGCAACGCATCGGCCAGCCCGATCGGCAATTCGACCCGCAACTGCCCCCCGCGATAAGTCGGCACGGCGGGGCGCGGGTAGTCGGTCTGCATCGGCAATTGCAGTTCGGCCCCCGCCAGCTTGCGCTTCCAGTAACGGGCCTGGCGCAGGAATCGCTCACTGGCGGCATCGCTGCGCTGCCACAACGCATAGTCCCGGAACTGCGCTGCAGGCGCCGGAAGCGACGACACCTCGCCGCGCGCCAGCGCGTCGTAGCTGACCAGCAGTTCGCGCAGGATGAGATTCATGCTCCAGCCGTCATGCACGTAATGCTGTTCGATCTGGATCAGCAGATGGTCGTCGGCCGCGATCCTGATCACCGAGAACCGCGCCAGCGGCAATCGCGACAAGTCGAAGCGCTGGTGCACATGCGACTCGACGATCTGCGCCAACCGCGCTTCGTCGACCGCGCCATCCAGTTCGCTGTACGCGAACATGCCCGGAGCGGTTGCGTGCACATGCTGGTACGGCTCTCCGTCGGCATCGGCATGGAAGGTGGTGCGCAGAATCTCGTGACGCTCCGCCAGCGACGCCAGCGCCTGTTCGAACAATTGCGGCTCGAAGCTCCCGCGGATGCGGATGGCGTTCTGGGCGTTGTAGGCGGTGGACGTGGACGAGAACAGTTCCAGCAGCCACAGGCCGTACTGCTGGTACGACAGCGGCACGCGCTCGGGATAGCCGTCATCGAGGGACCAGTCGTCGAACGATCCGCGCATCTGTGCGTCGTCGGCCTCCGCCACGGTGTCCGTCGCGAGCAGCGCATCGATGGCCTCCGCCATCCGCGCCAGCGTCTGCGGCCGGAACAGGAGGTGGATCGACGGCGCGACGCCGAACTGCCGGCGGATGCGGGACGCCAGCTGGATCAGGCGCAGCGAATCGCCGCCGATCAGCAGGAACTGGTCGTCGCGACCGACCTGGCGTCCGCCGAGCAGCTCCGACCAGATTTCGGCGAGCGCATGCTCGGTGCCCGGGCGCGGCGGCGCGAAGGCTTCGGCCGGATAGGCCTCGGCGCCGGGCGCGGGCAGCGCCTCGCGGTCAAGCTTGCCGTTGAGCGTCTGCGGCCAGGCGTCGACGGCGACATAGGCGGCCGGCACCATGAAGTCGGGCAGGATGTCGGCCAGCGCAGCGCGCAGTGCAGCGGCGGCGGGCGCTGCGCCGTCCGGGCGGTAATAGGCGATGAGCAGCTTCTGGCCGCCGGAGGTGTCCTCGCGGGCGAGCACGACCGCATCGCCGACGCCCTCCAGCGCGGACAGCGCGGCCTCGATCTCGCCCAGTTCGATTCGGAACCCGCGCACCTTCACCTGGAAATCGTTGCGTCCGAGGTATTCGATGGTGCCGTCGGGCAGCCAGCGGCCCAGATCGCCGGTGCGGTAGAGCCGCTGCGGCGTGTCGCCAGCCCCGTCGACAACCACGTCGATGAAGCGCTCCGCCGTCAGCACGGGCCGATCCAGATAACCGCGCGCCAGACCGGCGCCGCCGATGTGGATCTCGCCGCACTCGCCGACCGGTACCTTTCGGCGTTCGGCATCGAGGATGTCGATCCTCACGTCCGGCAACGGCACGCCGATTCGCGGCGCTTCGCCGGCGCCGTTGATCCGCATCGCGGTCGCGTAGACGGTCGCTTCGGTAGGGCCGTAGGCATTGAAGAAACGGATGCCCTCGCAGGCCTCGAGTCGGCGCCACATCGCGGCCGGAATCGCCTCGCCGGCCACCACCACGGTCAGCGACGACAGCCTCGGACGCGCCAGCAATCCCGCATCGATCATGCCGGCCAACTGCGAAGGCGTGCAGTCGAACAGGTCGACGGCATCCCGCTCCAACAGCGCGAGCAGTTCCTCGGGATCCTGCTTCGCCGATTGCGGCACCATCACCACGCAATCGCCGCCGAGCAGGCGGCTCCAGCCCTGCACCGAAACGTCGAAGGACAGCGCGGCGTTCATCGCCGCACGCCGCGGCGGCCCGCCCTGCGGGTAGAGGATGCGGTCGAGCCCACGCCACAGATGGATCACCGCCGCATGCTCCACCTCGACGCCCTTCGGCTGTCCGGTCGAACCGGAGGTGTAGATCACGTAGGCGCGACGACGACCGCCGTCGGCATCGTCGGCCGCATCCAGATCTTCGCAGGCCTGTTCCGCCCACTGCGCCGACTCCTGGCGGATATCGATCAGCAGCGGCGCGTCCGCGACGCCCGCCAGCGCGCGCCTCAGGACATCGCCTCCTCGAGCATCGACCAGCACCGCGACGGGTTTCGCATCGCCGATCACGTAACGAAGCCGTTCCGCGGGATAGGCAGGATCCATCGGCACGTAAGCGCCTCCGGCCTTGAGCGTCGCGAGGATCGCCTCGATCATGCCGGCGTCGCGCGCCATGCAGATGCCGACGTTGCGCTCGGGCCCGACGCCCTGCGCCCGCAGATGGCGCGCCAAGCGGTTGGCTGCGGCGTTGGCGTCGCCGTAGCGGACGGCGTCTTCGCCGCAGACGATCGCGAGGGCTTGCGGATCGCGCGCCGCCTGCGCTTCGATCGGTCGATGGATCAGGATGCCGCGGGTCGCGTCGGCATCGCTGGCGCGGTGTTTGATCGTGGACATATCCGAACTCTCCTTGAGCGACGAAGCGTTATCGCCCCAACTGCAGCGCTCGTCCGACGAGCGCCCGTATCCGGCCCATCAGTGTTCCGATCGAGCCAGGCCCATCAGTGTTCCGATCGAGCCAGGAAGGCCGATCGCGAAAGACTCATGCACTCGCGCGGACCAGCCCCACGGGCGGATCGCGCCATGCCGGTCGTCGCCGGACATCGGCGCCGACGGTGCGCTGCCAAGTGATATGCCGATGGATCGACCCCGTCATCGGGGCGCCATGGATCGTGCGTATACCGCCTCGCGCCTGCGCGAAAGCGTCGAAGATCCGGAGGACTTGCCTGCCGGAAACCGTTTGCCCATAAGGCTTGCGAAAGCTCCATCCCGACTCTCCCTGCGTCTATCGCCGCTACCGAAAACTCCTGCAGTCAAGTGTTCCCTCTGCCTGCGCGCCCCTTGGACCCCCATCCCGGTCGGCGCGTGACGATCATCGCACAGTCCAGCGCCACCCTGTCGTCTACGACAGGGCCCTTTCCAGTACGGCACCGCATCGAGCCCACGCGGACGAATACGGCTCGCTGCGTCGCAGCGCCAACGAAAACGGGCCGGCGCAAGCCGACCCGTCGTTGAACCGCATGGCGGAAAGAATCAGTAGCGGCCGGGAGGATCCGCGGCGAAACCGTTCGAGAATGCCTGCGGCTGGCCGGGACGATAACGGTCGTAACGGCTGGGCCGCGGCATCACGCCCATCGCCACCAGGTTATCGATGTCGTCGTAGCGCAGCTGCAGCACCTGCGCCGGCGTGCGCGAGGCGCGGACGAAGTCGGTGCGGCTGACCGGCGACCACTCGCGCGCGCCGTGTCCGGTGCCGATGCTCTGCGCCGGCGCGCTGTTGCCCGCATACGCCGAATCCGCGGCGGCTTCCGAGGCGCGGCGCGAGGCCTGCGGCGACGCCGGCGCGGCCTTGCTCTCGGCGCGGCCGGCCTGACCGCGGTAGCGATCGCTGCGCTCGTAGTCGCGATCGTCGCGAGAGATCGGCGCAGGCTCGTAGTACGGCTGCGGCTGCGCACGTTCGCGGAACACCGCCACGCCGATCACGCCGACGTTGTCCGGCCGGCCGGTGCGCGCGGCGTAGCTGTCGGGCAGGTCGGTGAAATAGAACTGGGCCACGTCCTGCCAGGATTTGCGCCAGCCGGTGATCTCGGTGCTCTGCCACGGGCCCAGTACGTAGCCGGTCTGGCCGGCGGCGGCGGTGTCGCCGCTGATCGCGTTCACGCCGTCCACCGACAGCACCACGAGCACGCGCTCGCCGGTGGTGTTGGTCATGCGCACGCTGTAGCGATGGCCGGGGACGCCGGGCACCCAGTCGCGGCCGCGGTGGCGGTATTCGGGCAGCCATTCGCCGGTATCGCGATCGACGATATCGACATCGACCAGCGGTTGCGCCGACAGCGGGCTGCAGGCGGAGGCGGCGATCAGGGCGGCGGACAGCAGCAGGACGGTAGGGCGCAACATGACGGGCTCCGTGGTGGTGGTCCGGTGTGGACACTGACCTTCAACGCGCCGTGTCCGGGAACGGGGTTCCGCATCAACGACGGGATTCCGCGCCGCCACCGCGGCACCGGCGCGGGATTCAGCCGCGGGTAAACTAGCCGGCCGTTTGCCAAGCAATCCTCCGCGCCCATGACCGTCACCCGCGTCCTTACCGGCATCACCACCTCGGGCATCCCGCACCTGGGCAACTACGTCGGCGCGATCCGCCCCACGGTGGCCGCCAGCCGCACCGCCGGCACCCAGAACTTCTACTTCCTGGCCGACCTGCACGCGCTGATCAAGGTGCACGATCCCGCCAGGGTGCAGCGTTCTACTCTGGAGATCGCCGCCAGTTGGCTGGCCTGCGGCCTTGAACCCGACAACGACCGCGTGTGGTTCTACCGCCAGAGCGAGATCGTCGAGATCCCCGAACTCACCTGGTTCCTCACCTGCGTCGCCGGCAAGGGCATCCTCAACCGCGCCCACGCCTACAAGGCCAGCGTCGACAAAAATCGCGCCGAGGGCGAGGACGACGACAACGGCATCACCGCCGGCCTGTTCATGTACCCGGTGCTGATGGCCGCGGACATCCTCGTATTCAACGCGCACAAGGTGCCGGTGGGCCGCGACCAGATCCAGCACATCGAGATGGCGCGCGATTTCGCGCAGCGCTTCAATCATCTTTATGGCGATCATCTGGTGCTGCCCGAAGCGGCGGTGGAGGAACACGTCGCCACCCTGCCGGGCCTGGACGGCCGCAAGATGTCGAAGAGCTACGACAACACCATCCCGCTGTTCTGCACCCGCGAAGAGCTGAAAAAGCTGATCTTCTCGATCGTCACCGACTCGCGCGCGCCGGGCGAAGCCAAGGACACCGAAGGCTCCGCGCTGTTCCAGCTCTACCAGGCCTTCGGCAGCGCCGACGAAACCGCGGCGATGCGCGACGCTTACGCGCAGGGCATTGGCTGGGGCGATGCGAAACAGAAGTTGTTCGAACGCATCGACGCCGAACTCTCGCCGATGCGCGAACGCTACAACGCCCTGATGCAGGAGCCGCAGCGGATAGAAGCGATGCTGCGCGAAGGTGCGCGCGTCGCCCGCGAACGCCATGGATTGCCGCTGATGCGGCGGCTGCGGGAGGCGGTGGGGTTGCGGGATTTGTCGAAGCTGGCGGAGACGGCATCGGCGCATGCCGAGAAGCCGAAAACCGCACTGCCGCAGCTCAAACAGTATCGCGAACAGGACGGGAAGTTCTATTTCAAATTGATCTCGGATTCGGGCGAAACGCTGCTGCAGAGTCTGGGTTTCGACAATCCGAAAGATGCCGGCGCCTGGGTCGCGCGATTCAAGCGCGAGGGTGGCGAGGCGCTGGGCGCGGCGGAGACATCGCTAGAGGCGCTCGCTGATGATGCCCGCAGCGTTGCTGTTGCCGCACTCGATGCACTGAAGCATGCCGAGGATGAGCGCGAGCGCGCGAAGAGCGCTTGAATCGTTGATAGGAAATGGCGATCGAAACGAAGCGCACGACTTTCGGTGAGCATTGCAGCAGATCGTCGCGACTTGCGTCGCTCCTACAAGGGCGATGCTGTAGGCCATCGCGACTTCCGTCGCTCCTACAGAAGCGGGTTGCCGGGTGCATGTGAAGCGCGCCGATCAGCCCCTCCCCTCGCGCGCAGCGCGGGGGGAGGTTGGGAGGGGGGCGGAGCTGCGGCCGGACTTCCTTCGGCCGGAAAAGCACCCCACCCCGACCCTCCCCTTCGCCGATGGCGAAAGGGAGGGAGAAAAGCCCGCGCGCGCTTGAATCATTGATGCGGAAATGACGATCGAAACAATGCGTGCGATCTTCGGGGAGCATTGCTGCAGATCATCGCGACTTCCGTCGCTCCTACAAGAATACTGCCGCCGATCGTCGCGACTTGCGTCGCTCCCACAAGGGCGATGCTGTAGGCCATCGCGACTTCCGTCGCTCCTACAGAAGCGGGTTGCCGGGTGCATGTGAAGCGCGCCGATCAGCCC
>JBKJTC010000041.1:0-6434 GCA_046590925.1 Lysobacteraceae bacterium | reverse complement strand
GACTGTTCGCCCATCTCATCGAACTGCGCGCACGGCTGATCCGCGCCCTCGCTGGGCTGATGCTGGTGTTCGCGAACGGCAGCAGACCGACGAACACCAGCATCAGCCCAGCGAGGGCGCGGATCAGCCGTGCGCGCAGTTCGATGAGATGGGCGAACAGACCGCTTTCCGCGCCGTCGAACGCGTCCGGATCAACGTCGGACATCGCGGCTCCCAGCGGATGCGGAGTCGTCGGACGGGAGGTCGTGACGCATCTCGATGTCGTCGATGGCGGCGAGCAGGGCCTTGTCGTCGCTGTCGAGCAGCGCGGTGCTGTCATCGATATCGCTGCTGCCGTCGTCCGCGGTGCCGGCCGCGATCTGCGACTGCATGGTGTCGAACTCGCGCCGCGCTTCGGTTTCGGCCGCGCGCATGTCCTCGCCGATATCGGTCACCGCCTTGCGGGTGTCGCGCAGCGTGCGCTGCAATTCCTCGGTGGCCAGTTCGCGTTCGAGTTCGCTCCTGACCGAATACCACTGCGCGCGGGCCCGGCGCACCCACAGCCCGGCGAAACGCGCCGCCTTGGGCAGGCGCTCGGGGCCGAGCACCACAAGGGCGACGATCGCGATCAGGAAGAGTTCGGAAAATCCGATATCGAACATGGTCTGTGACCGGAAGCGTGCCGCGGACCCGACCGGAGCGGCCGGGCCTTCGCGGCGCGGATCAGCGGGCGACGTTGTCGTCGTTGCGCTGCGATTCGCTGGACGATTCGGGCTTCGTCTGGTCGCTCAGCTGCGCCGGCTTCTCGTCGTCGCGCATGCCTTTCTTGAATTCCTTGACCGCGTTGCCTACGTCCTTGGCGCCGCTGGTCAGGCGCTTGGTGCCGAACACCAGCAGCACGATGACCAGCACGATGATCCAGTGCCAAATGCTGAAGCTGCCCATGGCCATTCCGCCTAGATGTGAAGAGAGCAGACAGGATAGCGCAGTCGTCGAGCCGGGGTTCTGAACCCGGTTCCGGAACGGCCCTGTCGCATTCAGGGCCGGCCGCGGTGCTTCAGGCGCAGGGCCGGCTCAGGGTGTTTCCGGCAGCGCTTCGACCTTGGCGGGATTTTCGACGGCTTCGAAGGGTTGCGGCTGGGTTTCGACCCGGGCCGGCGCGGGTTCGGCGACCGGCACCGGCGCCGCGACGGGGGCATCGTCGTTCCGGCGTGAAGCGTGCGCGGTCGCGCTGGCGTCGCCAAGACGTTCGCGGAAGGTCGCGATCACCGCCGACGGCGGCTGCGGGGCGCGGTCCTCGAAAATCATCCGCGGGGTGGTGTCCTGGCCGTAGACCGCTTCGTTCGCCTTGTTGTCGATCGACAGCACCGCGCCGTCGAGGGCGACGCCCGCGAACAGGCCGCGGGCGCGCGACCACGACCAGATTTCGGCCTTCATCTGGCCGTCGGTGGCCGCGGCGGCGTTGCGGCCCATTGGCCCGGCGGCCACGCCGGCATCGGCGCCCAGGGTGAATTTGCCATTGACGATGGAATCCAGGCCGCGTTCGCTGCGGAACACCAGCACCACGTCGGCCGACTGCACGCCCACCTGCAGGCCGATGCTGCCGCCGGTGAGGGTGACGAAACTCGGGGTGGACCAGCCGCCGTCGGCGGTGCGCACCGACAGCACGCCGCGGCCGCGACGGCCGCCCAGCACCAGTCCGGCCTTGATGGTGTCGGGGACGATCACGATCGCCTTCGCTTCGTCCAACAACTTGTCGGGAATGGAGGATTCGGGAATCGCCTGGATCTCCGCGAGCACGCGTACGGCGTTTTCGGCCTGGGCATCCTCGCGTGGGCCGGCATGCGCGGTGGCGGCCACGGCGAGCGAGAGGGCGAGGGACAGGGCGACGGTGCGCGGGCGGTTCGACATGGACGGAGCGACTCCAAACAATAATGTGGTGGCAACGGGGTTGCGGCCGAGCGTAGTCCCGATGCCATGAACCGCGCCAGTCTGCGACGGGTCGCACGTGCGCGCACTGACGGTTTCGCCGACAGCTGTCATCCTATGTCGATGACAGTACCCGCCCCGATATCCGCCGCTCCCAGGACAGCCGTCCCTGGAACAGCTGCCCCCAGAACAGTGGCCCCCAGAACAGCCGTTCTGCTGGTCAATCTCGGCACCCCCGACGCGCCCACCGCGTCGGCCGTGCGCCGTTATCTGGCCGAATTCCTCCACGATTACCGCGTGGTATCGCTGAGCCGCTGGCTGTGGTGCCCGATCCTGCATGGCGTGATCCTGCCGCTGCGCGGGCCCAAGGTCGCGAAGAAATACGCCGAAGTCTGGCTGCCCGGCGGTTCGCCGCTCGCGGTGCACACCGCCGATCTGGCCGCTGCGATGCAGGCGCGCATGCCCGATGTGCGGGTGGTCCATGCCATGCGTTACGGCAATCCGTCGATGGACAGCGCGGTCGCCGCGCTGCGCGCCGAGGGCGTGATCGAAGTGGTGGTGCTGCCGCTGTATCCGCAGTATTCGACCACCACCACGGCATCGGTGGCCGACAAGGTCGACATGCTGGAAGACGAGGTCCATGAAGGCGAGCTCGACGTCAGGTTCATCGACGACTATCACCTCGATCCCGCCTGGGTCGCCGCGGTCGCCGATTCGATCCGCGCGCACTGGGCCGAACACGGTCGCGGCGAACGCCTGTTGTTCTCGTTCCACGGCATTCCGCAGCGGCTGGTGGATGCCGGCGACCCGTATCAGCGCCAGGTCTGGGCCAGCGTCGATGCCATCGTCGCCGCGCTCGGCATCGGGCCCGACGATGCGTTGCTCACGTTCCAGTCGCGTTTCGGCCGCGAGCCCTGGCTGCAGCCGTACACCGACAAGACCCTGCAGGCCCTCGCCGCGCAGGGCGTGAAGCGGATCGATGTGGTCTGTCCCGGATTCGCCGTGGACTGTCTGGAAACGCTGGAGGAAATCACCGTGGAAAACGCCCACTTGTTTCGCGAAGCCGGCGGCGAGGCCCTGCGCTACATCCCCTGCCTCAACGCCTCGCCCGCGCACGCGGACGCGCTGGCGTCGCTCGCGCGCCGGCAACTGCGGGGAGGCGCGTGATGCGCGATTTCTCGCTGGACACCGCGCGCGGCCGCTTCGGCGGGCTGCGCAACGACAACGTTGGCGGCCTGCCGCTGCTGGCGCTGCACGGCTGGCTGGACAATGCCGCGAGTTTCCGGCCGATGGCGTCGGCGCTGCCGGCCTACGATCTGGTGGCCCTGGACATGCCCGGCCATGGCCGCAGCTTCCATTACCCGGCGGACGCCGAATACAGCATGTTCAGCACGATTCTGGATGTGCTGGCGGCCGCCGATGCGCTGGGTTGGACGCGCTTCGGCCTGCTCGGGCATTCGATGGGCGGCGCGATCGCCAGCGTGCTGGCCGCGGCGGCGCCGGAGCGCGTCGAAAAGCTGTATGTGATCGAAGCGCTGGGTCCGCTGTCCGGCGCCGAGGACACCACCGCATCGCGGCTGCGCGACGCGGTGACCCAGCGCCGCGCGCTGGACGGCAAGCGCAAGCGCGTGTTCAACGATCCGGAAATCGCGGTGGTCGCGCGCATGCAGACCAATATCACCGCGCTGGACGAAGCGTGTTCGCGCCTGCTGATCGAACGCGGCATCCGTCCTGTCGAAGGCGGCTTCGAGTGGAGCAGCGACGCGCGGCTGACGCTGCCCACCGCGGTGCGCATGTCCGAAGCCCAGATCCGGGATTGCCTGCGCGCGATCGCCTGTCCGACGACGCTGCTGGTGGCCGATCCGACGCCGCCGTACTTTTCGCCCGCGCTGCGCGATTCGCGCGTCGCCTGCGTGCCGCAGATCCGCAGCGTGTCGCTGGCCGGCAGCCATCATCTGCACATGACCCATCCGGTGGAGGTCGTCGCGGCGTTGGGACTGTAGGCCGCACCCAGATTCTGTAGAGCGTAGCGCAGCTCCGCTGCACCCCGTACGCAGCCCGCTCCACCGCTTTGTGTGTGCCGCTGCCGCGTCGTCTCATGTTCCGGTTTTCTGCGGCTGGCGTAGCGGAGCTGCGCTACGCTCTACGGAAGCAGGACTAGCGCAGCAGCGCCTGCAGCGTCGCCTTGAGTTGGCGGCCGTGTTCGCGGAAATAATCGCGCTGGTCGCGCCACGCGGGGAAACGCGCTTCCACTTCGTGCCAGTAGGCCGGCGAGTGGTTGTGGTGGATCAGATGACACAGCTCATGCACCAGCACGTATTCGAACGCATCGGGCGGCGCCAGCACCAGCGACAGATCCAGCGCGACGGTGCCGTCGGGCGCCAGCGAGCCCCACTGCGAACTCATCGCCTTCAGCTGCACGCGCCGCGGCGCGCGCGGTATCGACGGCAGATAGCGCGGCATCCAGCGGCCGATGTCGGCGCGCGCTTCGGCTTCGTAGAAATCGCGCAGGGCGCGGCGCAGGGCCGCGTCGCCCGCACGCGTCGTCGTTCTGAACACCAGTCCGTCGACCAGCCCATCCTCGTCGCGCTGCAGCGCGGTGAACCGCCCCTGTTCCCAGCGCAG
The DNA here is from genome assembly GCA_046590925.1 of Lysobacteraceae bacterium. Lineage (GTDB taxonomy): Bacteria > Pseudomonadota > Gammaproteobacteria > Xanthomonadales > Xanthomonadaceae > Lysobacter_I. The sequence continues at coordinate 1,901 of JBKJTC010000041.1, read as the reverse complement.
CGGCACCGAAATGCCGCGCAGCGGCAGGGCGATGGTTTCATCGCGACGCAGCAGATGTTCGTCGATGTCCACCAGGCGGCTGAGCTGCGCGTGCAGCCAGTCGCGGTGTTCGGCGATGAAGCGGTCGCCAGCGACCAGGCTGGCGCGTTCCGGCAGGGTCAGGCGCACGCCGCGCTCGCTCACCGAGAGTTTGATCCGGCGCGCGCGCGGGTCGCGCACGCGCAGCACTTCGACATCGCGGCCATCGTCCAGGCGCAGCGGCACGCGGTCGCGCTGCTGGCTTCGAGATTCGTTCGGGCGCGTCGCGGACGGGCGCGCGGCGGGATTGAGCCCGCGCAGGCGGAAACGGAATGGCATGGCGCGCATCCTACCCGCGGCGGGATGCGTACGGAAGCCGCGACCGCAGTCTTGCCTTCGACCGTACCGTCGACCGTACCGTCATTCTGCCTTCGACAGTTTGAGCGCCGGTTCCAGGGTCAGGAACAGCCGCCGCACTTCCGCGCTCATCAGCGCGAAGCGGGCTTCGAGCTCGGCGCGCATGTCCTCGCGTTCGTTGGATTCGAGTTGATCCACCACGCCGTCGAGGAATTTCAGTTTGCGGATGATCAGGTCTTCGCCCAGCACGAAACTCAGATGATCGTCCAGCGTCAGCGCCAGCCGCGTCACCTGCTTGCCGGCTTCCAGATGCTTGGCGATCTCGTCGCTTTGCAGCTCCTGGTGCTGGCATTTCACGATCGCGCCGTGATCGGTGGGATCGCGCATTTCGCATTCGTCGCCCAGCGACAATCCTTCGGGCAGCGGGTCGCCGGCGATCCAGCTGGTCAGGATCGAGCGCGGCGCGACTTCGGCGTTCAGCGGCAGCGCCGGGAAACTTCCCATCGCGTGACGCACGTCGGACACCACCGCCTCGGCACTCTTTCGCGACGACGTGTCGACGACGATGAAACCGTGCTTCGCATCGATCAGCGCGTCGGTGCGACCCGGTTTCACGAACGCGCGCGGCAGCAGTTCGTGGACCAGATCTTCCTTCAACCGCTTGCGCGCGCGGCCGCCGAGTTTGCGGCCTTCCTTCTCTTCGATCTCGGCCAGCTTCTTCTGCAGCATGTCGTTGACCACCGCGCCGGGCAGGATCTTGTCCTCGCTGCCGGCGGCGACCCAGATCGCGTCGTCGATGCGGCGCGACAGGGCTTCGCCCTCGCCGCGGCCGAACGGCGACACGAAGCCGCGCGAGGACAGCTCCAGCGCGCCGACCGGCTTGAGCGTGCATTCGGCGAGGCCGGTATCGAGGTCGGAGAAATCGAGCGAGACGGGGAAGCGGAAGAACGTCAGATTTCGAAAAAACATCGGGTGTCCGAATTGATGAGTACGAATAAGAAGACTGTCATCCCGAGGCCGGAGGCCAGGGACGTGTCGTTGAATGCCGGGTTGGAATGATCTGTTGAAACGACGAGCGGATCCCTTGGATGTTCGGCCTGGGGAACGACTGCGTTATCACATGTCCCCGCTTCCGTTCGGAGATGTAGATTCGCCGTCCAACCACGCATGCGCCTCCGGCATGCCGCCATCGCTGCGTTGTCCCAGCGACATGAAATCGAACAGCTTCGGGTCGCTGAGTTTCGAAGGACGGATATCGCCCAGCGCGCGCGCGATCTGTTCGACGCGGCCGGGCGTGTCGCGCTCCCAGCCGTCCATCATGTGCTTCACCTGCCTGCGCTGCAGGTTCTCCTGCGAGCCGCACAGGTTACACGGGATGATCGGAAACTGTTTCGCTTCGGCGTACGCGGCGATGTCGTCCTCGCGCACGTAGGCCAGCGGTCGGATCACCACGTGCCTGCCGTCGTCGCTCAGCAGTTTCGGCGGCATGCCGGCCAGCTTCGAGTGGAAGAACATGTTCAGGAAGA
>JBKJTC010000276.1:0-3244 GCA_046590925.1 Lysobacteraceae bacterium | reverse complement strand
AGCGACACGTCCTTGCCGCGACGCGCGACCAGCACATGCGTGGCCTGCAGCTTGAAGCCGAGCATCGCGTTGCCGTTGCGATCGGTCTGGCCTTTCAGCACGGTTTCGCCGGGGCCGTCGAGGATCTGCAGATCGACGCCGCTGATCGCTGTACCGTCCTGCAGCGAGGCGGTATGCACGAACAGTTTGTCCTTGTACGCGCGTACGTGCAGGCCGATGTCGCTGACCGTGAAGAACGTGGTTTCGTACTGGTCGCCGAACTGGCCGGTGCGCTTCATCACCGCGAAGTACAGACCCGGCTCCTGCAACTCTTCGATGTCCTGCGTCGGCAGGTAGGTGACCACACGCTCGTTGCGCTTGCCGCCCAGCACGAAACGGTTGGTGTAGACCGGCTCGGCCAGCTTCGCCAGCGGGGTTTTCTCGTTGTATTCGCTGTCCAGATCCCAACCGCTGCGGCGGCCGCCGCGCTGGTATTCGGAAAAGGACTGGGGCAACGATTTATCGCGCACGCGCAGGAATTCGACGTCGACTTCCGGCACGTTCACCGACACCACCGGCAGGCCGCGGCTGTCGCGCGCCGGCAGCACGCTGCCCTGCGAGGCGAAGCCGACCGCGGGGTCGAGTTCGCCGGTGTAGACCTTCTGTTCGATGTCGCGGCCGAGGGTGTTGCCGTCCGCCGCCGCGAGCTTGGCGGAGATCTTCAGCGTGTACTCGGTATTCGCGGTGACGAACGGGAAGCGCAGGATCTTGCCGCTGTCGTCAAGCTTCCAACTGCTCTTGTCGCTGACGGACGTGGCGAAGGTGATGAGGTTGTCGAAGTCCTGGGTGCCGACCAGCGGCCTCGAGAACTCCAGCGCGATCGCCAATGCGTCGCCATCCTGATCGGGGTAAGCCCGGACCAGGGCGAATTCCTTGATTTCATCGCGTTTGGCCTGGATGGCCTCGCCGCTGACCTCGGGCAGTTGCCCGGATTCCTTGTTGCCGCAGCCCGTCACCGCCAACAGAGCCATGACCAGCCCCACACCCGCTACCCACTTCCCAACCGAACCGCGAACCCGACTCAACGCTGCGAACCGCGACGTACGACACATATAGCCTCCTGGATGTGCAGCGGAGTATAGAGAAGCTTTAGAGCAATCGATCACTTTTTTTTGAACATTTTTTTGACTTTTTTTTAACATTAACGGCAGCCAACTCAGCATGGTTACAGCTTGCCGGTCCGGGCGAAAAATTCCGTAAAGCATCCTTTCGAGTCGCTGGGATTTCGAGGCGGTAGCGCGCAAATAACCTCCGTATCAGGCGTCCGGCGAACCGGAATCCGGACTCGACCCCACCAAACCCGAAACCCCAGACCCAATACCGGAAACGAAAGAGGCGGGCCGAAGCCCGCCTCCCGGAACACGTGATTCGGGGTCGATCAGACCCCTGCGTCGGGCTGCTGCTGATCGGCGTCAGGCAGGGTCGGCGCCACCGGCGCTTCGACTGCCTCGTCCTCATCCAGCGAAGCATCCAGCCGTTCGATCGCCTGCAGCGTCTCGTCGTCGGCCAGGCGCATCAGGGTCACGCCTTGGGTGTTGCGGCCGACCTGCGAGATTTCGGCGGCGCGGGTGCGCACCAGGGTGCCGCCATCGGAGATCAGCAACACTTCGTGGTGATCGCTGAGCTGGATCGCGCCGACCAGCTTGCCGTTGCGCTCGCTGGTCTTCATCGCGATCACGCCCTTGATGCCGCGACCCTTGCGCGGGTACTCGGTCGCCGGGGTGCGCTTGCCGTAGCCGCGCGCGCTGGCGGTGAGGATGTCGCCATCGCCTTCCACCACGACCAGACTCACGACTTCGGACGACCCATCGGCGGGAAGCTCGGCATCGGCTTCGGCATCCGCGCCATCTTCGGCTTCCACCGCTTCGCCCGGCTCGATGCCGGCCACCAGCCGCATGCCGCGCACGCCGGTGGCGGTACGGCCCATCGCGCGTACTTCCGATTCGTGGAAGCGCACGGCCTTGCCGTTGCTGGCGAACAACATCACGTCGCGATCGCCGTCGGTCAGGGCCGCGCCGACCAGCGCATCGCCTTCGTCGAGGTTGATCGCGATCTTGCCGCGCGCCAGACGGTAGGCGAATTCGGGCAGCGGGGTCTTCTTCACGGTGCCGTTGCGGGTAGCGAAGAACACGAAATGGCCTTCGTCGTACTCGCGGACCGGCACCACCGCCTGCACCTGCTCGCCCTGCTCCAGCGCAAGCCAGTTGATGATCGGCCGGCCGCGGGCGTTGGGGCCGGCATCGGGCAGCTGATACACCGGCAGCCAGAACACCCGGCCGCTGCTGGTGAAGGTGAGCAAGGTGTCGTGGGTATTGACCAGCCAGAGCTGGTCGATGAAATCCTCGTCCTTCGTCGCCGCGGCATTGCGGCCGCGCCCGCCGCGCTTCTGGGCGCGATAGGCGGTGACCGGCTGACGTTTGGCGTAACCGGAATGCGACAGCGTCACCACCACGTCTTCCGGCGCGATCAGGTCGAGAATGTCGAGATCTTCCTCGCTGGCGCGGATTTCGCTGCGACGGTCGTCGCCGAAGGCTTCCTTCACTTCGCGCAGTTCGTCGCGGATCACTTCACGCAGGCGATCGGGGTTTTCGAGGATCTCGATCAGCCCGCGGATGACTTCGAGCAGATTCTTGTATTCCTCGGTCAGCCTGTCCTGCTCCAGCCCTGTGAGGCGGTGCAGGCGCATTTCCAGGATCTCCTTGGCCTGCACTTCGGTCAACTGATAGTACGGTTTTGAATCCGTACCCTCGATCAGACCAACGCCCGACTGCAGGTCTTCCGGCTTCGACGCATCGCTGCCGGCGGCGGCGAGCAGGCTCGCGACCAGACCCGCGTCCCAGGTCCGGGCGAGCAGGCGCTCGCGCGCTTCGTTCGGATTCGCCGAGGTCTTGATCAGCTCGATCATCTCGTCGATGTTGGCGAGCGCGACCGTCAGACCTTCGAGGATGTGCGCGCGGGCGCGGGCCTTGCGCAGTTCGAAGATGGTGCGGCGGGTGACCACTTCGCGGCGATGGCGCACGAAGGCTTCGAGGATCTGCTTGAGGTTGAGCAACTGCGGGCGGCCGTCGACGAGGGCCACCATGTTGATGCCGAACACCGACTCCATCTGCGTCTGCTGATAGAGATTGTTGAGCACCACTTCGGCGGAATCGCCGCGCTTGACCTCGATGTAGATGCGCATGCCGTCCTTGTCGGACTCGTCGCG
>JBKJTC010000257.1:0-3009 GCA_046590925.1 Lysobacteraceae bacterium | reverse complement strand
CAGCCTGCTCAAGCCCAAGCCCTTCGCGGGCGCGCGGCTGGTGCAGTTCACCCAGCAACTGGCGACCCTGCTCGCCGCCCGCGGAGGCGAGCATCGCCTCGACCGGCAGATGCCCCTGCTCCTGCAGGCGCAGCACCACTTCGGCGTCGCTGGCGGCCTCCATCTGGCCGTCCAACACTTCGCCGCGGCTGTTCAGGGCTTTGTAGCGGTACAGGGGCATGGGAACCGGGCAGTCGGATCAGCGGAAAGGACACGATGGCCAGCAGAGGCCATCGCGGTCGAGCGCGGGAGCATATCGGCCACCGGCCCGGATTGGGAACCTCGCGCAGCGCGAAGGTTCCCCGGACGGCTCCGTGTGCCCTTCACTTCGCGGTCGGGCCGAGGATGCTGCCCTGGATCAACGCCACCAGTTGCCGGCGCTTGACGCTTTGCGCAGCCCCCCCGAACGCGACGAGATGCCGCTCGTAATCGGGCTGCGAGCAGGAAAACGCGCTCAGGCAGATCAGGTTCATCAGACGCGAACCGCGGCCACAATCGTGACCGGCACGGCAGGCCGCCACGATCCACGCCTCCTCGGCCGGCGGACCCACGAACGCAGGCGCCTGCGCCGGGTCGGGCCAGGGGCCATCGAGCTTGGGCAACAGCAACGACATTTCGAAGATCGCATCGGGATCGCCGCTCTGCCGGGTCTTGTCGATGAAATAGCGGTATTGGCTGAGACTGAATTTGGGAACGGTCCGGCCGAAATAGCGCATCTCCGACACCAGATCGCCGCCCTTGGCGCTCTTGTGCAGCCAATAGTCGGCGGCGCCGGGGTTCTTCGCGAGGTCGGCCTGGGCCTGCCCGCAGAGGCGCGCTTTTTCATGCTGGATGGCCGCGACCATCGGCGCCGAAGCGGGATCGGCCTTGGCCAGCTGGCTCAGCATCTGCAGGCTGCTGCGCAGGGCACCATCCAGGGCGCGACAGTCTTCATACACTTCCGACAGCCTGCGCTGGGCGACCAGATCGCCGTCCGTCGCCGCCTGCCGGATATCGATGTAGCTGGCCTCGCGCCATAGATGCCGGCGATGGGCGATGCCCTGCTTGATGCGCTCGCTGCGCTCGGCGCGCTGCGCCTCCGTCAACGGTTTGGCGGACTGGTCGCCCGCATCGGGCGCATCGGCCACGGATCCACGATCGCGCGCGATCCACCACCAGCCTCCGGCCACGGCCACCCCCACGACGGCCGCGCACACCGCGACCACGACACCTTTCTTCATTCCCGAATCCCCATGCAGACCCTTGCCCCGCGCCGGATCGGGCGCACCCGAAGACACCGCCCTCTGCACACCATCATGCGTCCTCGGTGACGCGCAGGACTTCTTCGATGGTGGTCACCCCGGCCAGCGCCTTGACGATCCCGTCCTCGTACATCGTGCGCATGCCGGCCTGACGCGCCAACTGCTCCAGTTCGCCCATGCCGGCGTGGCGCATCACCGCGCGGCGGATCTCGTCGTTCATCACCAGGAATTCCATGATGGTGGTGCGGCCGAGATAGCCGGTGGGTGCGGCCGCCGAGCCGCGCGGACGATACAGATAGATCGTGCCTTCGGGCTGGTAGCGGCGGAAATTGAACTTCTCGATTTCCTCGGGCGACGCTTCGTAGGGCTCGGCGTGGACAGGCTCCAGCCGGCGGACCAGACGCTGCGCCAGAATGCCGTTGATGGTCGAGGTCAGCAGATAGTCCTCGACGCCCATGTCCAGCAGGCGGGTAATGCCGCCGGCGGCATTGTTGGTGTGCAGGGTGCTGAGCACCAGATGGCCGGTGAGCGCCGACTGGATCGCGATCTTGCAGGTTTCCAGGTCACGCATTTCGCCGATCATGATGATGTCCGGATCCTGGCGCACGATGCTGCGCAGGGCGTGGGCGAAATCCAGCCCGATCTGCGGCTTGGCCTGGATCTGGTTGATGCCCTCGATCTGGTATTCGACCGGATCCTCGACGGTGATGATCTTCACGTCGGGGGTATTGAGCTTCGCCAGCGCGGTGTAGAGCGTGGTGGTCTTGCCCGAGCCGGTGGGGCCGGTGACCAGCATGATCCCGTGCGGCTGCTGCAGCACGTGCTGGAACTGCGGCAGGAATTCGTCGGTGAAACCGAGCTTGTGGAAATCGAAGACCACGGTTTCGCGGTCGAGCAGACGCATCACCACCGATTCGCCGTGCGCGGTCGGCACGGTGCTGACGCGCAGATCGAGCTCCTTGCCCTGCACCCGCAGCATGATCCGGCCGTCCTGCGGCAGGCGGCGCTCGGCGATGTTGAGCTTGGCCATGATCTTCACGCGCGAAATGACCGCTGCGGTGAGATTGGCCGGCGGGCTTTCGCCCTCTTCCAGCACGCCGTCGATGCGGTAGCGCACCTTCAGGCGGTTCTCGAACGGCTCGATGTGGATGTCCGAGGCGCGCAGCTCGACCGCGCGCTGGATGATCAGATTCACCAAGCGGATGACCGGCGCTTCCGACGCCAGATCGCGCAGATGCTCGACATCGTCGACATCGCCGGTCTCGCCTTCGGCGGTTTCGACGATCGCGCCCATCGCGCTGCGGCCCTGGCCGTGCCAGCGTTCGATCAGGTCGCCGATCTCCGAGCGCAGGCCCACCAATGGCCGGATCTCGCGCTGGCTGGCCAGCCGGATCGCGTCGAGGGTGTAGACGTCCTGCGGGTCGGCCATGAGGACAGCGACGTGGGCTTCGCTCTCGCCCACCGGCACCGCCGCGAACTGCTTCATGAATTTGAGGGTCAGCTCGACCCCTTCCGGCGGCAGATCGGGCAATTCCTTTACCGCCAGCAGCGGCAGGCCCAGCACGTCGGCGCAGGCTTCGGCATGGTCGCGCTCGGACACCAGTCCCAGCCGCGCGATCAGCGCCAGCAACTCGCTGCCGGTTTCTTCCTGCAGGCGCTGGGCGCGCACCAGATCGGCTTCCTTCAGCCGGCCTTTCTCGAGCAGCGCGGCGACGATGCGGTCGCCGTC
>JBKJTC010000024.1:0-8057 GCA_046590925.1 Lysobacteraceae bacterium | reverse complement strand
GTGATAGGCCATCCGCTGCGCGGTTTTCTGGCCGACCCCGGGCAGGATGCGGAAGGCGTCGATGAGTTGTTCGAGAAGGGACACGGTCATGACATCGATCTGTAGAGCGGAGCGCAGCTCCGCTGCCACCTCTCCGGAGACGGGGTAGCGGAGCTGCGCTCCGCTCTACGATGGAGCGTCAGAACATCCCCGGAATCTTCATCCCCGGCGGAATCGGCATGCCGGCGGTGGCGCCGGACATCCGCGACTGCGATTCGGCGTTGACCTTGTTCACCGCATCGTTGATCGCAGCGACCACCAGGTCTTCGACCATCTCCACATCGGACAGTACGCTGGGGTCGATCTTCACGCTGCGGCATTCCATGCGGCCGGTGAGCGTGATGCTGACCATGCCGGCGCCGGCGCTGCCGGTGACTTCGAGTTTGGCCAGTTCTTCCTGGGCGCGCTGCAGGTTTTCCTGCATCTTCTGCGCCTGCTGCATCAATTGGGCGATATTTCCACGCATGGGGGCGATCTCTCGTTTCAGTCTTCGAAGGGACGGATGGAATCGGGCACGAGCTTCGCGCCCTGTTGGCTCATCAGCCGCTGCACGTCGGGATGGGCCATGAAATTTTCCTCGGCGGCGGTCTGCTTGGCATCGCGCTGACGCTCGACGCGCTGGTGCAGGGTCTCGGCGTTGGCCGGTTTGCCAGTCTCGAATTTGAGCTGCACCGTGCCGCCCAGCTGTACGCACAGCGCATCGGTCAGCGCCTTGACCAGCGACGGGCTGCGCAGATGATCGTCTTCGGCCGACAGCGACAGCCGCAGCACGCCGTCCGCATACCCGGTGAACGCCGCATGCGCGGCCAGCTCGCGCGCGGGGCCGCGAAGGCCGGTGTGTGCGACGAGTTCGAGCCAGCGATCATTGTCGATGTCGACCATCGGCACTGCGGCGGGTGCGGCCACCGGCGTCGCGACTTCGATGATGGCCGGCGTCGGTCGTGCCGGCGGTGCCGCCTGGGCAGGCGGCGGCGTGCGCGTCGGTGCGGCCGGGTTTTCCATCGCGGCGGCCGGCAACGGCCGCGGCGCCGGCCGACTCGCGGCCGTATCCAGCGCCGCACGGGCGGCATCGGGGCCGCGCGACGGCGCGACGGTCTGCGATTCGACGGTCGTCGCGCCCGCTTCGGCCGGCCGGAACGCCAGCATCCGCAGCGCGGTCATCTCGAAGCCGCCGCGCGGGCTGGGCGCCAGACCCAGGTCGCGACGGCCATGCAGCGCCATCTGGTACCACAGCTGCACGACTTCCGGACGCAATTGGCCGGCCAATGTATCGATCTCGACGCCATCGGCCTCGATCTCCGCCGAAGGCACCAGCTGGCGGACCTGGATCCGGTGCAGCGCCTCGGCCATCGCGTCGATCACCCCGGCCCAGTCGGGCGAGAAGTCGGCCAAGGCCGCGATTTCGGTCAGCAGGCTTTCGCCGTCGCCCGCCGCCAGCGCGTTCAGCACCGCGCCGACGCGCATGCGGTCCACCGTGCCCAGCATGGTGGCGACGCCGGCATCGGTCAGCGTCGCGCCGCTTCCGCCTTCCAGCGTGCTGCTGGCGCCGGTGTAGGCGATGGCCTGATCGAGCAGCGACAGGCCGTCGCGCAGACTGCCGTCGGCGGCCTTGGACAACTGGCGGATGGCGCCGGCCTCGGCCGGAATACCCTCGGCCTCGAGAATCTTGGCGATCTGGCCCTGGATCTGCGGCTCTTCCAGACGCTTCAGATTGAACTGCAGGCAGCGCGACAGCACGGTTACCGGCAGTTTCTGGGGATCGGTAGTCGCGAGCAGGAACTTCACGTGCCCCGGCGGCTCTTCCAGCGTCTTCAGCAGCGCATTGAAGGCCGACTTCGACAGCATGTGCACTTCGTCGATCAGATAGACCTTCACCCGGCCGCGCGACGGCATGTACTGGGCGTTGTCGATCACCTCGCGCACATCGTCCACGCCGGTGTTGCTGGCAGCGTCAATTTCCAGGAGGTCAATGAACCGCCCGGCATCGATGTCGCGGCACGAGTTGCACTCGCCGCAGGGCTCGGCCGAGGTGCCCTGCTCGCAGTTCAGCGACTTGGCGAAGATCCGGGCGATGGTGGTCTTGCCCACCCCGCGGGTGCCGGTGAACAGGAACGCATGGTGCACGCGGCCGGTATCGAGGGCATTGGTGAGCGCGCGCACGACGTGCTCCTGCCCGACCAGTTCGGCGAAACGCTTGGGGCGCCACTTGCGGGCGAGGACGAGGTAGGACATCCGTACATTCTGCCACGGGCGGCGGTTCGCCCGGCGCGCGGGAATCGCTTCCTTGTCCGCGGCCGGCGGGCCGGCTAGAATTGCCGGTCCCGAACGGCCGGACGCCGGAATCGGGAAAGACACGGAGAGGTGTCCGAGTGGTTGAAGGAGCACGCCTGGAAAGTGTGTAAGCGTCTAAACCGCGCTTCGGGGGTTCGAATCCCCCTCTCTCCGCCAGATAAGATAAGCCGTTGATTTTCAACGGCTTTTTTATTGGCTTGGAAATCACTGACGGGACACTCATCGGGACACTTTCCGATGCGTATACCTCACTATCCCATTCGCACCGCGTCGGGGTTGTATACCTTTCGATTGCGGGTGCCGTTGAGTCTGCGTCCCGCCGGGCCGCCGGGTGATCGAGCGCGCATTGCGCACCGCCGATACGCGCCAGGCGACGATGGATGCGTTGTCCAACGATCGGCGCAGTGGGCTTTTTGCCCCGCCAATATCCGCCCCCCACCGCCCCCTGCCATAGTGGCCGAAGGACTCGCTATGAGACCTTGCCAAGTGGTATCAGCGCCTTCGCGATGAACAGATCGCCACACCGATCCTGACCACCAAGCAGTCCTACATCGGCGGTCGGAATGGCTTCTTTGCTTGGGCAGTGGCGTCCGGCTACTACCCCAGGGCAGCAATCCAGCCCCGCAGGGCATATCGCTATATTGGGCGAACGAGAAGCGCAAAGGGAACTCATCGATTCGCACATTACCGAACTCCTACTGCAAGCACGGGAAACGGAACGCGGAGGTATCAAGGTCCATATCGCGGCCATCGAAGCTGCCGTCAATGACGATCTGCGCGAAGAGTGGCAGGAATATCCGGCCGAGAGGCATCGGCACGAAGAAGTGCTCACGAATGTGTTCAACGAGGTGGGGCTCGATACCGAGACGCCGGGCCCAGGCCGGGATGTTGTCGCCCACCACGGCGCTTCCCTGGTCGCAGCCATCGAAATGGCGATGGCGAATGCGGAACCCACAGCCGCGGAGCTCGTGGCCGCAGCATGCGTCGTACTGGCCGAAACCAAGGATCGGCAGATAAGTCTTTCGTCAGCTCTCATTGATCACGTTTCCGAATGCTGCCGTTGGCGGCATTCGGTGTTTACGTAAGCCCGTCCGCGTTCTTCAATCAACGCGCACAACGGCCGCCCTCGGCTGTTCCTGCGAATCCTGCTGCGTCTGTCTGCGACGGCTGCTGCGCCTGTTGTGTCGCAGGCTTGAGCGTTTCGCCATTTTTCTTGCTTTGTTCGACCGTCTGGTTACCGCTTGGCCGTGATCGATATACGAATTCTTCGCCGATGCGCTGGTCGTGTCGCCTTGCACCGCGACCAGGAAATTCTGGCCACTCGGTGCAGTGGTTCGGCTGATGTGATTGATCTCGCCCAGAGCGCTGGCCTTGGCATCCACTGCAATTGCGCGAGCACCTTGCCGTCGTCGCCGATGATCTGCACGGTGTTCCACTGATCGTTCAGCGCGCGGATGGTGCCGGAAGCCGGCGCCGGAATGGTCGGCGGATCGATGATGAAGTCTTTCTTGACGTGCGGTTCGGGACGGTTGTTGACGCGGACTTCTTCGAGTTCGCCGTCGATGGTGCGATAGTCGCGCCCCGCTTCGCGGCCGCTGCTGGGATGGTGTTTTTCCAGATCGCGATAGTTGTTGACGCGTTCGACCCGGTTGCCAACGCTTTCGGTGATGACGTAATTCGGCATGACGGTATCTCCTCGTGTCGAGGATGCGGAATGCGGTTGGATCCGGGTTCAGGGTGAGGGCGCGTCGGGATCCTGGGCGAGATACCAGCAGTCGCCCCTGTCTTCGAAACGGTAGGAATTGCCTTCGGACATGCCATAGCGATAGCTGACCGCGCGAACGCGGTCGCCTTCGCTGGCGACATCGAGTTTCAGCGGCGTGGTATCGACCTTGCCTTCGCTGTCTACGAAGCGGTATGCGTTGTCGACATGATCGACGTTGAAATCCTCGTACGCACCGCCGGCGACATAGACCATGCGCGTCTGGTCGCCCGCGTCACCCGAATAGAGTTCCGCCACCTTCACCAGGGGCGCGGTAAACGCGCGCTCGATGCGGGGGTCGGAGGCGAAGGTTTTCAGGAACGCATCGAAATCGCGCGACGGACAGGCCGGTGCCGCGCCTTCGATCGAGTTCGCGACCGGTTCCAGCGTCGAGACGTCCCATGATTTCACTGCGAATGCGGCTTCCTCGCCGGGCACGTTCCAGCGCTCCGAAGGTCCGTACGTGGTCACACGCATGCGTTTGCCTTGATCGGCATTGGCGAAATGCATGACGCAATGGCCGTCGCCGCTGCAGCTTTCGACCTCGGGCAGTTCGCCGCAGACGCGGGCTTCGCCGCCGACGTTCTCACGGCACATCGGGTCGCGCAGCGGCAGCCAACCGGCATCGGTCAACCGCTTGCGCAGATCGGCGTAGGCCATGTCCACGGTGAATGCGGACTCCAGCGCGGGCGCTGCCGGTGCGACAGGCGCTGCGACGGGCGCTGTCGCGGGTTCGGCCGCCGCCGGCGCAGCGGGTGCGGCTTCCCCGGCAGGCGCAGTCGGCTTGCACGCGGCGGCCAGCAGGGCCAGGACCAGTATCCAGACGTTTCTATCGCGCATTGCGCTGTCTCTTCCGATGTGGAATGTCCGGGCATTCATCCGGGAATGCGGCGGTGCGGGAAGCGTCAGACACCCCGCGCGCGCTCCTGTCGCTGGCCATCGCCGGCTTGATCGGGCTGCGCGCCGAGGGCGGCGAGCTGTGCGGTGGACGTTTCGAGCGGCTGCGCGGCGAGTTCGGCGAGCTTGAGCGGAAGCAACCGCTGCGAGGGATCGCTCAGGTCGCCTTGGACCGCGAACACCGTGCCGGCTGGGCCGGGCACCAGATGATCGACGCGCTGCATGTCCGCGGCCTTGGTCGCGACCAGAATCGAGGCGGCCGCCTGCTGGCGTTCCTGGTCGCTGTTGAAACCCGGCACATTGCCCAAGGCGGCATATACGTCGCGATAGCGGCCGTGCTCGGGGTGATCGGCCTGCGCCACCGATCGCTGCGCCGCGCCGGTCGTCTGCGTACGCGAGGCCATCAGCGCATCCAGGCCATCGCCGTTGCGGCTGATGTCGTGGATATGGTCGTAATTGCTGACGCCGTTGAAGTCGCGATACGCGCGGCCGCCGATCATCGCCTCGCGTGCGCTGTTGAAGCCGACGATGTGCGCGGCCTTCAGGAAACCGGCGACCCGGCCCGGCTTTTCGTCCTCGCCGATGAAGCCCTGCTCGCGGGCGCGACCATAGTCGTTTTCGGCATTGAGCTTGAACGCCAGATCCTGGCGGTCGGGAGACAGCTTGTAGGCTTCTAGCGCCAATCCGCCTTTCCAGTTGGAAGCGTCCTCCAGGAAAGTCGCCATCCCGCCGCTTTTCGCCCACGCCGATTCCGAGCGGTGACTGCCCATGGCCTGGTCGAATTTGTCTTTGTCGACGTAGCCGGCTTCGGCAAGGAAATCCGCCCCGGCCCGGTAGCGGCCCACGAATCCGAGGCGATCAGAGGCGGCCGGATCGCCACCGCGACCGACGGTCAGCACGGTGGAGGCGATCAGCCTGCGGGTCATCGCGTCGTCCAGTGTCGCGATATTCCCTTGTGTGTACGCATCGGCAGTGGCCACTGCCTGTTGTCGAATATCAGCCAATCGCTGACTCCCAAATGGATATTCAACAGACGCCGCGCAGTGCCTGTCGGCACTCGCGACCTCCCCAGATTGTCTCAGCAAGGGCAAGTGTCACCCCCGCAACCATCCGAGCATACCTGCCCCGGAGACGTTCCGATACACGCTGGAACACCACGCTGGAGCACATCGGTGAACCTGAAGGTTCAATCCAACCCGTCGGTGGACGCAGCGGCAAACCGGGCGCACCGCCCATCCCGACCGATGAATCCGTGGTCCGGGGGGTGACTCGGGGGACAACGGTTGCGCCGTATTCCGTTCCAGCGCCGGGGGCTTTGCTGCGATCATGTGCGCGCATTCATTCCGATCCAGCCCATGACCACCCTGCGTTGCCTGTCGCTCGCCTTCGCCTTCGCCCTGCTCGCCGGCTGCGGCGGCGAATCCGTCAAACCCACGCCTCGCGCACCGGCCGCCAAGGTCGTCCCGCCCGCGCCACCGGCGAAGATCCGCATCGGCATCGCCCTCGGCGGCGGCGCAGCCAAGGGCTTCGCCCATATCGGCGTGATCAAGATGCTGGAAGCCAACGGCTTCAAGCCCGAAGTGGTGTCCGGCACCAGCGCCGGCAGCGTGGTCGGTGCGTTCTACGCCAGCGGCATGGACGCCTTCCAGATGCAGCAGCATGCGGTGGCGCTGGACGAAGCCAGCATCCGCGACGTCACCCTGTTCAACGGCGGCATGGTCCGCGGCCAGAAACTTCAGGACTACGTCAACCGGATGGTCGGCAACCGCGCCTTCGACAAGATGAAGAAGCCGTTCGCCGCGGTGTCCACCCAGCTCGAAACCGGCCAGCGCACGGTGTTCGTCAACGGCAATATCGGCCAGGCGGTGCGCGCTTCGTGCAGCATCCCCGGCGTGTTCGAGCCGGTGAAGATCGGCAAGTTCTATTACGTCGATGGCGGCGTGGTCAGCCCGGTCCCGGTGGACGCCGCGCGCCAACTGGGCGCGGATTTCGTGATCGCCGTGGACATCTCCACCCGGATCACGGGCAAGACTCCCGAAAACCTGCTGGGCGTGGTCAATCAGTCGATCACGATCATGGGCCAGAAACTCGGCGAGCAGGAAATCGCGCGCGCCGATGTGGTGATTCGCCCGAAGGTCAACGACATCGGCCCGGCGGATTTCGAGCAGCGCGCCCGCGCCATCCTCGAAGGCGAAAAAGCCGCACTGGCCGCGATGCCGCAGATCCGCGCCAAGCTTGCGCAGGTGCAGCAGGCACGCGTGGCCGCGCAGCGCCCGCCCGCGCCGCCGCCGGTGAAATGCGAGGAACCCGGCTTCTTCGGCGGCCTGCTCGGCAAGGAAGCGGAGTGCGGGCCGAAAGGCAAACGCTGACGCATCCTCGGGATATTCGAACAAAAAAAGGGCCGGCATTGCCGGCCCTTTCTGTCATCTCATCATCGAAACCGATCGACAAGAACGATCACGTTCGCGAAAGACTCACGCCCGCGAATCGCGCCTCGCCGCGCCCGGCCTCGCGGCGCCGCTGCGATGAGGCTTCTGGCCCGCATGCGCATGCGCGCCGCGGTCGGCCGGCTTGCCGTGCGGACGGTGCGCCGGCTTGCGCGGCGCCTGAGCGCCGCCCGGACGCTGATTGCCGCCGCGGTTGATCGGCTGCATCGGGCCATCCATGCGAAGCGGGCGGTTCGGCGCGAAGCCTTCGACCACGTCCATCACCACGTCGGTCTTGAGCAGACGCTGGATCTGGCGCAGCAGGCCGGCTTCTTCCGACGACACCAGCGACAGCGCCTCGCCCTGCATGCCGTTGCGGCCGGTGCGGCCGATGCGATGCACGTAATCCTCGGCAACCATCGGCAGATCGTGATTGATGACCAGCGGCAGGTTCGGGATGTCGAGTCCGCGTGCGGCGACGTCGGTCGCAACCAGAATGCGGGCCTTGCCGGACTTGAACTGGTTGAGGGCCTTCTGGCGCGCGGCCTGGCTCTTGTTGCCGTGGATCGCGACTGCGGGCAAACCGGCCGCTTCCAGCTGTTCGGCCAGACGGTTGCAGCCGTGCTTGGTCTTGCCGAAGA
>JBKJTC010000191.1:0-8453 GCA_046590925.1 Lysobacteraceae bacterium | reverse complement strand
CGCCGTCGCTGCGCAGCTCGGCGATGCCCTGCATCGTCGGCCCATAGCGCAAACCCAGCGCCTCGAAACGCGCGTACAGGGCATCGCAATCGCGGTTCGCGCCCACGATCGCCCGGTTGACCGCGGCGAGGTCCACCGGGTCGGCAGCGGAAGCGTCGGCGCTGCAGCGGACCCTTCCGCTGGCATGGGGCGTTTCGCTGCCCCTGCCTTCGGAGAGAATCTCGTATTCGAGCCAGCGTCCGCCATCGTCGTCTTCGCCGTTGTCGTGCAGCACCACCGTCAGCGCGAACGCATCGTCGACCACCACCGGATGGATCCAGGCGTGGTCCTGGAAGTCGAGCGTTCGCGTCCGGTCGCCCGGCAACGCCAGCGCCGCGGCGGCGCGGACCATCTCGATATAGGCCACGCCGGGGAGCACGCGGCGTTCGAGCACCACATGGTCGCGCAGGAAGAATTCCTCGCCGTCGAACTCGGACGTGAAGATCAGACCTGTGACATCGGACACGTTGGCATGCAGCAGGGGATGCAGGATCGACGCCGTCGCTGCGATCGGTTCCGGTCGCGCGATTTCGGGGCGCTCCGGTATCGCAAAGCGTTTTTTCTCGAAGGGATACGTGGGCAGCGCGATGCGCCGCGCTCCCGATCCCGAAAACAAGGCATCCAGCGACACCGACGCCCCGCGGCAATGCAGATCCGCGAGCGCGAGCAGCTTGCTGCGTACGTCTTCGGCCGGCAAACCGCCGAGAATCTGCTGCACCAGGAAATTCGCGAACTCGTCGAGGCCCGGCGTCGCTTTGCCGGAGCGGTCGACGTCGCTGCCGACGAAGCAATCCGGTGCGCGCCGATGCCTGTCCAGGCGCTCGAGCTTGGCGATCAGATCGCCGAT
This sequence comes from Lysobacteraceae bacterium, assembly GCA_046590925.1. Taxonomy (GTDB): domain Bacteria; phylum Pseudomonadota; class Gammaproteobacteria; order Xanthomonadales; family Xanthomonadaceae; genus Lysobacter_I. The sequence continues at coordinate 7,567 of JBKJTC010000191.1, read as the reverse complement.
GTCGTTCACCACCAGCACGCAGCGATTCGCGAACAGACTGCGGCCCGTGGCGAGCGTAAAAGCGATATCGTCGAAATGTTCGCCCTTGCCGGAGTAGAGCCAGGCGATGAGATCGGCGACCTTGCGCCAGAGCGCGGCCTCGGTCTTCGCCGACAACACCACGATGCGCGGCATCGCCGCCGAGCGCAGCGGCAGCGGACGCTGCGGTGGCTCTTCCAGCACCATGAAGGCATTGGTGCCGCCGATGCCGAGGCAGTTGATCGCGGCACGTCGCGGCGTGGCCGCCTGCGGCCATTCGATCGAATCGGTATTGACGTGGAATGGGCTGTTTTCGAAATCGATCTTGGGATTGGGCGTGGCGAAATTGACGCACGGCGGAATACGCTGATGTTTCAAGCACAACGCGACTTTTATCAGACTCGCCATGCCGGCGGCGATATCGAGATGGCCGATGTTGTTCTTGACCGATCCGATCGCGCAGAACTGGCGGCGATCGGTCTCGCTGCGGAACAGCCGGCCGAGCGCGAGCGTCTCGATCGGATCGCCCATCGCCGTACCCGTGCCATGCGCCTCGATATAGCCGAGGCTGTCGGCGGACACGCCGGCGTTGTCCAGCGCCGCGCGCATGCAGTCGAGCTGGCCCTCGACCTTGGTGGCCAGGAAACTCATCTTCTGGCCGCCATCGTTGTTGACGGCCGATCCCTTGATCACGGCATGAATGCAATCGCCGTCGGCCAGCGCCTGTTGCAGGGGCTTGAGCAGGACCATGCCGACGCCGCTGCCGAATACGACGCCGCGCGCGTCCGCATCGAAGGCGCGGACCTGCCCGTCGGCGGAAAGGATGTTGCCGCTCTCGTACACATAACCCGCCATGTGCGGCGTTCGCACGGCGACCGCGCCGGCAAGGGCCATTTCGCACTCGCCCAAGCGGATGTTCTGGCAGGCCAGATGTACCGCAACCAGCGAGGTCGAGCATGCGGTCTGCACCGCGACGCTAGGACCGCGCAGATTCAGTTTGTAGGACAAGCGCGTCGGAACGAAGTCCTTGTCGTTGCCGACATGCCAACTTCCCCCGGTCTTGCCGACGACATCGTTGTAGTGCTCGGTGCACGACAGCAGATGGCTGGAAACGATACCGCCGGATCCGGCGAATACGCCGACACGGCCGGGCTGGGTGTCGGGTGGATAGCCGGCATCCTCCATGGTCGCCCACGCGCATTCGAGCAACAACCGATGCTGCGGATCCATGATTTCCGCATCGCGCGGCGGAATCCAGAAAAACTCCGCGTCGAAGCAATCGTAGTCCGCGAGCAGCGGCGCTACTTTCACATAATCCGGATCGGCCAGCGCTTTGGCCGAAACCCCATTGGCCAACAGTTCTTCGTCAGAAAGTGCGACGATACCGGAGCGGCCGGCGCACAGATTGGTCCAGAATTCATGCGTCGAGGCCGAACCGGGAAATTTCCCGGCCATTCCGATGATTGCGATATCGCTGTGCTGCTTTTCCATTCCGAATCCTGCTGCAACGGAAACCACCGGGCCTGCCACGCAACGTGGTCGGCACGGGAACCGATTGCCTCCAAAAAAACGACTTGATCAGCGCTCGTAGGCGGCGCAAAGATCGCCGACCGTACGCAGGCCGGTGATCGGTACATCGCCGCTCGCGAATGGGTCGTAGGAAAACTCGATTTCCAGAATCGCCAGAATGCGGGCGAGATGCAGCGAACGGAATCCGAGATTATCGATGAGCGCGCTGGAATCGGTGATCGTGCCAAGTTCTAGACCTTCCTCCTCGGCAACGCGACGGAGGGTGTCGTAGATGATCTGCTGGTGTTCGTTCATGGTGTTCCTGAAATCGGGGTTGAGCAGAGAGGCCAGCGACGGGGCTGGGCGTTAGGCGGAAAAGCCGCCATCGACCGAGAGGGTTTGACCGGTGATGGCGCGCGTCGACAGCAGGAAACGGGCGCTGTCGACGATGTCCTGGGTGGTGCACATGGCGCGCATCGGCGTCCGGTTGATGATGCGGGCGCGCTGGGCATCGGTCAGGTGGCCGACCATCTCGCTTTCGAAAAAGCCGGGGGCGATCGCATTGACGGTGACCCCCTGTGGCCCGACTTCGCTCGCGAGGCTGCGCGTGAACCCCAACAGCGCCGCCTTGGTGGCGCTGTAGACCGACAGGCCCTTGTGACCGCGCAGGGCGTTGACCGAGGAAATATTGATGATGCTTCCGTGACGGTTCGCGATCATGGCCTTGAGGCAGGTACGCGTCAGCACGATCACCGACTCCAGATTCAAGGTCAGCGCCAGATGGATGTCGCGCTCCGAGGTCATCGTCAGCAAGCCCTCGACGCCGACGCCGGCATTGTTGATCAAGGCATCGATGCGCTTGTAGCGGCGCATGACGTTCATGCCGAAGGCCCTGACCCCGTCGAGGTCGGTTCCCTCGATCGCTTCCCAATGGAAACGCTCGCCGTTCGGATCGGCGGCGCGCAGCTGATCGATGAAGCTGTTGCTGGAACGGCTGAACGTGGGGACGATGTCGCCCGCGTCGAGCCGGTCCTGCACCAATGCCTGGCCCAGTCCGCGGCTGCCGCCGCTGACGATGACTACTTTTTTCTCAGTCGACACTTTCTTGCTCCCTTTTGGCATCGATGACACTGTCCTGCGCTGTACGCGCCGGGCGACGGGTTTTCTTGAAACGTGCGCCGAACATGGGTTCTTCGCTGACCTTGACCCCGAACGGCACCTTGTACGCCGGCAGATGCTCCCGACAATGTGCGCGCACGCGGCGCTCCACCTGTGCCGTCGGCTCTGGCGCGATCAGTTGTACCGTCGCGAACACCAGTTGGCCGGTCAGCGCGCTTGCCTTGCCGCTGACGACGACATCGCTGATGTTCTCCACCTGCAGGATCAGGTTCTCGATCTCGCTCGGGTAGACCTTCTCGCCACCGACGTTGATGATCTCCGACTCGCGCCCGAGGATGCGCAGGTAACCATCGCGCTCCTCGACCATGTCGCCGGTGTTGAGCCACCCATCCTCGTCGAAAGGAGATGGCGCATTCAGATAGCCGATCATCGCTGCATCGGTACGGATCCAGAGGATGCCGTCGACGATCCTGGTCTGATGGTGCTCTCCACCGACCTTCATCCAGGTCGAGCCTGCGTCTTCCGACCGGGTCGGCAATATGCCGACTTCGGTGAGTCCATACGTCTGTTTGCAGCGCACGCCGGGCAAGGCCTGGTTCAAAGCCTTGAGCGTCGCCAGCGACATCGGCTCGGTGCCGTAGGTGATCAACTCGAGCGACGACAGATCGTAGGCCTGGCGCTGATCCGAGATGAGGAGCATGTTGAGGAAGGTCGGCGTCGTCGGCAGCAGCTGAACGCGCTGCGACTCGATCGCATGACACACCGCGGCGACCGAGCGGTCCGCGACGAACACTGCGGTGCCGCCGTTGCACAGGACATGCAGCAGCGTGTTGATACCGCCGATATGGTCGAACATCAGGAAAATCAGGGTGCGGTAGGCAGCCCCGGGCTTCTGTAGAACATTCGCGATCAGCCGCGAGAAACGATGCACCGAGGCCTTGTTCTTGCCGGTCGAGCCGGAAGTGAACAGGATCAGCCCGGCTTCCTTGGGTTCGCCTCGCAGGCGATCGAGCAGCGGGTGACTCTGGCCATAGCCGCAGTGCGTGTATCGACTGCTGCCGTCGTTCGAAAATTCGAAAACGCCATCGACGCATGCGGTCGCGAGCGCGTCGTCCACTTCGAAATCGCTGGCGGAGAGGAAAGGCACCACGATATTCGCGTTTTCGACCAGCGCGAACAGCAGCCCGATCATGTCGCCGGAGACCTGCCCGCGAAGCGCGATGCATGCGCCCGGGGCGATCCCCGTCGCCTGCAGTTGCTCCCGCCAGTGACAAACCTTCGCGTGCAACTGGGCATAGTCGAGCGCCGCGCCGTCACAGACGATCGCTGTGCGCTCGGCGTAATCGGCCCAACCGTCGATAAGTGTCGCCAGATTCTGCATTCAACGCTCCATGTTCGAAGACCCGCGATGCGGGTGGATCAGCCGATGTTCCGGTCCCGCATTACCAAGCCGAAGAGCGGTTTGATAGGCAGTTCGATAAAACACGTTTTCGAGCCGAGTTTCGCAGGCTCTGTGTGACCGCGCAATCTCCGTGCCGAACGTCATGCCCCCTTCCAGCACGGCCGACAGGATCGATGCCTGCGCACCGTGCTTGCGGGCGTGGCGAGGCGCATGGCGCCCCACCTTGGGTGACGAAGATGCGATGCCCATCAGGTCGCGCCCGCCTCGTAGATCGCGTCGAGCGCATCCTCGAATTCGAGGCTCGCCATACGCTGCGCCGTGTGATCGGACACCTGGGTGCGACCCGGGGCGTAGAGCGATTCGAGCATCGAGGCGAATTCCTCGTCGTGCGCGCGTTCTGCGTCCAGCGTCGCCGGGTAGCCGATCGTCAGGCCCTTGATCTTGATGAACACGCGACCTTCGGCATCGATCACGTCGATGTCGATCACGGCACGGCCGTCGTGGCGGCCACCGCCGCGTGCCGAGCGAACCCAGATCGTACCTTCACGAGCCGCGCCTTCACGGGCACCGACGGAGGCGAACGCGATGCGTTCCAGTGCGAGCAGGGTCGTTGCCGACGGTGGCACGCCGCCGCTGGCCAGATGGTCGAGACAGGCCAAGTGCGAGAGCGAGAGCAACGCAAGGGTGTGCAGCGCATCGACCGCATCAACTGCGGCCGCATCGACTGCGCCACCCGGCTCAGGCGGGAGGCGGAAGTCGAGCAACTGCTGTCGCTCGCCGCGAAGACATGCGACAACACCATCCGGCAGCCGGTCGCGGACCATGCCTGCATCGACCAGGGCGCCATAGAAGTGCGCTGCGTCGTGGACTTCGCCACTGAACATCGTGCGCAGTTGGGACACATCGATGCGGTCCGGACTTTCGCTCGCCTCGTAGTGGCCGACGCCTTGGCACAGCATCGATTCGCCGTCCGCGCCAGCGGTCCTGACGTCGAAGTCGAAGCCGCTGTCGCTGGTCGCGTACAGATCGGCGGAAACGGTGCCGCCCTGTGCGGTGGGCTCGAAGCCCGCCCATGCCAGAGAACGCAATTCGATGCGTGCCTTGTGCCCACGGTCGCCGAAGGATTCCCCCACCGCCAGCCGTACCATCTCGACCGGCAGCAGTTCCGGCAATCCGGCCTGCGGCCGCACGCACACGCCGCGCAGCGCTTTTTGCAGGGCCTCCTCGTCGGACACGAAGGACTGTCTGCCGAATACCGAAACATTGCGATGCAGCAGCGGATGCAGGGCGGCCTGGGTGCCCGACTGCGCTTTCTGGGCCTCGGGATTGATGCTGAACCAGTAGCGTTCCCGCGCGAAGGCATAGGTCGGAAGCACGCAGCGGCGCATCTTGAATCCCGCGTACAGGGAGGCCCACGCCGGCTCCTGGCCCATCAGCCAGATGTCCAGCAGTGAGGCGAGATCGCGCTCGCGCAGATGCTGTGCGATGACGTCGGCGGGGATCGTGCCGATGTCCTTGCGGCGGACGCTGGCCAGCCTGACTCCCGCGCCTTCGTCATCGCCCTGCACGAAGCGCTGCAGGCGCTCGATGAGATCCTGCATGGAATCCACGATCAGGCCCATGCGCTCGGACATCGGATCGCGGCCGACCTGCAGGGTGTAGGCGACATCGGCAAGCGTGTCCGCGTCCGTACCGGCGACGAGATGCGCGAGCAGGCGCTTGGCGTTCGCGCGCAGGCGGTCGGCGGTCTTGGCGGACAGCACGATCAGAGAGGGGCCGGTCGGACGCGCGGCAGAGACGGTCGGCGGCTCGATATATTCCTCAAGCACGACATGCACATTCGCGCCGCCGAAACCGAACGAGCTGATGCCGGCGCGGCGTGGGAACGGACGGCCCTGGTCGTCGAGTGCGGGTTCCCAGTCCTTGGTCTTCTCCACCGGATAGAACGGCGTGTTGTCGAGGTTGATGTAGGGATTGAGCTTCTCGAAGTGCAGCAGCGCGGGAATCTGCCGGTGCTTGATCGACAGCAGCACCTTGAGGATGCCGGCGATGCCCGCCGCGGTCTCGAGATGACCGATGTTGGTCTTGGCGGAGGTGAGCCCGATGTGCGGCTTTACGGCCGGCGGGAGTTGATGCTTGCGGTACAGGTCCGAGAACGCCTTCTTCATGGCCTGGACCTCGATCGGATCGCCCAGCCCGGTGCCGGTGCCGTGGCATTCGAGATAACCGACGCTGCGGGGATCGATCTCGGCCTTTTCGTAGGCTTCGACCAGCAGATCGGCCTGCGCGTTCGGGTTTGGCGCGGTCAGCATCGTCGCCTTGCCGCCGTGGTTCTCGGCGGTGGATTTGACGACCGCGTAGATGTGGTCGCCGTCGGCAATCGCGTTTTCCAGCGGCTTGATCAGGATCGCACCGGAACCTTCGCCGCGGACGTAGCCGTTCGCGCGCGAGTCGAAGGTCTTGCACTTGCCGTCGTCGGCCAGCATGCCCGCCGCGCCGAAGGAGATGTGACCCGCTGGCGTGAGCATGACCTGCACGCCGCCGACGATCGCCATGTCGCAGCTGCCGGTGTGGATCGACTCGATCGCACGATGCAGGGCGATCAGCGAACTCGAACACGCGGTGTCCAGCGGCGCGCTGGGCCCATGAAGATTGAGCAGGAAGGACACGCGGTTGACCAGAATGGCATGCGAGGTGCCCGACGCGGAATAGCCGTCGAGTTCCGCCTGGTTCATCGCCATCAGGTCGATGTAATCGCGGGTCGCCGCGCCGACGAACAGACCGGTCTTGGTGCCCGCCAGATCGGAGACGCGGTGGCCGGAATCCTCGATCGCCCCCCAGACGCTCTCCAGGAAAATGCGCTGCTGCGGATCCATCATTTCCGCTTCGCGCGGCGAGATGCCCCAGAACAGCGGGTCGAACTTGTCGACCTCGCGCATGAAACCGCCCCACTTCGACAGCGTTTTGTTCTTCTCCGCCATCGGATTGCCGTAATACGCTTCCCAATCCCAACGATCCGGCGGAATGAGCGTGACCATGTTGTTCTCGGCCTTGCTCAACTTCTCCCAATATTCGTCGAGCGTGTCCGCCTGCGGCATCACACCGCTCATCCCGACGATGGCGATCGGCCGCTCGATGAAGCGGCGGCCCGGCGAGAAGCTGCTTGCGCCCGGTGCGCCCGTTGCGCCCGTTGCCCCCGTGGACACCTGAACGTCCGCCACCCTGAGGGTGTTCTTTGACGCGAACGCCGGCTGATCCGGAACCGCCTGGACCGTGCCTGTCGCTCCGCCGCTGGCGGCCGCCGACGGCGTGCCCACCTGCGCATGCACGCGCAGCATGTTCTCGCGGAAATCCTGGGAGAGATGTTTGGCAATCTCGCGGATGCTGGGATATTCGAAGAACAGGACCGGCGTGATGTCCAGGCCATACTTGTCGTTGACCATGTTGCTGAACGACGTGAGCCCGATCGAATCGAAGCCCAGGTCCAGCAGGATCGAGTCCAGATCGACATCGTCGGCA
>JBKJTC010000108.1:0-10653 GCA_046590925.1 Lysobacteraceae bacterium | reverse complement strand
GCGCGGCACTGAGCGCCAAGCTGGCGGCCGAACGCCTGGACATCAGCCTGCCGGGCCGTGGGCAGACCTCCGGTGGCCTGCACCCGGTGACCCGCACCCTGGAACGGATCGAGCAATTCTTCACCCGGATTGGCTACGGCATCGCCGAAGGCCCCGAGGTCGAAGACGATCACCATAATTTCGAGGCGTTGAACATCCCCGGCCACCACCCGGCGCGGGCGATGCACGACACCTTCTATTTTCCGCCCGACAGCCGCGGCGAAGCCCGCCTGCTGCGCACGCACACCTCCGGCGTGCAGGTGCGCTACATGCTCGACCGGAAGCCGCCGCTGCGGATGATCGCCGCCGGCAAGGTCTATCGCAGCGACAGCGACCAGACGCATACGCCGATGTTCCATCAGGTCGAAGGTCTGCTGGTGGACGAACACGCCAGCTTCGCCGACCTCAAGGGCACGCTCGCCGAATTCGTGCGCGCGTTCTTCGAGCGCGACTTCGAGATGCGTTTCCGTCCGAGCTATTTCCCGTTCACCGAGCCGTCCGCCGAAGTCGATATCGCCTGGCAGCAGCCGGACGGTTCCACGCGCTGGCTCGAAGTACTGGGCTGCGGCATGGTCCATCCGAATGTACTGCGCAACGTCGGCATTGATCCGGAGCGCTACACCGGTTTCGCCTTCGGCCTCGGCGTCGAGCGTTTCGCGATGCTGCGTTACGGCGTGAGCGACCTGCGCGATTTCTTCGACAACGACGTGCGCTTCCTGCGGCAGTTTGCGTAGGGTGGGTCTCGTACCCGCCTTCTCCAACGGGTGAGATCGTTTTCGATGTCTCTGAAATATGGCAATGGCGGGTACAAGACCCGCCCTACGGCGATAAATAGGGTCACAGCATGAAATTTTCCGAAAACTGGCTGCGCCAACACGTCAAGACCGATGCTTCGCGCGACGAACTCGCGGCGACGCTCACCGCCATCGGCCTCGAAGTCGAAGAGCTGACGGTGCTTGGCGCATCGCTCGACGGCGTGATCGTGGCGCGGATCGTCGAATGCGCCAAACACCCGGAAGCCGATCGCCTGCAAATCTGTCAGGTCGATGCTGGCATGGGCACCTTGCAGCAGATCGTCTGCGGGGCGCCCAACGCGCGCCCGGGTCTGGTCGCGCCGCTCGCCACCATCGGCACGCGGGTCGGCGACCTCACGATCAAGGCTGCGAAACTGCGCAATGTCGACTCCAATGGCATGCTGTGCTCGGCGAAGGAACTGGGTATCGATGCCGACGCTTCCGGCCTGCTGGAACTGCCGACGGATGCGCCGGTCGGTACGCCGCTGGCCGAGTATCTGGGTCTGCCCGACGCCAGCATCGAACTGAAGCTCACCCCGAATCGCGCCGATTGTTTCAGCGTGCGCGGCATCGCATTCGATGTCGCCGCCGCCTGCAACAGCGAAGTCGTGCCGCTCGACGCCGCGCCGGTCCCGGCCGGCAGCGATGCCACGCTAGTCGTGGAACTGGACGCCAGCGCCAAGGTGCCGCGCTTCGTCGGCCGGGTGATCGACGGCGTGGACGCGACCGCACCGTCGCCGCCGTGGATGGCCGAACGGCTGCGCCGCAGCGGCGTGCGTCCGATCAGTTTCCTGGTCGACGTGACCCAGTACGTGATGCTGGAACTCGGCCAGCCGATGCACGCCTTCGACAAGGAGACGCTGCAGGGGCCGGTGGTGCTGCGTCACGCGCGCGCGGGTGAGCAGGTGAAGCTGCTCGACGGCCGCACCGTGTCGCTCGACGAGGATCTGCTGGTGGTATCCGACAGCCAGGGCGGCAAGGCCGCGCGCGCGGTCGCGCTGGGCGGGATCATGGGCGGCCACGACACCCGCGTCACCGACACCACGCGCAGCGTGTTCCTCGAAGCCGCGCACTGGATTCCCTCCGCGATCATCGGCCGCAGCCGCAAACTCGGCCTGCACACCGACGCCGGCCATCGCTTCGAGCGCGGCGTCGATCCGGAGCTGCCGCGGATCGCGGTGGAATACGCGACCAAGCTCATCCTCGACATCGCCGGCGGCGTGCCGGGTCCGGTGATCGAAGCCGTGCGCGAGGCCGATCTGCCGCAGCCGCAGATCGTGGGCCTGCGCCGCGAGCGCCTCGCGCGCGTGCTCGGCGTGCGCGTGGCCGATGCCGAGGTCGAACGCATCCTGCGCGCGCTGGGGTTGGGCGTGCACGCGACCGCCGACGGCTGGCGCGTGACCGCGCCGACCCGCCGCTTCGACATCGCGATCGAAGAAGATCTGATCGAAGAGATCGCCCGTATCCACGGCTATAACGCCATTCCGACCACGCTGCCCGGCGGCGCCACGCGGGTGGTCTCGCCCAGCGAAACGCAGTTGGACGAAGCCACCGTGCGCCGGCAACTGGTGGCGCGGGATTTCCTCGAAGCGATCAATTACGCCTTCGTCGACGGCGAGTTGCTGGCGAAATGGCAGGCCACCGACGGCGGCGTGCCGCTGGCCAACCCGCTCAGCGCCGAACTCAGCACGATGCGCACGATGCTGCTGCCCGGGCTGGTCGCCGCGCTGGGCCGCAACGTCGCGCGCCAGCAGCCGCGGGTGAGGCTGTTCGAGATCGGCAAGGTGTTCGCGGCCCGTACCGCCGAGGCGCCGCTGGAGACCCGCCGTCTCGCGGCGGTGATCTGCGGCGACGCCCAGGCCGAGCAGTGGCGCGCGCAAGGCCGCGCGGTCGACTTCCACGACCTCAAGGGTGATCTGGACAGCCTGGCGGTCGCGGCCGGCGCCGAACTCGACTACCGCCCGTCGCATGCGGCCTGGGGGCATCCGGGCCGTTCGGCCGACGTGTTCCGCATCGTTGCGGACGGCGCGGCTGTCCAGATCGGCTGGATCGGCCAGCTCCACCCGCGGCTGCAGAAGGCGCTGGATCTGGACACGGTCGCGGTCGCGTTCGAAGTCGATCTTGCGGCGCTGCAGCAGCGCCCGCTGGCCCGCTCGGCGGCCCTCAGCCGCTACCCGTCCGTCCGCCGGGATCTCGCGTTCGTCGTCCCGGAAACCGTCTCCTGGACGGCCCTCGCCGGCACCGTGAAACGTGCCGCAGGCCCGTCGTTGCTGGACCTTCGGCTGTTCGACCGCTACGTCGGCAAAGGGGTCGAAACCGGATGCAAGAGCCTCGCTATGGGCTTGATTCTCCAAGAAGAATCACGCACTCTGACCGACCGCGATATCGATCAGGTGGTGGCTCAGGTCATCGCTGCGCTGCGCGGGGAACACGGGGCGGAAATCCGCTCGTGAACCCGGGTCCGGTCGACATGCGTCGGTCGGGCCGGGCGTGATCTGGGCTCGTTTTGGGGAAACGGATGGCATTGACCAAGGCTGAAATGGCTGAGCGACTGTTCGACGAAGTCGGACTGAACAAGCGCGAGGCGAAGGAATTCGTGGACGCGTTCTTCGACGTGCTCCGCGGTGCCCTTGAGCAGGGACGTCAGGTCAAGCTGTCCGGGTTCGGCAATTTCGACCTGCGCCGCAAGAACCAGCGCCCCGGCCGCAATCCCAAGACCGGCGAAGAAATTCCGATCTCGGCCCGCACCGTGGTGACCTTCCGCCCGGGCCAGAAGCTGAAGGAACGCGTCGAAGCCTTCTCCGGAGGCCCCGATGCTTGATCCCGGCAGCAATCGAGAGCTTCCGCCGATTCCGGCGAAGCGCTATTTCACCATCGGCGAGGTCAGCGAGCTGTGCGACGTGAAGCCTCACGTGCTGCGCTATTGGGAAACCGAGTTTCCCAGTCTCAAGCCGGTGAAGCGTCGCGGCAATCGCCGCTATTACCAGCGCCACGACGTGCTGATGGTCCGCCAGATCCGCAGCCTGCTGTATGAACAGGGCTACACGATCGGCGGCGCGCGTCTGCGTCTGGACGGCGACGGCGCCAAGCAGGAATCGGCGATGAGTTCGCAGATCATCCGCCAGGTGCGGATGGAGCTTGAAGAAGTGCTCCAGCTTTTGAAGCGCTGACCGCTGGCCCAGCCCGCATCCAAGCGGGTACAATGTTCGACTACCCGGGGTATAGCGCAGCCTGGTAGCGCACCAGTCTGGGGGACTGGTGGTCGTCGGTTCGAATCCGGCTACCCCGACCAAGTTATCGAATCCAACCGCTCTCAGCGGTTACCAAAACCCCCTGAATTTCAGGGGGTTTTGCGTTTTGGCTGTGGACTTCGCCCTCGCGCAATGCCGCCATGTGTGGCGAAAATTTCGCCACAATTCGCTCTCTGTTCTCCGTGCCTGTGGACTTCTTGATTGTCAAGTCCACACGATGGTTTTCGTGTTTCCTTTCAGATCAGCACGTTACGTGTGGTCTCGGGAGAGCGGTTTTATGTGGTCAATGCCTACCCAACTGACGATCCAACGCGATCACGCGATGCGTTGGCCTGCGGCGTGCATCGCGTTGCAATCGTGAACCGTCGACTCTGCGGCAGCGAATATTTCGATTGACAAACGTGACGATGCTCATAAAATCCGCGCTCCATGTTAAAGAATCGTAAAGAAAGCGTGGATCTGCGGTGCGCTTTGTCGGCGAAGGGGATCGTCGATGTAGGGTCGAGGTTTGCGCTGGAGACATATCGTGTCCAGCCCTGTCATGTATTTGAATTTGCTCCTGAGAATTCCACCGAACGACATCCTGTTCGGCTTCCTGGCCCAGTGCGGCCTGTCGCTGCACAGTGACGCCTTGGATGCCGAGGGTTTCGCTTCCGAGAAGCTGCGGATCGCGGCTGCGATCGAACTCGCTCCTACGCCTGTGCGCGACTGCATTCTGGCGAGCCTGCAACAGATCGCCCTGCTGGCCGACGAGGCCGGTCTCGTCGCACTGCGCGCTGCGAGCGCGGCGCATCCCAGACGTGTGAACCCACTGCACCTGCCGGATGCTCCTGCCCAGTGCGCGCTGTGGATGTTCCTGCGCCACCACGATCTTTTTGATGAGGCCACGCGCATGCGTGGGCTGCAGTCGCGTGCCGAACCGCTGGCACTGGACTCACTACGCAAACCGCTGACGCTGCCCGACGATCCGGTTGTGGACAGTGTGCGGCTGTATGAAGCAACGCTGCTCGATGAAACCACTGGCGGCGAGATCGCGATCAAAGCACCCGCTGGCGATGTGAAAATCGGCGTGCTGGACCTGCTGGAAGCTTGGATACCGAACAACAATCCCATGCGTCAGGACCGGTTCCAGGTGGTCTCGGCCAAGGTCGGCGTCACGTTCTTTCCTGAGCCGGGTCGCGCGGTTGGCCGTTCGCTGATGCTCACGCTGAAGTGCCGAGGCGGCAGCAATCTCAACGACTTCGACCCGCGTACGCGCGAGCAGCTTGGGGCTTGGCTCAACCGCTGGCGGCTGACGCCAGGATTCGATTCGCAGTTCGCCCCATCGTTGCCGACGACGGTCTGATGCGGATATGGATTCCCTGGTGTTGTTGGCCGCCTGCCTTGAGCAGGGGCGGACCGCTATTGCGCCGACGTTGGTTGACGCTGCGCAACGTAGACGGCTCGAAGAGTTACGAGAGATAGGGGCGCTGGTCCAGGCACGGGCGCGGGCGGTGATTTGTCCGCGTTGTGCGGCGCACAGCGTCGAAGTGATCACAGCCTATTCGGCGCTATGCGCAGAATGCGGACAAGTCGCACTGACGCTGGAGGACATGCAACGGCTCACGCCCGATGGCGATTGGCTGCGTCGACGCATGGCGCAGGCGCTTGGTCTGGCCGGTGAGTCGGCGTGGGTCACGGTGCCTGATCGAGTCTGGCGGATCGGCGATGTCGGCCGTGCCGGCACTCGCCATCGCGTGCTGTTCGGCCAGCAACTGGCCGACGTCGCGGTACAGCGCGCGTTGCTGGCGGTGTGGGCGACCCATGTCGGTGAGATCCGGACGATCCTGGTGACAACGACCCCGCCCGAGCAGGTGTTTTTGCCAGGTGTCTCGGTGCGTGTCGTCCCGCTGCCGGCAGCGTTCCGAATACGTGGTGGGGGTCTGCTGGCCGACGACGCAGTGTGGGCGAGCATCCGCGCGCCAGTGGCCGCGCAGGAAACTCACGCCCGCCATGGGCCGTTCTCACATGACTATGCTGAGGTGTTGCTGCCCGGCGAGACGGTTCCCGTGTCTCTGACCCGGACCCAAGCCGCGATCCTTCGGGTTTTGTGGGAGATGGAGGGCGTCTCGATAGACCGTGAGACTTTGATGCAAAAGGCAGGGATTGCGTTGGAAAAGCCAGTCGATGCTTTTCCACGGAACAAGTATCCAGACGCGAATCGAGCCTACCGCGCGCTGGTCTCTTCAGACGGGCGCGGGCGATATAGGGTGTCTCGGAACCACAGTGATCTCGCTCCCTGATGAAAACAGGCTTCCGCAGTTGAATCCCGGCGTAGCTTGACCACATGCGTTAGGCGGCCACCGGTTTTGGAGCAGAGCGAAGTCCAGCACGCACCGACCATGCTGCTAGAGAGGAAAACATTGCCGCAGGAATATCTGCCTTGGCCATCGGGAAAGTTTGCCGCTTAGGGTCAGATTTTTGCCGACAGGTTGCGCGCGGTCACTGTTGGCTACGGCGGCTGCATTCGACCCGCATCGGACAATCAAGGATCCTCTCGCGCTTCGTTGACGAGGAGCTCTGGTCTTGCGGCCCATACGGGGCATGCGGTCGCTTAGGACAAGCGGGCCACGGATACCGCATCGCCCAAGGCTGCCTGCGCGATGTCGATCAGATGTTGATGATGGGTGAAGTAAATAACTTGCGTGCGTTGGGCAAGTTTACCCAACGCGATGAAACCCGCAGCTGCGCGGGCGTCATCGAAGTTTACGAACAAATCGTCCGCCACGAAGGGCAGTGGTGTACGCCCTTCATCCAGATGCAATTCCAATCCCGCTAGGCGCAGCGACAGATACAACTGGTCGCGCGCTCCTTCACTCAGGGCCTCGACCGTCCTCGGCGTGGGGGAATCCTGTCCCTGCACGAGCAACTTGGGGCTGCGGGCGTTCGCGTCATCAACGAGTAGGCGCGAGTGCGCTCCGCAAGTCAGTATCTGCATGTATCGCTCGGCCGCCGAAACCAATGGCGACTGATGGTCCTCTCGGAAGCGGCCAATGGCCCAATCGAGCAATTGCTGCTGAATCTCACAGCGCAAGTGATCGTCCAAGGCCCGGTTCCAAGCGAGGATCGCGCTATCGCGCTCGGTCATCGCAAGCGCGGCGGCTTCAGATGGAGTCACGCCGTTCAGAGCGTTCTCCGCCATACGAAGTGCCGCCCAAGCCTCGCTATGGCTAGTGCCGAGCGCCTCAATTTCCTGATTCAGTGACGTGAGTTCCGCCGTGAGCGCGTCAGCATCCACGCCTTCGGCCTCCGCGCGAAGGGTTTCGAGCGATCGACCTTCTTCCGCCTGGGTCAATGTGCGGCGCTTCTCATCGCGCGCCGCCGCGTCGTGATCCCATGCCGCCCGCGCCTTGGCAAGACCACTGAACCCGTCGAAATCCACCACGCCAAGACTTGCATAGTGGGCGCGCAGTAGATCGTCCATTTCCTTCAGTTGCGCATTGACCTCGTCCAATTCGCTTTGTCGCTCATCCAACCGCATCTCAATGTCCGCGCGCGCGCGCGCGCCCTCAGCGTGCAACCCACTCAACTTCACAAGTGCATTCAGTATCGACTGCCAGTCGCCCGTCGTCGGCATCGCCAACCGCGCCGCAACGTCGCGAACCTGCTTCTCATACTTTTCGATATCGCGGCGCATGGGGTTAATGCGGGCTTCGTCAAAATCATTAAAACTACGGGCCTTGTTCCTCAACTCCTCGATTCGGCGCCCGGCATCGCGGGCCCAATCGGCAGACAGTGTTTCAGCAAGACCGGCTGCGCGAAGGGCTTCATGCAACTTCGTCGCATGCTCGCCGATCTCGGTTTCGAGCACCGTTAGGCGTCTATCCCACTCTTTCAACTGCCGCTCGCCGTCGCCGCCGCGCTGCTTTAGGCTGACTGCTGCGCTTTGCTGTTTTTCGCGCTCAATCAGCACGCGCTTACCTTCGGCCAGCAAGACTTCAATGGGCACCAGGGGGTCAGCGCCCCATGACGGCTCAGGGAGTGCCAAGTGGTCCAGAAGATCTTTAGCGAGTGGCGCTAAGGCGTCCAGCGCACGTTGGTGGTTCTCGACGCGCGACCGATGCGCAGTGTCTTCGGCGAGCACCGCGCGATACTCGGTCCACCACGACTCATAGTCATCAATATCCACCGGCGGCACTCCGGCCTCTTTGCAGAGGCGTGCCCAACGTTCAGCGGCCTGCGCTCTCTGTCGCTCCGCCACTGTCACCGCTCCCTCGGCTGCCTTCGCCCGTGCAAGGCAGGCCGATTGCTCTGCACGTAGACGATCGAACTCGTGTGCTGCACTTGCTTGATCGAAACGGCGATCGCTCAACGCATCCGCTTCATGCACCAGTGCCCGATAGGGGGATAGGGCCGCCTCGTCCGGCGGTTCCTTGGACATGAACTCATTCAATGTTAGGTCACGTTGGCGCCTCAACTGAAGCAGTGCATCAAGGCTAGGAACATCCGCCTGTTCCATGCCCGCCAGCTGAGCCTCCAGCGCGACACGGGTGTCCTCGCACTCCTCTACTAGATGCACCTGCATGGCTAAACTCTCTGCGAGTAGCCGCTGCTCACGTAAGATTTCTTTGGCCACTTCCTTATTCGGCGGGTCTAACGCGGTTTCGAGGTCCTCGGCGGCGAGGCCAAGTACCACTCGGCGTTTCGTCAGGCTACCTGCCTCAATTCCAAGCTGATCGCGCCGGGCACGCAGCTCCGCGAGATTGGCGGTCGTCTCAAGCGTATACACGCTAAGCCGCAGCGACACTGGGTCTTCAGAGTGAAGTGCGGCGATCTCCGTAATCAGGGTTTCCTGAGCCTCATGTGCGCTGTCGCGCCTCGCACGTGCGTCGCTACGGCGTGTCTCCAGATCAATCAGCGCCTTGGCCGCCTCGACGATGGTACTGATCTGCGCGATGGTGGGCAGGCGCGTGAACAAGCCGTCGAGCGATTCTCCCGCCAGGCCCAGCACCGACAGTTCCTGCTCAATCTCTGGCCTCAACTGCTCGCGCTGCGCAATACGTTTCGGGATGTCCACCAGCGCCGTGAGTATTCGACTGCGCTCCAGTTCGAGTTCCTTCACGTCTGTCGCGGCAGCAGCCACCTCGGGCCTAACGTCTATGTTGTCACGACTTCGCTCATCGCTCCGGTGCGCCTTTAGCAACCCAGCATAGCGTTCGCTCAACATCTGTCGCGTGTTGTTCTTTTCCGTGACATCAGCCAACAACTCGTTACCCACGACCATCGGTGCTGCGTGCTCGAGCCGCATCTCCAGTTGGGCGTAGTCACGTAGCTGAGGGAGGGTTCTCGCGATCCGCGTCCGGCCCGCTAGATACGCGCTCTTCGCACTGCGTTCAATATCAACGGCTTTCAGTTGTTGCTGGGCATCATCGCGCGTCTTCTGCAACGATCGATAGGAGGCCTCTTTGTGCTCAAGCTGGCGCAGCGCTGTAGACGTCTGATCAAACCGAAGCTTTGCGCTCGCAAACCGAGTGCTCTGTTTGCGAGACGAATAGGCTGCGGATGCTTCGTCAGTCAGGCGTCGGGACATTTCGGTGAAAGTGGTCAGGCCAGCCGCCGCCTCAAACAAAGTCTTACTCGCATCTGCGCCGGGCGACAGCATCTCGCGCGCACCCTCCACCAGTTCATCTCGACCGAGCGCGAATAGGCGCTCGTACGTAGTGCGATCCATCCCGCCGAGGCGTGCGAGCCAAGTTGCATTATCGATTGCGCCCTGATCCTCTACAGTGAGAGAGTCGCGCTGCTTCGTGCTTCGCGTCAAACGCATAGATTGACCAGAGACGAGCACCTCGCCGGCGAGAATCATGCCGGGCCGCGGATACTGATAGGCCAGGGTAGTCTGCAGCGGAACCCCGAAAAGGAAATCGACGATGGCCTCGCGCATCGACGACTTCCCGGCTTCATTGGGCCCGTAGATCAGTAGCACTGAGGGCTCAGTCGGGAAGGCAAGCGACTGTTGGGAAAACTTGCCGTAGGTCGTGATCTCGAAAGATAGAAAGCGCATCAGCTGAGCGTCCGCAGCCGGGTGCGCAGCTCATTGGCGGCGTCCGCTATAGCCGCCTCCAGTTCGTCGTTAACAAGTCGCTCCAGCAGCGTCGACACACCATCGGATGATTTGCGCTTGCTCAGCACAGGCTGTAGGTTGTCTCGGAGGGTACCAACAAACGCCGGATCGAGAGCGGCCTGCGCAAAGTAGGTGTCAAGCGATGCAATCGCGTCCTGAGCCGAGCCCGGCGCAATCTTCGCAGGTGGCGGGCGCACATAGAACTCGGTATTTTCCAGCGTGACGTGATCTTCAAACTGGGCGAACAATCCGGCAATCTCATCCTGCAACGTAGCCTTCGAGCGAGACAGAGTCGGGTGCAACATCGCATCCAACCGCAGAACAACGCGCATGGCCAGGTGTCGTCCGTCGGCCCCGTCGCAAGCTGACTCAATCGCCTTACGCACCTCGTTCACCAAGGCAGCCGGTGTTTGGATGTCCTGCGGTTCCATTCGTTAGATATGGAAGTGTCGGCGGCCATCCAGAC
>JBKJTC010000020.1:0-7657 GCA_046590925.1 Lysobacteraceae bacterium | reverse complement strand
GCGACCGCGTTCTTGTAGGTCATGCCGCGCGACAGGCGCAGCACGTCGTTCAACGCGTCCTGCTCGGTCTTGTACGGCCACATCCGCAGGCCGCCCAGCGCGGGGCCCAGCACGGTGTTGTGGATGGCGATGATGGCTTTCAGCCCGGCATCCTTGTTGTGGCAGAACACGACCTGTTCGTGGCCGTTGTTTTCGATGTGTTCGAAGATCATCGGAAGCTCCAGTGCGCGGGCGTCGGAAGGCTCCGATACGCCAAAGTATGTTGCAAGCCTTTGAATTTCATGGCATCGGCGGCTTGGCGAAACGGCCGGTACGGGCCGCAGGCGCGCAAGTGTAGAGGGTGCGAAGCGCTTTTGCATGGGCATGCCGGGATCGTCCGCCCAGCGCTGCGAACGCGTTGCGGACGGCGTCTGCCGGGCTTCGTGCGCTGTGTCGCACCGCAGGATGCATCCGTGCCGTAGTCTCTTGCGTATCGAGACCTGTATCTGCGTGGCAATCGCAATGGCATTGTGCATCGGGGTACGCTCATTCAAAGGGGACATGTATGTCGAAATACACGGTGGGCGGCTTCGCCGCCCTGCTGATCGTCACGACTGCGATCGCGATTCCGATCCGGGCGCAGGATCCGCCCGGCGTCGCGGAAGCGGCGCCCGCAGCGGTCGCCGCGCCTCGCGATGCCGGCGCGCAGGCGGAACCGTCGGCGATCGAGTCCGACGCCGCCGCACCGCCGCCCGGCGTTGTTGCGAAGCCGGCGGCGCCCGCGCCGAAAGTGCCAGCACTGAAAGCACCCGGAGCGACCATCGCTGCGCCAGCCGCCGCGAAGCCCGCAGCGCCCAGACCCGTCGTTGCGAAACCTGCCGTTGGGAAGCCTGCGCCTGTCGTTTCGATCCAGGGAAAACTCGAACTCGTCGCCGGCCAGAAACAGCGCGTCGATGCGGGCGAGGTCGCGGATGGTCTGGTCTATTTCCTGCCGAAAGCGGGCAATCCGAAGCCCAAACCCGGCTTCTTCACGGTCCGGACCCACAGCAAGGGCTTCTCGCCGTCGCTGCTGGTGGTGCCGGCGGGCAGCACCATCGCGTTTCCCAATCGCGACACCGTGCTGCACAACGTGTTTTCGCGCACGCCCGGTGCGACCTTCGATCTGGGCAACTACGGTCCCGGGCAGAGCCGGCAGCAAGTGTTCACCAAGCCGGGTCTGATCACCGTGAACTGCAGCGTGCACTACACGATGCGCGCCATGGTCGTGGTGATGGCGACGCCTTATTACACGCGTCCCGACAAAAACGGTCGTTTCGAACTGACCGGCCTGCCGTCGGGCCCAGGCACGCTGGTGTACTGGCATCCGCGCACCGCCGCGGCCACGACGCAGATTTCGCTTCCGAACGCGACCGCCCGGAAACAGACGCTCGTCGCCACCAAACCGCGCAGCGACCCTCATGCAGGAACGCACTGAACCATGAAGAATTCCATACGTTACGCGCTGCTCAGCGCATCGATCCTGATCGCCGCCGTAGCGACGGCGCTGGGCCTTTTCGTTCTTCACGACCGCCGCCTGTCCGATGCCGTCGCCGCGGATCATCTCGATGTCATCCGTTCCGCGCAGGCGCTCGTGGAACGCGCGCAGACCGATCAACTCACGGTGCGCGCGCAGTTGATCGCGAGCAATCAGGCGGTGACCGGCTACATCGTGCAGTCGCTGGAGACGTCGTTGCCCGGCACCGAAGTGGACTACGCCTCGGTGGTCGATCTGCTCGAAGAACGCCGCAGTCAGCTCGGGCTTGCGCTCGCGGCCGTGCTGGACGCCGACGGACGCATCGTCGCGATCACCGAACCGCTGGCCGGCCGCGAGAGCCTCGGCGATCTCGCCGCGTTCCTCGCGGTACGCGAAACGCAGACCGCGCGCACCGCGGTGCTGGTCGACAACACGCGGCTGCTCGGCATCGCCATCCAGCCGCTCGCGGTTTACGGCGCCAACGAGGCGTATCTGCTGGTCGGCATGCCCGTCAATCAGGCGTTCGCGGAATCCATCGCCAAAGTTGGCGCTGCGGATGTCGCGGTGTTGATGCGGACCGCGGATGGTCCGCTGATCGCTGCGTCGACATTGCCCGCCGCGGAATCGGCGCGGCTCACCGATGCGCTGCGCGCGAAGAAAGCCGATACCAGCGGGAAGACCGACAGTCGTTTGATGATCGACATCGACGGCGAGGCCCATCGCGCCTCGCTCGCGCCGCTGTTCGGCGATTCCGAAGCGCGGCTGCTGGCGGTGATCCCGAACGACAGCGGCTCGGCGGTCTTCGGCGCATCGTCGCTGCCGTTCTTCATCGGCGTCGGTCTCGCGCTGCTGCTGTTGGCGGCCGCGCTGGCGATGGTGTGGTTGCGCGTGCTCGCGCCCGCCGATGCGCTGGCGCGGATGGTCGAATACACCGCGGAATCCGGCGATTTCCGGGTCAAGGCGCCGCTCAAGGGCGGCAGGGCGATCCGCCGCATCGCCGAAGCCTTCAATCGCGCCTGCGAGCGTGTCGTGTCGGGGCAGAAATCCTGATGCCCGCGTCATCCCATGGCATCGCGCGCCGCGGCGATGCGCCGATCTTTCCAACACAGAAGGAGATCCAGATGCTCCAGCGATACAGACGGCATCCGCTGCCGCGTACACGCACGCTCGCTTTCGCGTGCCTGCTCTCGATCTGCGCCGCGCCGGCATGGGCGCAGGATGTTTCCGATCTGGAGGCGGCGCCCGAAGACGAAGCGCCGGTCGAGCCCGCGAATGCGGCCACCGGCGGAAAACTGCTGCTCACCGCCGGCGTGACCCAGCTCGAAGGCGCGGCCGGCGGCGGCCTGACGCCGTGGGCGGTGATCGGCGGCTATGGCGAAAACAATCAGTTCGGCGCGAACGCGTTCTACACCCGCGTCGATGTCGACGACTACAGCCTCGACAGCTACGGCGCCATGATCGGCTTCCGCGATCGCGTCGAATTCAGCGTGTCGCGGCAGGCGTTCGATACCGAACAGGTCGGCGCCGCGCTGGGGCTGGGCGCGGGCTTCACCATCCGCCAGGACACCTACGGCGTGAAAGTGAAACTGTTCGGCGACGCGGTGCTGGAGCAGGACAGTTGGGTGCCGCAGGTCGCGATCGGCGCGCAGCACAAGCGCAACGATCGCGGCGCGCTCGTGCGCGCCATCGGCGCCGACGACGACAGCGGTACCGATCTGTACGTCAGCGCCACCAAACTCTATCTGGACAAGAGTCTGCTGCTGAACGCGACCGTGCGTTTCACCGAAGCCAACCAGTTCGGCATCCTCGGTTTCGGCGGCGACCGCGACAGCGGCTACTCGCCGCAGTTCGAAACCTCGATCGCCTATCTGCTGGATCGCCGGCTCGCGATCGGCGCGGAATACCGCACCAAGCCCAACAACCTCAACATCGCCGACGAAGACGATGCCTGGGACGTGTTCGTCGCGTGGACGCCGAACCGCCACGTGTCGCTGACGGTCGCCTACGTCGATCTCGGCAACATCGTCATCCGCGACAGCCAGCGCGGCCTCTACGCCTCGCTGCAGGTCGGTTTCTGACATCCCTTCCGGAGATGAACATGCGTATCCGCAATTTTCTGCGTCTTGTGCCGCTCGCAGCGGCGTGCGTCGTTTTCCACGCAGTGCCCGCGTCGGCGCAGGACGCCGCGCCCGATGCCGCGCCCGCACAGCAGCGCGCGCCCGGCGTGCCCGATCCCGCGCCGGCGCATCCCGAACTCACCGGCGTGTTCGAGCAGTTCGGCGGCATGCCCGGCATGACCGCGCTGATGGACGATTTCATGGTCATCCTGCTGGAAGACCCGCGCATGCGGCCGTTCTTCGAGAAGGTCGATCACGACCGGGTCAAGCGCCAGCTTGCCGAGCAGTTCTGCGCGATCCTCGGCGGAGGCTGCGCCTACAGCGGCCGCGACATGAAGGAAACGCACGCCGCGTTCGCGATCGACAAGGCCGATTTCAACGCTCTGGTCGAAGACCTGCAGATCGCGATGAACCGCCGCGGCGTACCGTTCCGCGCGCAGAATAAATTGCTGGCGATCCTGGCGCCGATGCATCGCGAGGTCATCACGCGCTGAAAGCCGCATTGGCTGAACGCTGTGCCGGACGATGGTGTCCGTACGGCGCTTTGCGTTAGCGGTGGCAGCGGTTACCAGTGACGGTAGCGCCCCTGGCGGATCCAAAGCGTCGCCAGCCATTTCTCGCCGGCTTCTACCGGCGTGCCGGCGTGCAATGAATCCGGCTGCGGGCTGCCGTCGGCCATGAGGTTGTCGAACACCACGGCGCGGCCCGGCACCGGGTCGATGCGCAGCCCGGGCACCGGAAATTCTGTCGCGCCGCCGGCTTCGACGGCGTTGAGATACACGCAGATGGTGCGGACGCGATTGCCGGCATCCGGGCGATCCATCTGCAGCGTACCGGCCGGCAGATAATCGCGATGCGGACGGTATTGCTGGCCGGGTTCGTAGCGCAGTACGGTCAGTTGTTCGGCATGGGGCAGGTCGATGCCCGCTGCCAACGCCATGCGCAACTGCGCCAGACGCAGCGCGCCGCTTTCCATCACCGGGTCGAAACTGGCTTCGCTGCTGGTGCGCACCTGCAGCGTGTAGGGCACGCCGGTGACCGGATCGGCGGTCTGCGACGGATGCAGATGCGGCTGCGCGCTGGCGATCAGCAGCCGGCATTCGTCGGCGGAGAACAGGCGGTCGATCACCGACACCCGCGGCTGCATGCACAGCGTCTGCGCCGGCGCCGGCTGCAGCACGTCTTCCAGCGCCAGTTGCCGCGGTGCGCTGCCAGCGGGGCCGGGCGGGGGCAGCGTGAAGTCGGGCAGGCGCGGAACGCCGTTCGCAGCGAGCTGCGTCCATAGATCCTCGGCGGTTTCGGGCTGCGCCTCGCAGCCTTCGCCGTGCGCCAGTCGTTCGGCCAACAGCATCGCGGCGATCGCGTTGCCGCGACTCGCGGCCCGCTCCAGCAACTGCAGGCACAGCGTCTGATCTTCAGGGTGCGGTTTGCGGCCGAAGTGAATCGCCGCAGTGAGCAGCGATGGCGGAAAGTTCGCCTGCACCGCGCGCAGCATGCGGTCGTTGATGCGGCCGTCGCGCGGCAGGATGGTGCCGCCGAGCGCGATCTGCGCCAACAGATCGGACGCAGCAGGATGCCCGGCCTGTTCCGCGCGCAGCAGCCATTCGCTGGCGGCCTGCGGCGCGGGCGCGCCGACAATCCCGTACAGACGCATCCGCGCGTATTCGATCTGCGCGCCGACATGCCCGCCTTCGGCCGAGCGCAGATACCAGCGCTGGGCTTCGTCCATGCGTTGTGTGTCCATCAGCGCATGCGCCAGCGAATACGCATGTTCGGCCGAACCGGTTTCGGCCGCAGCCTGCAGTTCTACGAGCGAAGGCTGCATGTTCACAGCTGCGATTCCAGCGGCAGCCACGAAATCGCATGCGCGCTGAAGCGCTGCCAGCCGGTGGTGTCGGGTTCCTTCGACTGCAGCGACGGCGGCTGCGGCACGCGATCCAGCCAGCGCGGCTTGCCGCGTGCGTCCAGGTGCATCCAGTAGCTCAGATCCGGCGCGGCCAGGCGCAGATATTCGTCGCGTACCGCTTTCGCCAGCGCTGCGTCGTCGAACATCACGCCCATCTCGGTGTTGAGATAAGCCGGACGCGCATCGAGATTGAAAGAACCGATGAAACCGCGCGTGTCGTCCACGCTATAGGCCTTGGTGTGCAGGCTGGCGCCGCTGCTGCCGAACAGACTGCTGCCCGGGTGGCCCTGCGCACGCAGTTCGTACACGTGCACGCCGCCGCCGATCAGGGTGTCGCGATACGGCCGGTACGCGCCGTACACCGCGGCGACATCGTTCGCTGCCAACGAGTTGGTGACGATGCCCACGGTGACGCCCTTGCCGACCAGCGCGGTCATGTCCGCGGTCACCTCGGGGCCGGGCACGAAATACGGCGAGATCAGCAGCGCCTTGCGCTTCGCGCTGGACAGATCCTTGGCGATGGCATGCACCAGCCATTCGTCGCGGCTGTCGTCCTCCCATTTCAGCGGCGGATCCGCGACCAGATGAATGCGGTCGCTCCAGAACGGCTCCAGCCGCTTGCCGGCGTAATCCTGCACGCGCGGCGACGACTCGACCCTCTGCAGATAGCGCCGCGCAGCCGGGCTGGCGGCTTCGGCTTCGATGGCTTCGCCCAGTTCGTCGAACGCGCCGGCCGGCGCGCGCGCCAGTCCCTTCAGCGGCACCGCCGCCTCGCTGTTCCAGTAGCGGTCGAACATCGCGCTGGTTTCGGCCACCGCCGGCCCGAACAGCACCACGTCCAGATCGCGGAAATTCACGTCGTCGCCGGCACCGAAATATTCCACGCCGATATTGCGGCCGCCCACCACCGCCACCCGTCCGTCGGCAATCCACGCCTTGTTGTGCATGCGGTGATTGACGCTGAAGATCCGCTGGATCAATTCGATGATCCGCGCTGGGCCGCTGCGGTTGCGGAACGGGTTGTACAGCCGCAGCTCGATATTCGGATGGCTGTCCAGCAACAGCAGCTTCGAGTCCATGCCCTCGGCGTTCATGTCGTCCAGCAGCATGCGCACGCGCACGCCGCGCTCGGCGGCCTGCCAGGCTTCGCGGCCCAGCAGGCGGCCGGTGAGATCGTCGTGCCAGATGTAGTACTGCAGATCCAGGCTGCGCCCGGCCTTCTGCGCCGACAGCGCCCGCGCCGCGAACGCATCCACGCCGTCGGTCACCAGCAGCGCCCCGGTCTTGCCGGGATATGCGGCCAGCAGCGGCGCGAGTTCGCGGTCCAGTTCCGTCGCATCCGCTTGCACCGGCAATGCGGCGCTGGGGGCGCCGTTCGCCGGCGGCGTGAAATGGTTGGCCAGCAGCAGGCCGGTGCCGATCAGGGTCGCCAGCGAGAACGCCCCCCATCGCGCGATCCGCCAGAAGCGCGCAGCGCGTGTAGTCGAATGTATCGGTGTCTTGTTCCCCATGCGGCGGAGTATCCCCGGCCGGGCGCAGGACAGGCAAGGTGAGACCGTCCGCGCCGGACTGTACGGCTGGGGCGGGTAGGGCGCGCAGGCTAGAATGCGCGAATCCCAGCTTCCGCACGGAGCGCGCCATGAGCACGCCAGCCGCACCCGCTCTCGACCAGATCACGTCTTCGGCACAGAATGAGCACTCGCCGCTGCGCTTCGTCACCGCCGCCAGCCTGTTCGACGGCCACGACGCCGCCATCAACATCATGCGCCGGCTGATCCAGGCGCAGGGCGCAGAAGTCATCCACCTCGGCCACAACCGCAGCGTCGAGGACGTGGTCCGCGCAGCGCTGCAGGAAGACGCCGACGCCATCGCGCTGTCGTCGTACCAGGGCGGCCACGTCGAATACTTCAAGTACATGGTCGATATGCTGAAGGAACGCGGCGCTTCGCATATCAAGGTCTTCGGCGGCGGCGGCGGCACCATCACCCCGGAAGAAATCCGCGAATTGCAGGCCTACGGCGTCGAGCGCATCTATCACCCGAACGACGGCATGCACATGGGCCTGGTCGCGATGATCGAGGACGTGGTGCGCCGCGCCGGCGCCGCGCGCCAGCCGGTGGAAAAACCGCATCGCATCGATAT
>JBKJTC010000233.1:0-6277 GCA_046590925.1 Lysobacteraceae bacterium | reverse complement strand
CACTTGGCCGGCGCGGTCTTGTTCTTGATCGCGGCGTTCTCGGCCGGCAGGCCGAAGGCGTCCCAGCCCATCGGCTGCAGGACGTTGTGGCCGGTCATCCGCCGGAAGCGGCTGATCACGTCGCCGATGGTGTAGTTGCGCACGTGGCCCATGTGCAGCGCGCCCGACGGGTACGGCAGCATCGACAGACAGAAATACTTGGGCTTGTCCGAACGTTCGTCGACCTCGAATGCGCGGGACTCGCCCCAGAAGCGCTGTGCGGCGGCTTCGACGGATCGGGGAGAGTACTGAGTGGGCTCAGTCTGGGCGGGCTCGGTGGACACGGCGGATTCATCGGTTCGGACAGAACCGCCAAGCCTACCGCAGCGCACCATCCGCCGCCAGAAAGGCGCGCCGTGGCGGCGAGCCGGGCTTGCCTGGTCTGCCCGATCGACAGGATTTCAAAGCGATTCGCCGCATGCCTGTCGCCGGTTCAGCCGCTCCAGGCCCGGTCGAGCGCGATGTCGATGCCCGCGTCCGCGTTGAGCGTGCCGAACACCATGCCGCGGCCGCCGCCCAGCCGGCTGCGGCAGAAGGCGTCGGCCAGCGGGCTGTCGGCGCGCAGCAGCGTGGACGCCTGCAGCGCCAGCGCGAGCCGTTCGACCAGCGCGCGGGCGCCGGCCTGCGCCGCGTCGGGATCCATCATGAGCATCGCAGCAGTGTCGGCCGCGACCGCCATCGCCCAGGCGTCGTAGGCGGGATGCCGCCCGGTCGCGGACAGCAGCGCGGTTCGCAATGCATCCGCCGCCACCGGCTCGCGCTGCAATGCGCGCAGCACGTCGAGGCACTGGATGTTGCCGCTGCCTTCCCAGATCGAATTCAGCGGCGCCTGCCGGTACAACCGCGGCAGCATCGACTCTTCGACGTACCCGGCGCCGCCCAGGCATTCCTGCGCCTCGTTGACGAACGCCGGCGCGCGTTTGCAGATCCAGAATTTGCCGATCGCCGTGGCGATACGCGCGAATCCGGCTTCCAGCGCATCGTGCGGCGCGCGATCCACCGCACCGGCCAGGCGCAGCGCGAACGCGGTCGCGGCTTCGGATTCGATCGCCAGATCGGCCAGCACGTTGCGCATCAGCGGCTGGTCGATCAGTTTTTTGCCGAAGGCGATGCGATGCCGGCAGTGATGCAGCGCCTGGATCAGCGCCATGCGCATCTCCGCGGCCGAGCCGAGCATGCAGTCCAGCCGCGTCAGCATCACCATGTCCAGGATCACCGCGATGCCGCGGCCTTCCTCGCCGATGCGGTGCGCGCGGGCGCCGACGAATTCGACTTCGGACGAAGCGTTAGACCAGTCGCCCAGTTTGTCCTTGAGACGCATGATCCGGAACGCGTTTTTCGCGCCGTCGGGGAGACGTCGCGGCATCAGGAAACAGCTTAGGCCGCGGGGCGCCTGCGCCAGTACCAGGAAGCCGTCGGACATCGGCGCGGAGAAGAACCACTTGTGCCCGGTGAGCGCGTAATCCTCTCCGCCCGACAGCGGCGTCGCCACGGTCTCGTTGCTGCGCACATCGCTGCCGCCCTGCTTCTCGGTCATGCCCATGCCGAGGGTGACGCCGGTCTTGTCCGACATCGGCACATCGCGGCGGTCGTAATGCGCCGCAGCGGCCTTGTCCGCCCACTCGCGCAGCGATGGTTCGCGGCGCAGCGCAGGCATCGCGGCGTGGGTCATGGTCAACGGGCAACTGCTGCCGGGTTCGACCTGATGGTGCAGGAAACTCAGCGCCGCGCGCGCGACGTGCGCGCCAACTGCCGGCAGCGCCCAGTGTTGCGGCGCCCACGACAGCCCCGCGACGCCCTGCGTAATCGCCGCGCCCATGATCTCGTGATAAGCGGGATGGAATTCGACCGTGTCGATGCGATGGCCGAAACGATCGTGCGTGCGCAGCCGCGGGCGGTCGCGATGCGCGTCCCAGCTCAGGCGATACAGCGCATCGCCCGCGAGACGCCCGTAGTCGGCGAGATGTGCGACGAAGGCCTCGCCGCCTTCGCGGGCCACCGCATCGCGCAGCGCCGGATCGGTAGCCCACAGATCACAGGGCGCAAACTCCGGCGGTTGATTGCGCACGGCGTGCGTGTCGACCGCGTGGGTGTTGTTGGCGACGCCGATGGCGTCATCGTGATTCGACATCGCGCGCTCCGCACGGATGGCAGTGGGACTGCGACTCTATCCCAATGCTCCGATCGCGACAGCCGGCCTCTACGCGATCCGGGCCATGAGCGCTTCGAGAAACGCTTTCTGCAACGGCCAGGTTCCCAGCCAGCCGCGGCGTGTTCCGGTCAGGATGCGCAGCGACTGTCCACGCCCGCCGGGAATGCGCGACAAGGAATGGAACAGCGCATCGCGCAGCAACGCGATGCGATCGTGCTCGGACTGGAACATCGGTGTCAGCCAGCGGCTCCAGAAGTGGTAGGCGCGCAGATGTTCGCGGCGCGCGCGTTGATACGCATCGAGCGCCATCGGGACGTTGTCGGCATCGCGCAGGGCATCGCGCAGCGCCAGCGCATCGACCAGCGCCATGTTCGCGCCCTGCCCCAACTGCGGGCTCATCGCATGCGCCGAATCGCCGACCAGCACCGCGCGGCCACGATGCCAGCGCCGCAGCACGGTATCGCGATAGCGCGCCTGCGCGAGACCATCGGGAACAACGGTATCGCGCAGGCTATCCAGCGCTTCCGGCCAGACTTCGGCCAATTCCTCACGCCAACGCGCGGCATCGCGGCCCGCTTCGGCGAGCGCTGTCACCGGCAGGCTCCAGAAGAAACTCAGCCGCGGCACCGGATCGTCCGGCCGCGTGCCCACCGGCAGCATGCCGGCCATGCGCCGCGCGCGGTGATAGCGCTGACGCAGTTCATCGCGCCACGGCCAATCGCCCGCCGCCACCAGACACCACTGCGCGCCCCAGGGATACGGTCGATCGAACGCGATCTCGCCGATCTCCGCGCGCAGCTTCGACGCGGCGCCATCGGCGACCGCGATCAGATCGTAGGGGCCGTGCTCGTCGCCATGCGTATCGCGCAGCACGCCGCGTTCGTGATCGACATGCGCGATCTCGCGGCCGCAGTGCAGGCGTCGGTCCTGCGTCCACGCGGCATCGAGCAACCGGAAAATCGCGCCGCGCTGCATGCCCAGTCCGAACAGCGCCGGATGCAGTTCCCGGTAACGCATGTCCATCACCGGACGCGCAGCAACGGTTTCGCCGAACAGACGCGTCACCACCGCGCCGTGCCGCAGCGCGGCATCGAGCAGACCGAGTTCCCACAGCGCGCTCAGGCCGGTGGGCTGCAGCAGAAATCCGGCGCCGACCGGGCCGGGCTCGGGCACGCGTTCGAAGACTTCGACGCGATGACCGTCGCGACTCAGGGCCACTGCCAACGCCTGTCCGGCGGTCCCGTATCCGACGATGGCGATGCGCATGGCGGCATTCATTCCGGCGACGACTCGATCATGTATGGAGAGCAAAGAAAAAGGCCCCGCCGAAGCGGAGCCTGATTATGGGAGTTACGACACGGTGCCGACGACGTCAGCCAGCCTCTACCGGCTTCACACTGGCGGCTTGGGCGCCTTTCGGACCCGTCGTCACTTCATAGCCCACGCGCTGCCCTTCCTGCAGGCTGCGAAAGCCTTTGGAGTCGATCGCCGAGAAGTGCACGAACACATCGTCTGTACCATCCTCGGGGGCAATAAAGCCAAATCCCTTGGCGTCGTTGAACCACTTCACTGTTCCGTATGGCATAAATTCCTATTGACCTCGATTGGGATGCGATGGCGTGCGTCGTCGCGGTGCGACGGCCGCACAGCCGGGAGTATGCCTGAGCGCAACGCCCGCGCAAGAGTCCGCAACCGATTGCATCGACGCGCGCAACGCATCGCGACAATGTTCTGCGACAGGCGTTATCAATCGCGCGCGAGCATTGCGTGCAGCAGCGCTCCGAGGCCAGCGCTCGCCGCTTCGACGTTACCTAGTACTTCTTGCAGGGTGATCTGTTCGTCCGGATCGGGACCGGCGCCGGCCGCCCAATTCGCGACGACGGCGAGGCACGCATAGTCCAGACCGAGCTCGCGCGCCAACCCGGCTTCGGGCATGCCGGTCATACCGACCAGATCGCAGCCGTCGCGCCGCATGCGCGCGATTTCCGCCTTCGTTTCCAGTCTCGGCCCCTGGGTCGCGCCGTAGCAACCGCCATCGACGATGGCGACGCCCGCGCGTGCCGCAGCGGCCAGTATTTCGCCGCGCAGCGCAGTCGTGTAGGGGTCGCCGAAATCGACGTGCAGCACGTCGGTACCTGTCTCTTCGCACAGGGTGGAAATACGGCCCCAGGTGTAATCGATCAATTGATCTGGACAGCCGAGTGCGCGCGGACCGAAACGTTCGGTGATGCCGCCGACGGTATTGAGCGCGAGTACGCGCTGTGCGCCGATCGCCTTCAGCGCCGCAAGATTGGCGCGGTAATTGATCCGGTGCGGCGGCACCGAATGGCCTTCGCCGTGGCGGGCGAGGAACGCCACGCGTCTGCCGCCGAGCGTGCCGACCCGCATCGGGCCGGACGGCGCACCGTAGCGCGTGACCGGCTGATGCGTGTCCACATCTTCCAGCGCCGCGAGCCCGTACAGGCCGGTACCGCCGATGATGGCGAGAGCGAGATCAGGAACGAGCGTCATCGGTTCAATCCTTCAGCGCGTAGATCGCGGGCAGATTGCGTCCCTGCTCGCGGTAGTCCATGCCGTAACCGAACACATAGCGATCAGGCACTTCGACGCCGATGTAGTGGGCCTCGACACCTTCGACGCGGCGGTCGTGCACCTTCACCGCCAACACCGCGACGCGCACGTCGGCGGCGCCCTGATCCTCGCACCAGCGTTTCACCGCCAGCAGCGTATGACCTTCGTCGAGGATGTCATCGGCGAGCAGCACGCGGCGCCCGCGCATCGGCGTGGCCGGACGATGCAGCCACGCCAGTCCCGAGCCCGAGGTATTGCCGCGGTAGCGCGTGGCATGGAGGTAATCGAATTCGAGATCGAGCCCGCGCTCGCCCAGCGCGAACGCCAGCTGCACCGCGAACGGCATGCCGCCGTGCATGATCGTGATGTACAGCGGCGGCGACGGGTCCGCGGCGTAGGTGTCGCGGATGTCGTCGGCGATGCCCAGGATCGCGGCTTCCAGCGTCGCGCGGTCGTGGATCAGGTCCGCGGCCGGCAACACGTCGGCGAGGCTCGGCACGGGCGTCATGCGAATACGCCGGGTTCGCCGGCCAGACGCGCCTGCGCCTCGCCGTACCGCGCTTCGGCAAGCAGGCTGTCCCAGCCCATCGCGCCGCGCCCCATCAGGCTCGCGCACACCGTCGTGTCGAGCGTACGCCCCTGCACCGCAGCCAACGATTCCTCGACCAGTTGCGGATGACAAACCAGGACGACATCGCAACCCGCATCGAGATGCGCATCGATGCGCTGCTTGATGCCGCCCGCCGAGAACGCCGCGGCCATGCCGATATCGTCGGAAAAAACGACGCCGCGAAAACCCATCTCCTCGCGCAGGATGGTGTTGATCCAGTACGGCGAATAGCCCGCGGGCTCCGGTGCGATCTCGGGATAGGTCACGTGCGCCAGCATCACCGCCTCGGCCTTCGCTTCGATACCGGCGACGAACGGCACCAGATCGGTCGCGCGCATCGCGTCCAGCGAACGGTGATCCACCGCCACGTCGAAATGAGTGTCTTCGCGCACCGTGCCGTGGCCCGGGAAATGCTTGATCGTGGCCGCCATGCCGGCGCTGTGCATGCCGCGCACATAGGCGCGGGCGAATTCGGCCACGACATCGGGCTCGGTCGAAAACGCCCGATCGCCGATGGCCAGATTGCCGCGCCCCAGATCGACCACCGGCGCGAAGCTCAGGTCGAGGCCGGTGGCGCGGATTTCGCTGGCCATCAGCCACGCGTGTTGTTCGGCCAGCGCCAGCGCGCGCACCGGATCGGCGGCATAGATCCGGCCGAAACCCTCCAGCGCTGGTAACGCGCTGTAGCCGTCCTGGAAACGCTGCACGCGGCCGCCTTCCTGGTCGACGCAGAGCAGTTGCGGGCGCGGCGCGGCTTCGCGGATCGCGTCGGACAGCTCCGCGACCTGTGTTTTCGAGGCGAAATTGCGTTTGAAGAGGATCACGCCGGCGCAGGCATCGTGCTGCAGCCAGTCGCGCTCCTGCGCGGTCAATTCGGTACCGGCAACGCCGATTACGAGCATGTA
>JBKJTC010000295.1:0-7401 GCA_046590925.1 Lysobacteraceae bacterium | reverse complement strand
GCCCAGTTCCCAGAAACCCGCGCCGGAAGCGCGGGTTTTTTGCTTTCGGCGCCAGACAATCCTCCAGGAGATATACCGATGTGTTCGATTCTCGGCGTTTTCGATCTTCGTCCCGGCGCCGATCTCGGCCCGCTGCGACCGCTCGCGCTGTCGCTCTCCGCGCGACAGCGACATCGCGGCCCCGACTGGTCCGGCGTGCATGTGGAGCCGCAGGCGCTGCTGGTGCACGAGCGCCTCGCGATCGTCGACCCCTCCGGCGGCGCGCAGCCGCTGCATTCCGAGGACGGCGATCTCACCCTCGCGGTGAACGGCGAGATCTACAACCATCGCGCGCTAGAGGGCGCGCTGCGCAAGCCGTATGCGTTCCAGTCGGGCTCCGACTGCGAAGTGATCAATGCGCTGTACGCGGAAAGCAAGACCCGCGAGGGCAGCGACATCGGCACGTGGCTCGATCGCCTCAACGGCATCTTCGCTTTCGTGCTGTGGGATCGCGCGGCGAGCCGTTTCATCATCGCCCGCGACCCCATTGGCGTGTGTCCGCTGTACTGGGGCCACGATGCCGACGGCCGCGTGTGGGTGGCGTCGGAAATGAAGGCGCTCGTGCGGGTCTGCGACGACGTGGCCCAATTCCCGCCGGGGCATTATTTCGACAGCGCCGACGGCCAGTTGCATCGCTACTACGAACGCGCCTGGCGCGACTACGACGCCACCGCCGGCGTGCAGGTGCAGGCGCGCGAACTGCGCGAAGCCTTCGAAGCCGCGGTGCATCGCCAGCTGATGAGCGACGTGCCCTACGGCGTGCTGCTGTCGGGCGGACTCGATTCCTCGCTGGTCGCGGCCTGCGCTGCGCGCTTCGCCCGCCGTCGCATCGAAGACGGCGACGAGAGCGAGGCATGGTGGCCGCGACTGCATTCTTTCGCCATCGGTCTGAAAGGCTCGCCTGATCTCGCTGCGGCCGAAGTCGCGGCCAAGGCGCTGGGCACCGTGCATCACGGCTTCACCTACAGTTTCGAGGAAGGTCTGGACGCACTGCCGGAAGTCATCAAGCACGTCGAAACCTACGATGTGACCACGATCCGCGCGTCCACGCCGATGTTCCTGCTTGCGCGCCGGATCAAGGCGATGGGCGTGAAGATGGTGCTGTCGGGCGAGGGCAGCGACGAAGTGTTCGGCGGCTATCTGTATTTCCACAAGGCGCCGAACGCGCGCGAATTCCATGCCGAAACCATCCGCAAGCTGGATGCGCTGTACAACTACGATTGTCTGCGCGCGAACAAATCGATGATGGCCTGGGGCGTGGAAGCGCGGGTGCCGTTTCTCGATACCGAATTCCTGGACGTGGCGATGCGGATGGACGCGCAGGCCAAGATGATCGACAAATCGTCGGCAACGCGGCGCATGCAAAAAGCGGTGCTGCGCGAAGCCTTCGAAGGCTATCTGCCCGACGAAATCCTGTGGCGACAGAAAGAACAGTTCAGCGACGGCGTGGGCTACGGCTGGATCGACGGTCTGAAGGCGCACGCCGAGGCGCAGGTCAGCGACGCCGATTTCGCGCAGGCCGAACAGCGCTTCCCGATCAACACGCCGCAGACCAAGGAAGCGTTCTTTTATCGGCGGATTTTCGACGAAGCGTTTCCGGGCGACGGCTGCGCGAATACGGTGCCGGGCGGCAAGTCGATCGCGTGTTCGTCGCCCGCTGCGATCGCGTGGGATGCGTCGTTCGCGAACGCCGCGGACCCGTCGGGTCGCGCGGTGGCGGGTGTGCATCAGGCGGCGTTGTAGGGCGGGCTCAAGCCCGCCATTGCGTTATCCCTGAGTTTCGCAATATCGATCGAAAGCGTAAAAAGCGGCGGGCTTGAGCCCGCCCTACGGTTTCGGCGTGAGCTTCAGGGTGTACGCAGTCGTGCCCGGCAGAAACGGCGTTGGCCGGCCGTGCACCCAGTCGTCGTGACCGGCGCCCCAGAACGGCGACAGCGGGTGGCCGCTCTGGCCGCCGGGCATATGGGTGATGCCTTCGGCCTCGCGGCCCGGCGACACCACCATGCGTTGGGACGCGCCGAAGTCGGGGCCGACCACGCGCGGCATGCCGCCGTCGCCGGACAGTTGATCCGGCGGCATGCACAGCAGACGTTTGCCGACCAGCGGGATCGCTTTCGCCAGCGGGTGACAGATCGCGGCGGTGTTGCGTTCGCCCCAAGTGCGTTCGGCGAGCGGTCCCTGCGTCTTGAGCTCGTCGCGCACTTCCTTCGCGGCGTCTTCCAGCAGCGCGTCCCAGCTGGCGAACTTGCGCGACAGCAGATGCGGCGGGCGCTGCGCGAGCAGCGGCCACACCACGCCTTCCAGTTGCTGGAACGCGGGCATCTTGAAGTCCTCGCCGAGCTTCGCATGCGCCGGCGCGGTCAGGCCTTCGGCCACGCGCGCGTGCACCGCCATCCGCCATGCGCGCACGATCCGGTAACTCACCGAATCCACGCTGGCGCGACCTTCCCAGCGTTTCGATGCCTCGGCCAGTTCGGTCAGCGCCGGCGTCTTCGCGCGCGCGGCGGTGTCGCGCAACAGCGCATGCCATGAAGTCTGGAACACCGCGCGATCGTCGAGCTGGATCGCGAGCAGATCGCGTTCGGTGAATGTTTCCCGTGCGAAGAGAGCGTTGCGGATCTGCCGCGCGCGCGCGCCGAACGCATAGCCGCCGTCGCCGAGCTGCGCCAGCACCGCGCCGTCGGTCGTGCGGTGGTTCGCGCTCCACAGCCGGTGGTAGCTGGGGTCGACCATCGTCGGCGAGCGGTCGGTGGCGATCTGCCAGCCCGGACAGTCGTTCGGCGATGGCGCCGCGACGATCGGCAGCGCGCCGTCGCAGCCTGCGCTGCGCGCTGCGAGCGGTCCGATCAGGCGCCAGGCGATGCGGCCTTTCGAATCGCCGATCAGCAGGTTCTGGGTCGGCATCGCGCTGCGGTCGGTGATCGCCATCGCGTGATCGAGATCGCGTGCGATCGCGAAGTCGGTCAGACCGAATCCCAGCGCGCCCTTGAGGTGCGCGTTCCAGCGCAGCGCGAGCAGCGTGTCGCCTTCGCGGTGCAGCACCGGGCCCCATGCGGTTTCCTGCACGTCGAAATCCACCGGCGCGCCGCCGGCGACGCGGATGGTTTCGCGATGCGTGATCGGCTTGATGCAGCCGTTCGCGGCGGTTTTACCGCTGACGCAGGCGGTTTCGATTTTCCAGTCGGCGGTGTCGACGTAGCCGTTGGTGAACGCCCAGGCGACGTGGGTGTTGCTGCCCACCACGACGGTGGGCAGGCCGGGCAGGGTGAAGCCGGTGATATCGACCTTGCCGCCCGGCGCGCGCGCGTCGGCGTAGCGCAGGCGCGCGCGGAACCAGAGGCTGGGCGCGCGCAGGCCCAGATGCATGTCGTCGGCGACGATGGCGCGGCCGTCTTCCGTCAACGCACCCGCGACCGCGAAATTGTTGCTGCCGGGCACGATGTCGTCGGCCGCGACGTCGTGCCGCTCGCCCGGCGGCGCCGAAAGTTTGCGCAGGTCCACCTGATCTGCGGTGGGCAACGGCGCGTCGCCGCGTGCGGCACCGTAGAGCGGTGCGTCCCAGCGGCTGCCGTCGTGATCGAGCAGGTCATAGAGCGCGGGCGGCAGGTGCGGCTTGATCTTCCACATCGCCAGTTCGCGATGATTGCCGGCGTCCTGCAGATCGAAGTACATCGCGAAACCGGTGAGCGCGGCGTCGCCGAGTTCCCAGGGCTTCGGCTCCTGTCGCAGCAGCAGATAGGGCCACGGCCGCACGCGCAGCGCGGCGAGGCCGGCGTTGACGCCTGCGGTATACGCTTCGAGCTGCGGGCGCTTGTCGGCGGTCATGACAGCAAGATCGGCCTCGACCCGCGCGCGGATGCGATGCACGCGCTGCGCCTTGTCCTTCTCGATCGCGATCGGTCCGAACAACGCCGACAGCTCGCCCGCAGACACGCGACGCATCAGATCCATCTCGAAATAGCGCTCCTGCGCATGCACGTAGCCGAGCGCGCGCAGCGCGTCGACTTCGTTCGCCGCATCGATGGTCGCCACGCCCAGCGCATCGCGCTGCACCGTCACTGGCGCCGTCAGGCCATCGAGCGCGAGTTCGCCGTCCAGCGTCGGCACGCTGCCGCGCATCAGCCACCAGCCGGTACCCGCACCGGCGACGACCAGTATCAGAACGAGGATCGAGATGCGTTTGAGCCACTTCAACATGGGATGTCCTGGGATTCCGGTGCGGGTTGCATGCGTGGTGAGTTTGTTCGCAGTGCCGTCAGCCGGTCCGTCGCACGAGATGGAGGCCGTTGGCGATGGTCACGCCTTCCAATCGGTGCGGGGCGAGCAGCCGTTGCACGCTGTCCGCCGTATGCACGGTGATGTGGCCGTTGCGGGGGGAAAAATACCAGTGTTCGAGATCCACAGGTTCGGTCACCAGTTCGGTGCCCAGCAGGCCGACCGCCGACGGCGCCATCATCGCCGCGAAGCCGGCCACCCACGCGGCCTGGTCGCGATGCGGCACGTGTTCGATCACTTCGAAACTGCAGACCAGGCCGAAACTGCGGTCGGGCAGCGGCTGCGGGTCGTAGAAGGCGTCGTGGCTCACCGCGTCGAAGCCGCGGGTACGCAGTTCCGCGGCCAGCCGGCCGTTGCCGCCGCCGTAGTCCAGCACGCTGCGGCTGTCCTGTTCGTAATGCCAGATGCCGGCGACGATGGCGGCGTTGCGCGCCGGGCGTTCGCTGTCGAACGGCGGATCGGAAAAAATGTAGTCGTCGTTGTAGATGTGGCGCGCGAAATCCTGCGGCGACCAGCTGTCGAATGCGGCAGTGAAGACCACGCCGCAGTCGTGGCAGCGGTGGTAGGGAATGTGGATGCCGGTGTCCGCGAACTGGCGTTCGCCGGCGAAATGATCGTTGCCGGAGCGCGAGAATTCCTTGCGGCCAACCAGCGGCGGGTGCGCGCCGCCGCAGAGGCCGCATGCCGCTGGCGGCGAAAGATCCACGGGGGGAAGCGGTGCAACCGGTCTCATGGCGTCCTGCGGGCTGTCGCGGTCGGGCGATGTTAACCGGTCTGTATCGCTGACCCGCCATCGCGAGCGATCCGCTCAACCCTCGACCAGCCGGACCACCAGCAGATACGCGCACGCGCCGATGCCGGCACCAACGATGGCGGCCAATCGCATGCGGGCCGCGTTCTGGCGGCCGTAGCGGGCATTGAGCCGTGCCACCCATCGGATCCGGTTGATGCTCCGCAGCAGTTGCGGTACCACCCGGGCCATTACCGCGCCGATCGCCAATGCGACCAAGAACAACACCGGAAGATGCCACCAATGCACTCGGGTCAGCCGTGCGCCGGCAGCGATGCCTGCCATGAACACGACAGTCGCCGCGATGGCGTACACCTCGACCGCGATTCGCACGCAGGGATCGTTGCGATGCACTGCGTCTTGGTCGCGAAGCCGAATGCCCAGCATCGCGCCGGCCACGCCGACTCCAATTCCGGCGAGCATGCCGGCCAGCGCATGCCCGAGCACGACCGATGAGCTTTGGCCGACGCCGTACTTGCCGGCCCCAAGCCAACTGGCGATACCGAAACTTGCGGCAGCGGCGGTCGGCGCAACGCCGGCGAGCATTCCGCCGCCGAT
The DNA here is from genome assembly GCA_046590925.1 of Lysobacteraceae bacterium. Classification (GTDB taxonomy): domain Bacteria; phylum Pseudomonadota; class Gammaproteobacteria; order Xanthomonadales; family Xanthomonadaceae; genus Lysobacter_I. The sequence continues at coordinate 1,739 of JBKJTC010000295.1, read as the reverse complement.
CGCCGCGGAAATCGCAGCCATGAAACCGGGCCCGGGGGCGGTCGCGCGCAGCCCTTGTCCGAGTTCGGCCAGCAGGCTTTCGCGCATGCTGCGACGCGCGCGGGAAACGCGCTGGCGGACGGCATCCGGGCGCAGGCCCAGTATCCGGCCGGCGACAGCGCTGTCCTCGTTTTCACGGTAATAGACCAGCAACGTCTCGCGGCTGGACTCGGGCAGCGCCTCGATCGCGGCATGAACCGCCGACCATTCTTGATGCTCGACGACCCGTTCCTCCGCGTTCGCCTGCGGATCGGCCAACGTCACCAGCGCATGGTCGTTTTCGGCCATGCCCGCGCGCGGCTGTCGCCGTTGCGCACGCAGATGATCGCGGGCGAGATTGCGAACGACCTGTCGCAGCCACGGGATGAAACGGTCGGCATCGCGGATCTGGCCGCGGTCGCGCCAGCCGCGCAGATAAGCTTCCTGGGCGATGTCCTCGCTGGCTCCGACATCGCGCACGATGGCCAGCGCCAGCGCAGTGACGCCGCGCTGGGTGGCGAGGACCACGGCGGCGTAGGCGTCGGCGTCGCCCTGCAGCGCACGCAGGATCTGCGGCTGCAGGGCGTCGGCGATGGCGTCGCTGGGCAGGCTCACCGGTTTGTTTCGCTCGCTTGGCGACAGCGCGAGTGTGACGGCGGTTGTGGGCACGATCAACTGCGCTCCACGGCGGCATCGACGCAGCTGCGTCGCGGCGTGCGTGCCTCGTCCCAGAGCATCAGCGCCGAGCCGACGCAGCTCGTCGCCATCGCCAGCACAAGCAGCGGTTCTTCCTGCAGCGACAGGATGGCCGTCAGCGCTATTTGGCCGAGGAGGATGCCGATGAATACGGCCAGTTGGGGGCGGGGCTTGGACATCGCGCGTCTCCTGAGCCGGCGGCGCCGGTCTTCATATGAAGACGACGCCGCTGCGGGCCTTCCGTGACAGGCGAAACGCGCCGTCCGTCGGTCCGCGGCGCCCACACTGCCGCGCCGCTATTCCACCGCCAGCGCGTCCACCTTCTGCCAGCCGCGCGACAGCAGCCCACCGCGGCTGCCGCGGGCGCCGATGTAGGGTTCGAGTTCCTTGAACGACAGCGACATCGTGCGTGCGCCGGCTTTCACCGAGAGCGTGCCGCCGGGCGGCACCACCGCGATCGCGATCACGCGCTCGGTGCTGCGCTTGGCTTTCGGGATCTCGATGATCTTGTTGCCTTTGCCCTTGTCGAGTTCGGGCAGTTCGGCGATGGGGAACGCCAGCAGATGACCGGCGCTGGTCACCGCGACGATCCGGTCGGTCTGGACGTTGCCGATGGCCGTGGGCTGCAGCACCGTCGATCCAGGCGTGAGCGAGAGCATCGCCTTGCCGGCCTTGTTGCGGCCGGTGAGATTCTCGAACTTCGTGACGAAGCCGTAGCCGTGCGACGAGGCCAGCACGAAGCGCGCGTCGTTGTCGCCGCTGGCCAGCGCCACGAACGAGGCACCCGGCGTCGGCGTGAAGCGGCCGGTGAGCGGCTCGCCGTTGCCGCGAGCCGAAGGCAGGGCATGGGCGATGGTCGAATAGCTGCGACCGGTCGAATCGAGGAAGGCGACCTGCTGCGTGCTGCGTCCCTTGACCGCATGCAGCAGGCCGTCGCCATCGCGATACGATAGCGTGGCGCCGTCGATGTCGTGGCCCTTGGCCGCGCGGACCCAGCCCTTGGCGCTCATCACGATGGTGACCGG
>JBKJTC010000177.1:0-28332 GCA_046590925.1 Lysobacteraceae bacterium | reverse complement strand
ATTCACCACGCCGAAGTAGGCGGCGAAGGCGCGGACAAGGGCATCGGCGCCTTGCATCGGCACCGCGGCGAGGCGTTCGGCCAGTTCGTCGATGCTGTCGCCCTGTTCGCGTCGCGCGATCGCGGCGCGGCGCACGGATTCGACCTGGGTCAGGAGTTCGGCCGATACCTGTTCGGCCAGCATGTCGCCGACCATGGCGCCCAGTTGCCGCACGTCGTCGCGCAGCAGGGTGTCGGTCTCGGCGAATTCGAGGGTGTCGCGTACGCGCATTGAGGGCTCGCAGTGGGGTGCGAACCGTCGAGCGTACACAAAAGCCGGGGCGGCTGGATATGGATTCGTATGCATGGCCTCCGTGCGGGGAAGGCATGTGCATGCGACGATCTTGTAGAGCGGCTTTCAGGCCGGCCCATGCAGGACTCGATCAGCGACGAAGGTTGTGCCGTGCCCACGGCTGACGACAGTGAAAGGATGGAGCTTCAGTCCCAGCGGCCTGAAGGCCGCTCTACGGAAGTTTTTCTTCGGCCCCGTCGCGACTTGCGTCGCTCCCACAAAAAGATCGAGCGGCCGGGTTTGTGGGAGCGACGCAAGTCGCGACAGATGCTGCAGTTCAGTACGCGAACTCGCGGAACACGCGGTCGATATCGCCCTTCCACGCGCCGCGATACAGCGCCAGCTTGCGCTCCGCCGAAGTCTCGCCGCTTTCCGCCACTTCGATCAGCGGGCTGAGGAAGCCGCTTTCGTCGGCGCCGCTGCTGTTGAGCACCGCACGGCGCTGCAGCCCGGCGGCGGAAATCTTCACCGCTTCGCGGGCAAGATCCAGCAGAGTGCCGCCGCGGAACGGTACTTTCAGCGCCAGTTTCGGCACGCCGTCGCGCAGGGCGTTGCGTTCGTCCATGCTGAAATCCTTCACCAGATCCCAGGCGGCATCCAGCGCGGCATCGTCGTACAGCAGGCCCACCCAGAATGCAGGCAGCGCGCAGATCCTGCCCCACGGGCCGCTGTCGGCGCCGCGCATTTCGAGGAATTTCTTCAGCCGCACTTCCGGGAATGCGGTGGTCATGTGGTCCGACCAGTCGCGCATCGTCGGCAGCGCGCCGGGCAGCGCCGGCAGTTTGCCGGCCATGAAATCGCGAAAACTCTGTCCGCTTGCGTCCACGTATTCGTGATCGCGATACGAGAAATACATCGGCACGTCGAGCAGATAATCGACATAGCGTTCGTAGCCGAAGCCGTCGTCGAACACGAAGTCGAGCATGCCGGTGCGGTCGCGATCGGTATCGGTCCAGATGTGCGAACGGTAGGACAGATAACCGTTGGGCTTGCCTTCGGTGAACGGCGAATCGGCGAACAGCGCGGTGGCGATGGGTTGCAGCGCCAGCGAGACGCGGAATTTCTTCACCATGTCCGCTTCGCTGCTGTAATCCAGATTCACCTGCACGGTGCAGGTGCGGCTCATCATGTCCAGGCCGAGGCTGCCGACCTTGGGCATGTAGTCGCGCATGATTTTGTAGCGGCCCTTGGGCATCCACGGCATTTCGTCGCGCCGCCATTTCGGCTGGAAGCCCATGCCGAGGAAGCCCAGCCCGAGTTCGTCGGCGACCGCTTTGACTTCCTTCAGATGGCTGCCCACCTCGGCGCAGGTCTGGTGGATGTTCTCCAGCGGCGCGCCCGAGAGTTCGAGCTGGCCGGCGGGTTCCAGCGTGACCGAGGCGCTGTCCTTGAGCAGGGCGATGGTGCGGTCGTGCTCCTGCACCGGCTCCCAGCCGAAACGGGTAAGGCCGTCGAGCAGTGCCTCGATGCCGCGCTCGCCGTCGAAAGCGGGAGCGTGCAGATCGTCGAGACGGAAGCCGAACTTTTCGTGCTCGGTGCCGATGCGCCAGTCGGCTGCGGGTTTCTCGCCGGAGGCGAGTTCCGCCACCAGCTGGTCGCGATGGGTGATGGACGTGTCGGCGACATGGCTGGGGCTGGACATGGGGGTTCCACAACGGGGGGATAGGCAACAGGACTGCGGAAAACAATACGTGCCGGGCAGGGAAAAGCCCCGGCCCGGCGACGCAGGTAGGCGACATGGGGGCCATGCCCTAACATCGCAAGCTCCGCACTATAGCCGCCGCCGATGACGCGTATCGTTGCCCTGCTGCTGTGTCTGTGTTCCATCGACGCCGCGGCGCAGGCCACGGTGCAGCTGGAGCGCGGCAATGGCCCCGAGCCGTCGACGCTGGATGCGCATCGCTGCCAGGAAGTGGCCTGCGGCAACGTGCTGCGCGATCTCTACGAAGGACTGGTGGGCGAAGACGCGACCGGCCGCCTGATTCCTGGCATGGCCCAACGCTGGGACGTGTCGGCCGATGGCCGCGTCTGGACCTTCCATCTGCGCGAAGGCCTGCGCTGGAGCAACGGCGAAGCCTTGACCGCGCCGGCCATCGTCGCCAGCTTCCGGCGCGCGTTCGCGCCGGACACCGCGGCGCCGTTCGCCGAACAGTTCGACGCCGTGGTCAACGCGACCGATGTGCAATCCGGAAAATCGCCGTCGGCGACGCTCGGCATCGACGCGCCCGACGCGCGAACGATCCGCATCCGCACCACCCGGCAGGTGTTCCTGCCGTCGCTGCTGACCCTGCCGATCGCCTTCCCGGTGTATCTGCCCGCGGTCGCGCAGCACGGCAATCAGCACACGCGGCCGGGACGGCTGGTGAGCAACGGCGCGTATCGATTGGTCGCATGGACGCCGCAGGCGAATCTGACCGTCGAACGCAACCCGCGTTTCCACGCCGCCGCGGACGTGCGCATCCCGCGCGTGCGTTTCCACGTCACCGAGGATGCCGCCGCCGAACTGCAGCGTTTCGCCGCCGGCGATCTGCACATCACCGAGACCGTGCCGCCGCAGCCCTTGCCGCAGCTGCGCGCGCGTTTCGGCGAGCGCTTGCGGATCTCGCCGTACATCGGCGCGTTCTGGCTCGGCATGAACATCACCCGCCCGCCGTTCAAGGACGACGCGCAGCTGCGCGAGGCGCTGTCGCTGGCGGTGGATCGCGACAAGCTCACGCGTTACGTGACCGGCTTCGGCGAAACCCCGGCCTACGGCATCGTCCCGCCCGGCATTCCCGGCTACGGCGCCGCGAAGATCCACTGGGCCGACTGGGACCAGCCGCAACGCGAGGCGCGTGCGAAGGCGCTGTACCGCGCCGCCGGGTATTCCGAACGCAATCCGTTGACGATCGAGCTGCGCTACAACACCTCCACGCCGCATCGGCGGCTGTCGCTGGCGGTGGCATCGATGTGGCGCGACACGCTGGGCGTGCGCGTGCGGCTGCGCAACGAGGAGTGGAAGGTCTTTGTGCAGAACCGCAGGCAGCGCGCGATCACCGAAGTGTTCCGCGGCGGCTGGATCGGCGATGTCGCCGACGCGCGCAATTTCCTGGGTGCGTTCGCCGCCGACGGCGCGCTCAACTGGCCGGGCTACCACGATGCGCGCTATCGGGAATACTTCGCGAATGCGGACGCCGCGCGCAGCGAGATCGCTCGCAACGCGTGGCTGCACGCCGCCGAAACCCGGCTGCTGCACGCGCACGCGCTGATACCGCTGTACTTCTATACGTCGAAGCATCTGGTGTCGCCGCAGGTGCGCGGCTTCGAGGCGAATCCGCTGGATCGTCATCCTTCGCGCTGGCTGCGGCTGTCACAATAAGCGCGGATCGGAAAACTCCATCCGTTAGCAGGAGAACGCGATGCGCCGCTGGCATGTCGAAACCCATCGCACCGATCGCGTCGGCTGGCTGCGTGCGGCCGTGCTCGGCGCCAACGACGGCATCATTTCCATCGCCGGCCTGCTGGTCGGCGTGGCTGCGACCGGCGCCACCACCACCGCGGTGCTCGGCAGCGGCGTGGCCGGTATCGTCGCCGGTGCGATGTCGATGGCCGCCGGCGAATACGTGTCGGTGCAGTCGCAGGCCGATACCGAGCGCGCGGATATCGCCAAGGAAACCCGCGAGCTGGCCGAAGAGCCCGAGCACGAACTGCAGGAGCTCACCCATATCTATATCAAGCGCGGCCTCACGCCCGATCTGGCCGGGCAGGTCGCACGGCAATTGACGGCGCACGATGCCCTGGGCGCGCACAAGCGCGACGAACTGGGCATCACCGATGCGCTCAGCGCGCGTCCGCTGCAGGCGGCGATGGCGTCGGCCGCGGCGTTCACCGTCGGCGCGCTGCTGCCGATCGCCGCGGTGGTTTTCGCACCGGCCGGCCGCATCGAAGCGGTCACGTTCGCAGTGACATTGGCTGCGCTGCTGGGTTCCGGCGCGCTGGCGGCGTGGGCGGGCGGCGCGCCGAAGATCCGCGGCGCGCTGCGCGTCGGCTTCTGGGGCGCGATGGCGATGGCCGCGGCGGCGATCATCGGTCGCCTGTTCGACGTGCAGGTCTGAGTCGGGGTGCGCGCTTGAGCGGGTGCCGATGAAACGTTTCGCATCGCGCCTGCTCGAAGCGCTGCTGACGCTGTGGCTGCTGGCCACTCTGTGCTTCGTGCTGTTGCGCACCGCGCCGGGCGGGCCGTTCGATACCGAAAAATCCGCGCCGCCGGAAGTGCAGGCCGCGCTGGAAGCGAAGTATCGACTCGATCGGCCGCTGCCGGCGCAATACGTTGCGTGGCTTGGCGACGTGGCGCGCGGCGATCTCGGCCCGTCGTTCCAATATCCCGACTACACCGTCAATCAACTGGTCGCGCAGGCGTTGCCGGTGTCGCTGCTCAACGGCGGCCTGGCGCTGCTGCTGGCGCTGCTGTGCGGCATTCCGGTCGGCGTGTGGGCCGCGCTGCGCGCTGGTTCGTGGCTGGATCGCGGCCTGATGCTGTTCGCGGGGCTGGGGCTGGCGGTGCCGAAATTCGTGGTCGCACCGCTGCTGGTGCTGCTGTTCGCGGTGACGCTGCACTGGCTGCCGGCGGGCGGCTGGGGCGAGTGGAACAGCATCGTGCTGCCGGTGATCGCGCTGGCGCTGCCGAACCTCGCCTACTGCGCGCGGCTCACCCGCGCCTCGATGCTCGAAACGCTCAACGCCGAATATCTCACCGCCGCACGTGCGCGCGGCTTGTCGGAAGCGCGCCTGCTGTTCGCGCATGCGCTGAAGCCGGCGCTGCTGCCGGTGGTCGCCTGGCTGTCGCCGGCGCTGATCAATATCGTCACCGGCTCGGCGGTGGTGGAGCAGGTGTTCGGCATCCCCGGCATGGGCCGCTATTTCGTGCAGGGCGCGCTCAATCGCGATTACACCCTGGTGCTGGGCGTGGTGCTGGTGGTGGGCGGGCTGATCGTCGCGATCAACGCGCTGGTGGATGCGCTGCGCGCGTGGATGGATCCGCGGCTGCGCGATGAAGGTTAGACTCACTCATGGAGTCCGCCACCGAAAGGACAACGCATGACCGTCGTCTATCGCCCCGCCAACACCGCCGAAGCGCACCTGATCCGGCAGATGCTGGAAGCCGAGGGTATTCCCGCCTACATCCAGGGCGAGTATCTGCAGGGCGCGATCGGTGGGCTGCCCATCTCCAACACGGAACTCATGCTGCGCGTGGCCGACGAGCATGCCGAAGCCGCACGCGTGATCGTCGATGCATGGGAAAGCAGCGAGCCTGTGCCATTCGACGATGACATCGATGATGCCGATGATGTGGGTGTTTCCGAACCGGCAAGACAGTCGCAGCAGGCGAGCGGCGGTGGATACACGCTGGGAAGGGGATTGCTGCTGCTTCTTGCCGTTGTGCTCGGCGGCGGTCTGGCGATGGTGTTGTTGCGGCGCTACGCGGAAGGGTGATGCTGCCGCGTATCTGTCCCAGGCCATTCCCCACAGTTTCGTAGGCTGGGCTGCCAAGCCCAGCTCGAACCACGGCGGTAGTGCTGGGCTTGGCAGCCCAGCCTACGCGCTGGACCGAAGCGCCCGTGGCCCGGAGGCGATCAAATCCCCAGCCACCTCGCCACCACCTGCCGCAACTCCTCCACGCCGGCCTTCGACTCCGACGACAGCGTCTGCACGCTGACGCTGTCGCCATAGTTGGTCTGCAAATCCTTGCGCACGGCCTGCAGCACGTTCAGCCCGGCGCCGCGGCCGAGTTTGTCGGCTTTGGTCAGCACCGCGTGGACGGGCAGGCCATTTTCGATGGCGTAGCCGAGGATCTGGCGGTCGTAGTCCTTCAGCGGGTGGCGGATGTCCATCACCACCACCAGGCCCTTGAGGGCTTCGCGGCTGCGGAAATAGTCGGCCAGGAAGGCCTGCCAGTGCGCCTGCAGGTCCTTGGGCACCTTCGCGTAGCCGTAGCCGGGCAGGTCGACCAGGAACTTGTTTTCGTGCGGGGGGATGTCGAAGAACACCAGCTGCTGGGTGCGGCCGGGGGTCTTGGAGACGCGGGCGAGGGCGTTCTGCTGACACAAGGCATTGAGCGCGCTGGATTTTCCGGCGTTGGAACGGCCGGCGAACGCGACCTCCCAGCCGCCGTCGGGCGGCAACTGGCGCGGGGTGTGGGCGGCCAGCAGGTAGCCGGAGCGGTGGAACGGGTTCGAAGGGGTAGCCATGGGCATAGGATCGCACGGCCCGGCACGATTGCCGTTTGACCGGCTCCGATGCGACGACGATAATTCCACGGTTTCGGTCTGTGGCCGGCATTTCGCCGGCCCCGCCTCGTCATTTGGAGTGTTGAGCATGCGTCACGCCCGTGCCTACGGTTCCGCCGGTCTCGCGGTTCTCGCGATCGCGGCGGCTGCCGCCATCGCCCAGACCACGGTCACGCCCGTGCCCGAAGCCGCGCCGGTCCAGGCCGTGCCGCTGGATGCGTCGATCATGGCCGAGCTGGCCAAGGCCAAGGCCGGCGATCCCAAGGCCGGCGCCACCAAGGCCGCCACCTGCACCGCTTGCCATGGTCTGGACGGCAACGCCACCGACCCGTCGCTCTATCCGCGCATCGCCGGCCAGAGCGAGCGCTACATCGCCCGCCAGCTGGCGCTGTTCAAGGGTGGCGAGCGCGTCAACGCGATCATGCAGCCCTTCGCCGCGGCCCTCAGCGCGAAGGACATGCGCGACATCGGCGCCTATTACGCCACCCAGAAGTCGGGCGCCGGCATCGCCGACGACACCGCCATCGCCGAAGGCCCGAACAAGGGCATGAAGTTCTACGAAGTGGGCCAGAAGCTCTACCGCAGCGGCGACACCAGCCGCGGCATCCCGGCCTGCATGGCCTGCCACGGCCCTGCCGGCGCCGGCAACCCCGGTCCGGCCTATCCGCACGTCGGCGGCCAACAGGCGTGGTACACCGCCCGTCGCCTGCAGGAATACCGCACCGGCACCACCACCGAGCGCGACGCGGCGCTGTTCCATATCATGTCGTCGGTGGCCAAGCCGCTGACCGACGAGGAAATCCAGTCGCTGTCCAGCTACATGCAGGGCCTGCATACGCGCGGCGAGCAGGGGTGATGCCCACCCTCCGCGTCCGCCGGTCGGGCGCGGAGGGATCGCTCCGGCGCGCCGTCGTTCATGCGGGGACTGTTCCCATGCACGCATCCGCCGCTTCGATGTCTTCCTTCTGTTCTTCCGCTTGAATCGCGACGCCGGCCCGGACATCCTCTGCGCTGGCGTTTTTTCATTCCCCCTGCAGGATGCCGTCCATGTTGCGTTCTCTGTTCCTGTCGCTGTTGCTTGTCCTCCCGCTGACCGCCTGCGCGCAGGCGCCGTCCGGCCCGCCGCAGCCCGGCGTCGATTACGAAGTGCTGGAGAAAGGCCAACGCTGGCAGGCGCCGAACGGCAAGATCGAAGTGGCCGAAGTGTTCGCCTACTGGTGTTCGCACTGTGCGGATTTCCAGCCGATGGTGGATGTCTGGAAGAAGAAGATCCCGGCCGACGTGAGCTTCGTGTACATCCCCGCCGCATTCGATCTTGAAGACGCCTACGCCAAGGCATTTTTCGCCGCGGATGCCGCGAAGGCGGTGCCGAAGATCCATCAGCCGATGTTCGACGCCATCCATGAGGAAGGCGCGCTGCCGCGCAGCAACGTCACGCTGGAAGAGCTGGGAACCTGGCTCGCCAAGCACGGTCTGAACCGCGCCAGGATGGTGGCTTCGATGCAGTCCAAGGAGGTCGCCGAGCGCATGGCGCGGGCCCAGGCCTTCGCGGTGGCCAACCGGGTCGGCGGCACGCCGACGCTGATCGTCAACGGCAAGTATGTAGTCCGCGCACGCTCGCTCGAAGAGCGCATGCGGGTGGTGGATGGGCTGATCGCGCTCGAACGCGCCGCCGCCAGAAAACGCTGAGTCGCGCCAACGCTGCGTCGAGTCGACGCAGAGCAAACAACGCCGATGCGCCGATGCCGGAAAGCCTCGGTCGCAGTATCCGCAATACGACAGGAGACACACGATGAAGCGACACTTGATTTTCGCGCTGCTGGCCGGCTTTGCGCTGACCGCCTGCACTCCCAAGGAAGAAGAGACCGCCGCCGCTCCGGCCGCCACGGCTGAAACCGCGCCGAACGACGCCGAGGTGATGGCCGCGGCCGAAGCGCTGGCGAAGGCTTCGGCCGACCCGAACGCCCCCGTTGCGGTCGAAGCCGCGCCTGCCGCCGATGCCGCCGCGCCCGCGCCTGCCGCACCGGCCAACGGCGCGATTCCGGGCCTGAAACTCGGGACCGATTACGAGATCATCAAGAACGGTCAGCCGTTCGAACCGCTGAACGGCAAGATCGAGGTCGTGGAAGTGTTCAACTTCGTTTGCCCGGCCTGCGCGTCGTTCGAGCCGCTGGTGGCGAACTGGAAGAAGACCCTCGGACCGGACGTGCGTTTCACCTATGTGCCGGCGGCCTTCGGCGGCAACTGGGACCAGTACGTGCGCAGCTTCTACACCGCCCAGACCATGGGCATCGCCGAAAAGGCGCATGCCCCCACCTACGACGCCATCCATCTGGAAGGCAAGCTCAAGGGCGAGCGGGGCCAGGACAGCGATGCCGATCTCGCCGCGTTCTACGCCCAGTTCGGCGTGGAAGCCAAGCAGTTCGCTGCCAACATGAAGAGCTTCGCGGTGACCGGCAAGTTCAACAAGGCGCGGCAGTACATCCAGACCCAGCAAGTCACCGGCACGCCGACCCTCATGGTCAACGGCAAGTACCGCGTGCTCGGCGACCGCAGTTGGGAACAGCGCCTGCAGATCGCCGACGCCCTGATCGCCCATGAGCGTGCGCAGGCTGCCGCGCCGGCCGCAGCCGCGGCCCCCTGAGTTGGAGGGATCCGGTCGCGACAGGGTGGATGCGCCCGCAGGCACCCGGGTTGCCGGCGCGCCGGCGACCCGTCGGCTGCGGCTGCTCAGCGCCAATATCCAGGCGGGCACCAGCACCCGTCGCTACAGCGATTACGCGACCCGCAGCTGGTCGCACGTGCTGCCCGCGGGCAACAAGCGCGCCTCGCTGGACACCATCGCCGATCTCGCGGCCCGGCACGATATCGTCGGACTGCAGGAAAGCGATCCGGGCAGCTGGCGCTCGGGTTTCACCAATCAGACACACTATCTGGCCGAGCGCGCCGGTTTCGACTACTGGAGCCACCAGCCCAACCGCCGGGTCGGCATGGTCGCCTCCAGCGCCAATGCGCTGTTGTCGCGGATGGAGCCGGTCGACGTCAGCGACCATCCTCTGCCCGGCCGGATTTCCGGCCGCGGCGTGCTGGTCGCCCGGTTCGGCCGCGAAGCAGACAGCCTGACCATCGCCGTCGCGCATCTGTCGCTGGGCGCCGGTTCGCGCCGTTCGCAGTTGGCCTTCATCGGCGAACTGCTGCAGGACCACCCGCACAGCGTGTTGATGGGCGATTTCAACTGCACCGCCGAACAGCCCGAAATGTCGCTGCTGTTCCAGCGCACCCGCCTGCAGCCGCCGGCCTGCACCGTGCACACCTTCCCGAGCTGGCGCCCCCAGAAAGCGATCGACCACATCCTGGTCAGCGATGGTCTGGTCTGCAGCGGCATGCAGGCCATGGCCGCGGCCTGGTCGGACCATCTGGCGCTGTCGATCGATCTCGACGTTCCGGCTGCGTTGATCCGCTGAAGGATCGAGGGATTGGCGGCTCGTGCCGATACCGGCACGATGTCATCACCGATGTGAGGTCGCGCAGCGGCCAACATCTGTCGTGTCCGTATGCGCTGCGGCTTCATGCAGCGCAGCAATGGCGCCTTGGCATTCGCCGGCCGCCGGTGTTCTTCGCTCGTATTTCCCGGCATCGACCACGGAACGACCCGCGAATTCGTCACCGACTCTGGGCGAAGCAGTCGCGCGACGTGTCCTTGAACCGTCCCGACTCGCAGTCGTCGCTGGACGACATGCAGATCGACAGCCTGTACGCCCAGCTGGATGCCGAGCGCGCCAGCATCGCGAAGGAATCGACCGAGAGGCTGGTGTCCCAGCTGGAAGCGGAAGGACTCCGCGCGGGGGGCGATGCGTTGACGCCAACACCTCGGCCGCAAACCTCACTTATGCGAGTCGTCCGGGTGCGGATCTCGACATGCAGATCATCGGTCCGGGCGGCAACGTCGTCGCAGGCTCGTACAGTTGGGACAACACCTATGAAATCGTCGATTTCGTTGCGCCGACGACGGGCACATATCGACTCCGCGTGACCAAGTACCGCTGCAACTACACGCCAAAATGGCTGGGCTGGGCCTGGCACGTGGTGTAACCGCACCGTCGCGCCGGCATGGGCGGGCGCCGCTGGACTATCCGGCGGCGACCGCTTTCAAAACCAGAGCTTTCAGAACCAGAGCTTTCAAAACCAGAGCGTCTGGACCGCGACCACGTGGGTGTCGCCCCTCTTCGTTCGGCGATGGACGGGCATCATCTTTCGGATTGGGTATGCCGTAACCGCAGCGCGTTGGACACCACCGAGACCGAACTGAGGCTCATCGCCAGCGCGGCGATCATCGGGCTGAGCAGCAGCCCGGACACCGGGTACAGCACGCCGGCGGCGATCGGTACGCCCAGGGCGTTGTAGAGCAGCGCAAAGCCGAGGTTCTGCTTCATGTTCGCCACCGTGGCTTCGGAGATGCGCCGCGCGCGAACGATACCGCGCAGGTCGCCCTTCACCAGCGTGACCTGCGCGCTGGACATCGCCACATCGGTGCCGGTGCCCATCGCGATGCCCACGTCGGCCAGCGCCAGCGCGGGCGCGTCGTTGATGCCGTCGCCGGCCATCGCGACGTGGCGTCCTTCGGCTTTGAGCTTCGCGACCAGGTCGGATTTGTCTTTCGGCCGGACTTCGCCATGCACTTCTTCGATGCCCAGCGCGCTGGCGACGGCGCGGGCGGTGGTTTCGCCATCGCCAGTCGCCATGATCAGACGGATGCCCGCGGCTTTCAGCGCAGTCAGCGCTTCTGCGGTGGTGTCCTTGATGGGATCGGCCACCGCGATCAAGCCGGCGGGCGTTCCGTCCACGGCGAGAAACATCACGCTGGCGCCTTGCGCGCGCAGGCGCTCGGCCGAAGCGGTCAATGCACCGACATCGACGCCCATCTCATCCATCAACGCGGTATTGCCCAGGGCCAGCGAGCGACCCGCGACTTTGCCGCGAACGCCGATTCCGGTCGCCGACTCGAAGTCCACCGCGGCCTCCAGCGTCAAGCCGCGCGCCAACGCTTCGGTCACGATCGCTTCCGCCAGCGGATGCTCGCTGCCCTGATCCAGACTGGCCGCCAGACGCAGCACATCGTCGGCGCTGAACCCCGGCAGCCCGGCGACATCGTGGAACGCCGGTTTGCCTGCGGTGAGGGTACCGGTCTTGTCGACGATGAGGGTATCGATCCGGCGCAGTGTTTCGATGGCTTCGGCATCGCGGAACAGCACGCCGACGCTGGCGGCGCGGCCGGTGGCGACCATGATCGACATCGGCGTGGCCAGACCCAGCGCGCAGGGGCAGGCGATGATCAGCACCGACACCGCATTGAGGATGGCATAGACCCACGACGGTTCCGGCCCGAAGAAGCCCCACACCAGCAGCGTGATCAACGCGGTCGACAGCACCGCCAGCACGAACCAGTACGACACTTTGTCGGCCATGCGCTGCATCGGTGCGCGAGACCGCTGGGCGTTGGCCACCAGCTGTACGATCTGGCTGAGCAGGGTATCGGCACCGATCTTGTCGGCGCGGATCACCAGGCTGCCGGAGGTATTCATGGTGGCGCCGATCACCGCATCGCCGACGCGCTTGCTCACCGGCATGGCTTCGCCGGTGAGCATCGACTCATCGACGCTGGACTGCCCTTCGATCACATCGCCATCGGTGGGCACGGTTTCGCCGGGGCGCACGCGCAGGCGGTCGCCAAGATGCACATGGGTCAGCGGGATGTCTTCTTCGCTGCCGTCGGGGTTGATCCGCCGCGCGGTCTTGGGCGCAAGCCGCAGCAGCGCCTTGATCGCGGCCGACGTCTGCGAACGCGCCTTGAGTTCCAGCAGTTGCCCCAGCAGGGTCAGCGACACGATCACCGCGGCGGCCTCGAAGTACACGCCGACGCGGCCATGTTCGCGAAAGGACGCAGGAAACCAGCCGGGCGCCAACGTCGCCGCCAGGCTGTAGACGAACGCGGCCGCCACGCCGGTCCCGATCAAGGTCCACATGTTGAGGTTGCCGGTGCGCAGCGACGCGAGGCCGCGCACGAAAAACGGCCAGCCGGCCCACAGCACCACCGGCAAGCTGAGCGTCAATTCCAGCCATGTGCGGGTCTGCACCGGCAGCAGCGAAAAGCGATGGCCCAGCATCGCCAGGGCGAGCACCACGATGCTCAGCGGCAGCGTGAACCAGAACCGTCGCGAGAAATCGCGCAGTTCCGGGTTGTCGTCGTCGTCCAGCGACGGCTGCATCGGTTCCAGCGCCATGCCGCAGATGGGGCAGGTGCCGGCGCCGTCGCGCACGATCTCCGGATGCATGGGGCAGGTGTAGCGGGTGCCGGCGGGCACAGCCGTGCGATCGGCGATGACCGGCGATGCCGGCGCGGCATACTTGCCCGGATCCAGCGTGAACTTCTCACGGCATGGTGCCGAACAAAAGTGGTATTGGACGCCGGTGTGCTCTGCGTGATGGGGTGTCGTCGCCGGATCGACCTGCATGCCGCAGACCGGGTCGGTTGCGGTAGCGCCAGTATCGGACGGTTTGCGTGCGCAGCCACTGGGAGGCGGGGAGGGATGGCCGTCTGAATGATGGGACTGGTCCTGCGGATTCATACGGACTCCTCGATGAGCGCCTGGAGAATGGGGCACTGTGTCAGCAATCCATGCCCGTGATACGCGCTCAGCAACGCGCTCAGCCTCTTACGGAATACGAAGAAGCTCGGCGATGCGTTCATCCGCAGCGCTGAGCGTCTGCGAAGCCGCCGCTTTCATCGCCGCCATGTCCTCTTGGGCCTGTTGCGAAAGAGCCAACAGTTCGCGAATTTCGGGGAGCGTGAACCCGAGCGCTTTCGCGCGGCGGACGAACTGCAGGCGCAGCAGATCGCTGGCATGGTAGGTGCGATAGCCTGATGCCAGACGCTGCGCCTGCGGCAGCAGGCCTTGCCGTTCACATTGGCGCACGGTGTCGATCGTGACCCCCGAGCGCTTGGCGCGTTCACCGATCTTGATCGCGAATGCGATCCTGAGTGGAATGGCCCGGCTTGAGCCCTCGACTACACTCAAGCGTCAAGCGTTATCGTTGCGGAAATGCCGGCGATGCGCCCTCGCCATGCCGGCTGAAGATAGACGTACTGCCATCCTTTGCGACCAGTTCCACCGCATAGGGCTTCACGCGCCCATCCGGCATCTCCATGCCAGGCGAGCCGGCAGGCATCCCCGGTAACACGAGGCCACGCGCATCCGGCTTTTCCGTCAGCAGGCGTAGGACATCCTCGGCCGGCACATGACCTTCGATGACATAACCGCCGACTTCCGCGGTGTGGCATGAGCCTTTGCCATAAGGCACGCCCAGCGCTTGCTTGATCGGATTGAGGTTGTCCTCATTGCGCACGTCGACCTCGAAGCCGGCATGACGCATGTGATCCACCCACAGTCCGCAGCAGCCGCAGCTCGCGCTCTTGTGCACCACCATCTTCGGCAAACTCGCCGGGGCACGCGATGATGCGGTTCGCGAAACCGCTGCCGCTGCGGCCCCGGCAGCCGCGTCTGTTCGCGGCGCGGTGGTGCTTGCGTTTTTTTCAGTATCGTTGGCGTCCGACTGCGCGCAGGCGGTTGCCGCCAACAGCGTCATGGTCAATGCGAGTGTTCTGGATTTCATTCTGGATTTCATTCTGTATCCCATTCTGTATTTCATGATGTTCACCGCTTCGGTCGCGACGACCAGTGGATGTGGACGATTTTCCAGGCGGCGCCGAAACGCTGGACGATCATGGTTTCGGTGCTCAATGTCGTCGAGGCTTTGCCGTCGACAGTTCGGTGCAGTTCGCTTTCGCTGGCGACCCAGACCAGATCGCCACTGCGCCTGGCGGTTCGATCGATCAGTTGGCGATGCGCCGTCTTGAGAAAGGCGGCGTCGCCTTTTGCGTGTCCGCCAAGATACTCGGCCGCCGAGTGCTCGGCGCCGCCGCTTTCCAGGATCAGCACAGTGGGATCGAGTTCGACACCGACCGCTTCCAGGCGGCCGGTGGCTAAGAGCCTGTTCAAAGTCTCCGCATGCACCGCGCTGAGCCTATGGGCGTACGGAGCAAGGAGGAGCGAGGAAGTGGACGTCCGTCCACGACCGAGCGAGGACGCTGCGCCGTGCGCCCATAGGCTCAGCCCTTCGGGTTGCGCCGCAGCGGCCCGCCAGCGCCCGCGCGTCGCTTGACCAGACGGCCAGTCTGGCGCTGCGCGCCGCACAGACCCTGGCGGGCCGCTGCGGCACAACGCGATGTATGCGGAGACTTTGAACAGGCTCTAGGGCCGACGAAAACCGTTCGACGGCGGCGACTGCATCCCTTGCATTTGAAGGTACGTTGGTCTTCGGCGCCTGCGTGGCCTGATGCGCAGCGTGGTCGTGTTTGCCATCGGCGAATGCAGGGCCAGCGAGTGCAAGGCCACAGGCCACCGTGAGGGATAGCAATGCGAGAGATGCGATGCGGGACATGCGTGTTCCTTTGAGCAAGTGTGCGTGCGGGTCAGAAAGATCAGCGAAGATCAGTGCTGGTGGTCGTGACCGGTATGGTCGGATGCTTCGATTTTCCCCGGTGTTGCGTCGCCGTGCTGATGCGGCGCCGAGCCTGCATCATCGTGATGCCCTGCCGCAGTACTTTTCACCTATGGCGCCGACTTGGCATCGTCGTGATGCTCTGTCGTCGCGGCATGTGCATGCGGTGCAGACCCCGCATCGTCGTGATGCGCGGGCTGCTCATCGTGGTGGTTCTCGTCGGTCATGCCGGGCATGGCGTGGTCGTTGGGCATGGTTTCGCCACCGCCGTGCGAGTGACCGTCGCTGCTCGCCACGAGCGCGTTGTACTGCGCTTGATCGAGCTTGGGCAGCGTTTGCACGAATGCCGCGATATTCCAGATGTACTCGTCCTGCATACTCTTGCCCCAGGCCGGCATACCCGAGGCCTTGATGCCGTGCTTGATCACCCAGAAGGCCTCGGCGGCGTCTACCGTGATCCTGGTGAGGTCGGGTGGAGACGGATACAGGCCCATGCTCATTTCGGTTGCCGCCATGCCCGGCGCCAGGTGGCAGCCGGTGCACATCGCGTTGTAATTGCCCGCGCCCTGCCTGATGCGCGCGGGATCGGACAGATCCGGAACCTGCAGCTCGTTCGCGCGCACAGCGATCGAGCGTTCGCGAAGCGTTTCCAGCACGGTGTACACCGGGCGTGTATGGGTATCGTCGGCGGCGATGTTGTACAGGCCGAACCAGATGAATCCGCCCGCCAGCGTCAGTGCGCCACCGCCCAGCAGGGAGATGGCGATGAGCGATTTTCGGGTCATGAGTGCCATTGAAACGGTCCTTGAAAGAGAAGAAGCGTTGCATCGGGAATCGATGCCGGTGAACAGCCACGCGCAATCAATCGCGGCGCGATGTCTGCAAGTACGTGCTATGCCTTTCGTCGTGGCGGCTTGCCGAATGCCGGATCGGTACTGACGCGCTTGGCGACGGTGCCCGCGGGGTTGCGATACCAGCCCGGGTCGCTGTAGTCGCCGGGCGCGATGTCGTCGCGCACTTTCACCACGGTGAACATGCCGCCCATTTCGATATTGCCGAACGGCCCCTTGCCCACCATCATCGCCAGGGTGTTGGGCGGGCCGGCCATATGGCCGCTATCGGTATGTTCCTGATGCTCGGCCATGCCGTTCTCGCCCATCGCCATATAACCCGGCAGCATCTGCCGGATCTTCGCTTCCACTCCGCGCTGGTTCACGCCGATGGTGTTGGGCACGTCATGCCCCATCGGGCCCATCGTGTGGTGCGACATGTGGCAGTGGAACGCCCAGTCGCCGGGTACGGCAGTGAACTCGATATCGCGCATCTGACCGACGCCGACAATCTCGGTCACTTCGGAGCGCCACTGCGAGCGTGGCATCCGGCCGCCATCGCCGCCGGTGACATGGAACTGCACACCGTGCAGGTGGATCGGGTGGTTCCACATCGACAGATTGCCGACACGGATACGTACGCGCTCGCCGGTGCGTGCGACGATGGTTTCGATCGCCGGGAACACTTTGGAATTGAAGGTCCACAGGTCGAAGTCCTGCATCACCGCCGGGTCCGGCCGGCGCGTGCCCGGGTGCATGGCGAAATTGTGCAGCAGAAGCGCATAGTCGCGGTCGACCCGCACCGCTTCGCCGCCTTTGGGATGAATGATCAACAAACCCATCATGCCCATCGCCATCTGCACCATTTCGTCGGCATGCGGGTGATACATATGCGTGCCGTGCTGCCGGAGCGTGAACTCGTAGGCGAAGGTTTCTCCCGGTTTGATCTGCGGCTGGTTCAATCCGCCCACGCCGTCCATGCCGCTGGGCAGGAGCAGCCCATGCCAATGGATGGTGGTGGCCTCGCGCAGATGGTTGGTGACGAGGATACGGATCCGATCGCCTTCGACCGCCTCGATCGTCGGCCCCGGCGTGGAGCCGTTGTAGCCCCAGCAGATCGCCTTGGAGCCGGGTGCGAACTCGTGCTCGAACTCCTCGGCGACCAGATGGAATTCTTTGACGCCGTCGTTCATGCGATACGGCAATGTCCAGCCATTCAAGGTGCGGACCTTGGATTGGGCCTGACGTGGCCGTGCCACGGCCGGCCCTGCCTTGGGTGTCGCCGCAGGCGGTGTCTTATCCGGCATATTCGCCATGTCATGGCCTTCATGACTCTGGGCCCTGGCCACGGTGGTAGCGACGGTGGATACCAGCCCGGCGCCGGCGCCCAGCAGGATGTCGCGGCGAGTGATCTTCATGGCTTGTCTCCGTGGGCGCTGTGGTCTTCGGTCTTCGGGTCGGGCGGATCCTGATCCTCTGGCGCTGGATCCGGTGGCGGCGGCATGCTGTGGCCGCTGTGATCCATGCCCTGCATTTCGTTTGCAGCAGGCGCATCGGCAGGCGGCGGCATGCTGTGACCGCTGTGATCCATGCCCTGCATTTCGCTTGCAGCAGGCGTATCGGCGGGCGGCGGCATGGTGTGGCCGCTGTGACCGCTATGGTCCATGCCTTGCATCGATGCATCGGCGGCCGGCTTGAGAATGTCCTGCACGCTGGGCGTACGCGCAGCCACCGATGCATCGCTGGGCAGCCGCTGTCCTACCGCACGCATCAGCTCGGTCCGCGCGAGCCAGTAGTCGCGCACCGACTCCAGATAGCCTTGGTAGGCGTCGTATTCATTGACCTTCGCCTGGATCAGCTCGAACACGCCGATCAACATGAAGTTCTGTTCCTGCTGGCTGCGTTCGACCACGATTTCGCGCTGCGGAATCAGCGCCTCTCGATGGATCGAGACGATGCTGCTGAGTTCGCGGACTTCTTCACCACCCAGACGAATGGCGTTGTCGACGCCGAGCTCCGCCAGCGCCACGCGCGCCCGGGCTTCCGCCAACAGCGCTTCGGCGCGGGCCACCTTCGCCTGTCCCTGGTTGAAGATCGGCAGTTCAAGATCCAGCGTCGGCCCCCGCAGGCGGCTGCCATCCGCTTCCTTCTCACGCTCGTAGCCGATTTCGCTGCCGCCGAACCAGCGCAGGCGCCGGGTGATCCCCAGCGCATCGGCCAGGATGTCGGCCTGCTGACGTGCGGCCAGCAGTTCCAGATTGCTGGCCCGTGCCAGCGCGGCCAACTGTGCGGGATCGTCCTCGTTCGCGACCGGCAGCGGCAGACGGTCGCTGGTGGCCCACTGCGTGTCGGTGCCGCTCAGGCCGATCAGCGTATTCAGCGCGAGCCGCGCGCGGCCCGCCTCAGCGCGCGCGCGCGCTGAGGCAATGCGGGCCTCGCTGGCGGCGGCGCGTTCCTGATTGAGCTGCAGCTCGGTGATATTTCCGGCGTCGAAGAAACGCTGTGCCAGCTCGGACGAAGCGTCAGCGCCTTCTGCGACCGCAGTGCGCATATCGGCGACCTGTTGCGCGCCGACATAGCGATACCAGCCCGCCTCAACATCGGCGGCAACGCCGAGTACGGCGCCGGCGATTTCCAACTGGGCGCGTTCGAACTCGGCTCTGGCCAACCGTGCGCGCACCGGCAGCACCAAAAGATCGACCAGCGGCAGACTCAGTGCGGCAGTGCGGTTGGTTCCGGCACCCGGGCTCAAGGAGAAGCGGGACAAGCCCAGCCGTGGATTGGCAATCTCCACGGCCTCGAGCACTTCTGCCCGAGCCAATCCAAGTCGTGCGTATTCCTGCTGCAGGCGCGGGCTGCGCAGCATGGCCACGCGCACGGCGGTCTCGGCCGTCATCGGCGCGCCCAGCCATTCGTCGATCGCCTGCCGTTCTTCCGGCGGTTGACTCACGGCCGACCATTCGACTTGCGGCCCGCGACGGGCGCTGAGCAAATCATTGATGTTCTGGTCGCCCGCGCGCGGCGACAGCGACGCGCAACTGCTCAGCGTCGCGCTGATGGCCAACGCCAGAACGGCGCGGCGAAAAATCTGGTGCATGGATAGCCCTCGTGAACACCTGCGGCGCAGTGCCGCAAGCGGAAGTCTGGTATCGCCCGAAGTGGGGTCGTGAGCTGTCGTCCGGCTGGTGGCGAGTGCATTCAACAGAAGTGCGGAACCGCGTTGCAGCGGATTGCAAAAAAGTCGTGCAACCCAGCCTCACCGATGCGGTGGGCATCCATTGCCGGCAATGATGAACCTGCGATCGTCGCGATGGAGCCCAACATTCGAGTTCATCGTTGCGCCAACCGACACTCCAGGACAGCCTGTGCGCGCATGTGCGGCACGGTCGGATCGAACGGAGCGGATGCGCGCGATGCGCGCGACGATGGCGCCTGGATGGGCGCGGAGCGCGGTCAGGCGATGGGAGGTCGGATCGGATGGGGCAATGCGGGTGTCGCATGGGTGTACGCGGCAGCCTCCGCATGCGCGATGCGTGCGGAGGCATGCAGCATCGGCGTCGGTGGCATCAGCGCGGCCTGGCAATGGGCGGTGCAGTCGCAAGTGCACGCGCCGCCGCAATCATCGCCGCTGTCGTGCGCGTGGGTGGACGATGTATCGCCCGGCAGGCTGGTGTGCCCCGTATCCTGCATCGGCGCTGCCGCTTCCGCCGCCATGTCGTCGTGACAGGGTGGCTCGTCGACCGACGGCTGTTCAGTCGAAGATCCGGCACCGGAAGGTGCGGCGGCTGTTGCCGAGTGGGCGCAGCCTGCATGCGCCGACGCCATGGCCGCGCCGATGCCGTTCGCCAGCAGGGCGAGGCTCAGCAGGACATGCAGCAGGAGCGGGAGCGGGCGCATGACGGAAGTGTACTCCGGATGTCCGGATCGGCTGAACGGGTCGAACCGGCTTCAGACCGGATCGATCGCGGTCACGGGGTAGCCCTGCGCCGCGATGGCGGCAGCGGCCTGGTCCGCAGCGACATCGCCGACCACGGTCACGATGCCGGCGCTCAGATCCACATCGACCCGTGCCTCTGGACTCAGGGTGTGGATGGCGCGGGTGACGGTGCGGATGCAGTGCCCGCAACGCATGCCTTCGATGGTGAATTTCATGGAGAAGTCCTCTGGAACGTCGGCGACAGTGCCGACGCGGGCAGGCTGGGCCTTGCCATGGGGGCAAGGTCAAGCATCGCGCCGACTGAATGCTGAGAGAGATGCGGCCCCGCAATATCCCGATGGACGGATGTTGACCTTGCCATCGTGGGAAGCTGCAACCTCTGGGCACTCCACATCGAGGCGAGTGCAATGAACCCCAATCGTGCGGAGGCCGCATCGATCGCGATGCCGTCCGCGTCGCTCCGCTTTCCCGTCCTCGGCATGACCTGCGCCTCGTGCGTGGGCCGTGTCGAGCGCGCGCTGCGCGCCGTGCCGGGCGTGATCGACGTCAGCGTCAATCCCGCGGCCGAGCTCGCCGATGTGCGCGCCGATGCCGACACCGATCCGCAGGCGCTCGCCGTGGCGATGAGCGCGGCGGTCACCGATGCCGGTTATTCGCTGCCCAGCCGCGAGATGACGCTGGTCATCGGCGGGATGACCTGCGCTTCGTGCGTGAACCGGATCGAGCGCGCCCTGCGCGGCGTGCCCGGCGTGATCGAGGCCAGCGTGAATCTCGCGACCGAACGCGCCCGGGTGAAGGCGATCGCCGACGACGAGGCCGGACTGGCCGCGCGTCTGATCGCCGCAGTGGTCGATGCCGGCTATACCGCGACGCTGCCGCAGGAAGCCGCCGCCACTGTCGCCCCGCCGCGCATGGCGAAGGAAACCGTGCATCTGCTGCTCGCCGCCGCGCTGTCGCTGCCCCTGGTCGCGCCGATGCTGGCGCTGCCGTTCGGCGAACACTGGATGTTGCCGGGCTGGCTGCAACTGCTGCTGGCGACGCCGGTGCAGTTCTGGCTGGGCGCGCGGTTCTATCGCGCCGCTTGGGGCGCGCTGAAGGCGCGCAGCGGCAACATGGATCTGCTGGTCGCGCTGGGCACCACGGCCGGATACGGGCTCAGCGCGTATCACCTGCTGGTGGGTTATCTGGCGGTCGATGGCCTGTCCGGCGGCGCCGGCCACCACGCCCAACCCGCACTGTATTTCGAAGCTTCGGCGGTGGTCATCACTCTGATCCTGATGGGCAAATGGCTGGAGGCGCGCGCGAAGCGCCAGACCACCGAGGCGATCCGCGCGCTGCAGGCGCTGCGACCGACCCGGGCACGCCTGCGTCGCGACGGGCGCGAAGTCGACGTGCCGGTGAGCGAGGTCGCGGTCGGCGATGTCGTGGTGGTCCGCCCCGGCGAGCGCTTCCCGGTCGATGGCGAAGTCGTCGAAGGCCTGACCCACGCCGACGAATCGCTGATCACCGGCGAATCGCTGCCGGTCAGCAAGGGCGAAGGGGACCGCGTCACCGGCGGTGCCGTGAACGGCGAGGGGCTGGTGGCGGTGCGCACCGCGGCGGTGGGCGCGGAAAGCGCGCTGGCGCGGATCGTGCGGATGGTCGAGGACGCGCAGGCCGGCAAGGCGCCGATCCAGAAACTGGTCGATCGGGTGAGCTCGGTATTCGTGCCGGTGGTGGTGGCGATCGCGCTGATCGCGCTGCTGGGCTGGGGCTTCGTCACCGGCGACTGGAATGCGGCGATCCTCAACGCGGTCGCGGTGCTGGTCATCGCCTGTCCCTGTGCGCTGGGTCTGGCCACGCCCACCGCGGTGATGGCCGGCACCGGCGTGGCCGCGCGCGCGGGCATTCTGATCAAGGATGCCGAAGCGCTGGAACTCGCCCATGAGGTGTCGATCGTCGCCTTCGACAAGACCGGCACGCTGACCGAAGGCAAATCCGCGCTGGATGAGGCGCTGGCCGTCGACGGCCGGCAGTCGCGCATGGTCGCGCTGGCCGCATCGCTGCAGAGCGGCAGCGAGCATCCGCTGGCCAAAGCGGTGCTGGCCGCGCATGGCGATCGCCTGTTGTCGCCGGCCGCCGAGGTGCGTGCGGTCCCCGGTCGCGGTGTGCGCGGCGTGGTGGAGGGGCGCACGCTGCTGCTGGGCAGCGGCCGGATGATGGTCGAGGCCGGCGTCGATCTGTCGCCGCTGTCGGCGCGCGCCGATGCGTTGGCCGGCGCCGGCTGCACCGTGTCGTGGCTGGCCGAGACGCGCGTCGACGGCGCCGCGTTGCTCGGCCTGCTCGCGTTCCGCGACCGCCCGCGCCCCGGCGCCGCGGAGGCGATCGCGCGGCTGCGCGCGCTCGGCGTGCGCACGGTGATGATCTCCGGCGACAACGCCGGCGCTGCGGGTGCGGTGGCGGCGGCGCTCGGTATCGATGATGTGCGCGCGAACGTGCTGCCGGAACAGAAGGCCGACGCGGTGCGCGCACTGGCCGCGGAAGGTCGCGTCGCGATGGTCGGCGACGGCATCAACGACGCGCCGGCGCTGGCCGCGGCGGACGTGGGCATCGCCATGGGCAGCGGCACCGATGTCGCGATGCATGCCGCCGGCATCACCCTGATGCGCGGCGACCTGGATCTGGTCGCCGCCGCGCTCGACATCTCGCGTCGCACGCTGCACAAGATCCGCCAGAATCTGTTCTGGGCGTTCGCCTACAACATCGTCGGCATTCCGCTGGCCGCCTTCGGCCTGCTCGATCCGGTGGTCGCGGGCGCGGCGATGGCGTTCTCGTCGGTGAGCGTGGTCGCCAACACCCTGCTGCTGCGGCGCTGGTCGCCGCCGCAGCGCTGAATCACAGGCCCAGGAGTCCGTCATGCCCAGACCCGCCATCCGCCCCGAACTGGCCGAAGCCCGCGGCCAGGGCCTGCACAACATCGGCGAGGCCGCGGCGCTGACCGGCGCCAGCGCCAAGATGATCCGCCACTACGAAGCCATCGGCCTGTTGCCGCAGGCCAGCCGCACGTTCGCCGGTTACCGCATCTACAGCGAGGCCGACCTGCACCGCATCCGCTTCATCAAACGCGCGCGCGGACTGGGTTTTTCGATGAAGCAGATCGAAGCCCTGCTCGGACTGTGGGACGACCGCAATCGCGCCAGCGCCGAAGTGAAGGCGCTGGCGCGCAGCCACTCGGCGGCGCTCGCCGTCAAAATCGCCGAGATGCGGTCGATGCAGCGCACGCTCGATGCGCTCGCCGAGCGTTGCCATGGGAACGACCGCCCCGACTGTCCGATCCTCGACGATCTGGCTGCCGACTGCCACGCCACCCCGGAGCAGGGCTGCCACTGAGAGCCTGTTCAAAACCTCTCGGTCAAACTTGTAGAGCGGCCTTCAGGCCGCTGGTTCGTTCCGGCAAGAGCAGCGGCCTGAAGGCCGCTCTACGTGGAATGACATGTATTTCCGTGGTTGCCATCGCAACAGCGCGGAAATTTCAAACAGGCTCTGAGGCCGGCCGCGAAAACGCAGCCGCTCAACGCCGCGCCAATCGCGGCCAAGCCCACATCAGCAGCAGCCAGGCCGGCAGCAGGCCGATGCCGTGCACGGTCAAGGTCCACACCGGCTGCGTGGCGACGGCGAAGAGTGCCGCACCCTGCATGCAGATGTAGACCGCGCCGATCATCAGCAGCTCGAACGGCCGCGCGTTGCGGCACAGCGCACCCAGGCACAGGCCCCAACTGGTGATCGAGACGATCGCCGTCAGCGTCGCCAGTGCGGCCACCGGCTCGCTGACCAGCAGTCGGATCATCGCCGGCAGACTCAGCGCGAACAGCATCGTGAACCCGACCAGGAATCGCGCCGCCAGCAGACGCGACAACACGTGCGGCGCGGTGAACACCAGTCCGCCCGTGCCGTGGTCGCGTTCGCGCAGCACGCCGCGCGACAGCACATCCAGCGGTAGCACCCACGCCAGCAGCAGCGCCATGCGCATGCCTTCGTGGGGCGCGAACGCCTGCGCGCCCAAGGCCCCGAGCGCGGCGAGCCACCACCAGATCCGGCGCTGGCGCAGCGCGAGTTTCAGTTCGGCCGCCGCCAGAATCCCCAGCGGGCCGCGGGCGAACGGATCCAGCAGCGGGTTCAACCAGCGCATCGAGCGGCCGGCGCCGGACCGCGCCTTCGCCGTCGACAGGCCGCGCGCGGCGGCCCAGTCCAGCAGCGGCGCTGCCGCCAGCGTGAGCAGCATCGCCAGCGCCAGCCACAGCGCACGGCTGCCCACGACCTTGCCGCCGGGATGCCAGGCCGGCCAGTCGAAACGCGCGCTGTCCGCCGTCGTCGCATCGCCGCCCAGATTGAAGCCGAACGGCAGCGGCTTGCCGGTCTGCGCCTCGCGCACGCGGCTGAACTCGCGCGCAGCCACCATCATCCCGCTCGGATCGCTGGTCCAGCCCTGCGGGTCGGCCTTGGGCTGGCCGTCGTAGGGCGCCACCGAGACGGTCAGCATCACCGTCCACACCACGAAAAAAATCACATTGCCGGCGGTGCGGCGCAGCCAGGGCACCAGGTCGAACCAGATCGCGAACATCGCAGTCAGCGCGAGGCTGGGCAGGCTGAGCAGCAGCAGCGGCTTGAGCAGTTCGATCAGATCGATGTGCCGGTCTTCGGCGCGCACCCACTGCGCGGCCAGGGCGATGACGATCCCGACCGCCGCGATCATCCCGAACACCACCATGTGGCTGGCCCATTTCGCCAGCAGATAACCGCCGCGGGTCATCGGCGTGGTGACCAGCAGCTGCCAGACGCGGGTCTCGATATCGCGGGTCAGCGTGCCCCGCACCAGATAGAAGCCGACGAGGTTGAGAAAGGTGCTGTAGATCAGCCCCAGCCCCATGCCGGCCCAGGCGCTGGAATAGCGGCCGCGCGAGCCGTCGACCAGCGACAGCGTGCTGTAGCCCGATTCCATCGGCGGAAAGCACCACCAGGTGGCCCAGGCCATGAATGCGAGCACCACCCAGAACCGCGGCATACGCATCCGCTCGCGCACGTCGGCCTGCAGAATCGCGAAGAACCGCTGCCACGCGCCCATGTCAATGCGCCCCGGCGGCGCTGCCGCCTGCCGCAGTGCCGGTCAGCCAGGTGTAGGCGTCTTCCAGTTCAGGAGTGGCCGGCTGCGCGTCGGCATGCGGGCATTCGCTGGCGATCACCCGCACGCGGATGCCCTCGGGCCGGCGCAGCGAGCCGCACATCGTGAATTGCTTGCGCACTTCGGCCAGTTGCTCGGGCGCGATGGTCCAGTCCCAGACATGGCCCTCGGCCCGTGCGATCAGCTGATCCGGCGTGCCGTGGAAGCGCAGCTCACCCGCGCTCATCACCGCCAGCGCGGTCGCGCTGGCCTCCACATCGGAGACGATATGGGTGGACAGGATCACCAGCCGTTCGCCAGCGAGATCGGTGAGCAGATGCCGGAAACGCATGCGTTCCTCAGGGTCCAGGCCCACCGTGGGTTCGTCCACGATCAACAGCATCGGGTCGTTGAGCAGCGCCTGGGCGATGCCGACCCGCTGGCGCATGCCGCCGGAATACTCGCCGAGGCGGCGGTCGGCGGCGTCGTTCAGGCCGACCAGCGACAGGCAGGCGTCCACCCGCTCCCGCGCCTTGGCCCCGGACAGGCCCTTCACCGCGGCCAGGAACGCGAGGAATTCGCGGGCGCTCAGCGCCGGATACACCCCGAAATCCTGTGGCAGATAGCCCAGCGTGTGGCGCAGGGTATTCGGCGACACCGCCAGATCCTCGCCGTTCCACGTCGCCCGCCCGCTGGTCGGCCGGGTCATCGTCGCCAGGATCCGCATCAGCGTGGACTTGCCCGCGCCGTTCGGACCCAGCAGGCCCAGAATGCCCGGGCCGAGATCCAGATCGATCCCGTTGACCGCCTGATGGCCACCGGAATACAGGTAACCGACTGATTTCAATGAAAGTTCGCACTGCGACATCGACCCGCCCTCTGCGCTGTGCGTCCCGTCGGCGACGGATCCCTGGCTTCAGCTGCATAGGTACTATAGTTAACTATAACACCTAATCACATAGGTCGAAAGGCATGGTCGGGTGTACGCGAGCCACCGGACCACCGCCATCGTCGTAGCCCGGCTCTCGCCACAGGCGAGAGCCGGGGCTCTTCGTCGAATTGCAGCGCTCATCGCCCCGCGCAAGCATTCGCACATCCGGGCGACGAACCATTCCGAACGAGATACCGACCGCATCGCCAGCCTGCCTCCTCGGCATACCGCTGTCCTCCCGCCGAACTCGACGAACCGGATCACGATGTTTTCCTTCTCCCCGCACAGCGGGGAGAAGGTGGCGCGAAGCGCCGGATGAGGGGCACTTTCGCCGCGCGCGGATCGCAACGACACCATGCCCGTGGCGCTCGGTCAGAAGCGGATTTCGTAAGGCGCATAAGCCGAAGGCGTCATGCGCCTTGAACCCTAACGAAGCCGGGCGTTCTAAAGACGGCGTATGACGCTTCCGGTATGCACCTACTCGTATAGGCCTTACGGCCTTGTGCTTGTTCTCAGAAGTCGATCAGAATCGAACCAAGGAGGGTGATAGCGTCTGATTGATGTCGTGGTCACCGCGGATCAAGCCAACAAATGGAAGTACAGGAGCTGGGCGTGAAAGCTGTCGAAGAGCATCAAGGATGGGCCGTTGTACGGTTGGTCACCATCCAGAAAAAAAACGAGATGGGCAGGTTGCTCTTCGCAACCGTTTCGGAATTGGCTCAAGGCAGGCCTGCTCCGACGGCCATGTCGGATATTGATAGTTTTGACTTCAGGGGGCGCAACGAGCGGCTGCACTTTCGTAGGACCGTCCTCGCGAAAGACGAGGCCGTCCTCTGGTACCTGTCCCTGTGCGAGGGCGAGCGAGCCACGCCGACTCCGACCCGAGAAAGTGACCGCCACAAGTGCGATGGCGTATGGTGCATCCGCGTGCCGAGATTGGAGGATGCCCAGCCTTGGCCAAAGCTGGGCTTGCCTATCAGGGAAGAGTTTTTCACGCCATCCGGAAAGCCCAGCAGTGATCCCGTACCCTTCATCGGTAGCGTCCCCGCGCGCCTTCACCGGCGCTTCGGCGATCGTGCTGGATTCGAGTCATTTTTTCATGACGTTGACGCCCAGGCGTTCGTCGCCCGGCGCATGCATGTGAACCTGATCGACTATCAGGAATATCTCGGCAGCGCGGTCTACATCGCGCCGGATCCTGTGCTTCGACAGATTGACAGTTTCATGGTGTCTCCGAAGGAAGGTCGCGGTGAACGGATCATCTATCGTTTTGTGCCGCGACCGGGACAGAGCTTGGACGGCTTGCGCATCACCGCGTTCGACAAGGAGGCGAAGCTGCTGACCAGCTTTGAGACACATCCTGTTCCCGACGACGGCATTTTGGACGTGGAAAAGGGCACCTGCTTGGGTCAATACGGGTTCGTGGTGACCCATGAACTGCATGGTGTTCTGGTCTACCAGCCTTTCGTTTCTTTCGTTCGACAGATGAACTTGAGCATGCACGCGATGCAGAGCAGTCGCCGCAGCGTCAGAGTGCCTTCCGGCGATGCTAAGGACGCGCCAACAATGGAATACCAAGCGGCGCCTGGCTCTGAGTTGGTGTCGACTTCTATTTTAGGAGAGGTCAAGGATCCCGGTGTGAACGTGCGTGTAGAAACGGAGGCCAGGTTGCGCGAACGACGCGCCGAGGCCAAGCATTACGGACAGCGATGGTTCCCCGAGAAATCGCGGGAAGAGGCTGCGGCGTTTGTCCGGGATTTACTCCGGTAGGCACGTTCAAAAGTCGTCATTGCCGATCCCTATTTGTCCACCTTGCAGTTGGGCCAGTTCCTCTATGCGCTGCACGGCGACGAAGTAAGGGTGACTCTGTTGACAACGAAGCTCGCGTTCACGCCGCCGCGGAATTCCGACCATACCAGACTGTACATGCTCGAGGAGTTCAAGTGCAGTCTGGAGCAATTAAATAAGTATCAGAAGTTGATCCCCGATGTTCGCGTCATTGCCGCATCCAGCCTGCACGACCGCTTCCTGATCGTGGACGACAAGGTATGGGTGATCGGTAACTCGCTGAACAGTTTGGGGGAGAAAGCCTCGATGGTCGTCAGGCTGCCCGATCCATATGAGGTCATCGAACGACTTCTAGAGCTAGCCGCTAATGCGCCCGACCTCGATAAATATATCGACAACGTTTCGACCGACCGCGCCGGCTCAGAAGAATGAAAAATTGGGTCTTCGTGAAAGACAGTGGGTTGAATCGGCCCTTGCCGGCATGAAATTCTCTTGCTGATCAGTTGTTTGCCCTATCGTTGCCGGTAATTTTTCTTGCATCATTGTCCGATGCA
>JBKJTC010000146.1:0-26864 GCA_046590925.1 Lysobacteraceae bacterium | reverse complement strand
ACCACCGGCAGATGCACCAGCAGGGCGATGTGCCAGCCGACCGTCCACCACATCACGACGAACACGATGGCAAGCGTGAGGTTGTTGAGCAGCACGCTCAGCCATTCCTTTTTCCAGGTGAACGGCATGTCGAACGGGAAACGGTGCTTGATCACGAACTGGTACATCGGGCCGATGCCCAGCAGCACCGGGGTGCTGCGGTAGAAGCGGTAGCAGAACCGGCCGAACCAGGAACGCTGGCGGTATTCGGCGACCGTGAGGGTTTCGATATCGCCCACTTCGCGGCGATCGAGATTGCCCGACGTACCGTGATGGATCGCGTGGGTCTTCTTCCAGTAACCGTACGGGAACAGCGTGATCACGCCGAGGCAGCGCCCCACCATGTCGTTCGCGCGCTGGCTGGCGAAGAACGAGCCATGGCCGCAGTCGTGCTGGATGATGAAGGTACGCACATACAAACCGGCGGTCGGCAGTGCCAGCAGCAGCGTCCAGGCATAGTTCCACTGATCGATCACGCTCCACGCCATCAGCGTCCAGAGCGCGGCGAACGGGACGAGCGTATTGATCAGTTGCCACACGGCGCGGCCGGCCACGGGGCGGGCGAATTCAGCGCAACGTTGGCGCAACTGGGAGGCGGTGGACAGGGCAGAAGGTGCTGCGGCGGGCGTTGCGGTCGCGGGTTCGGTCACGCTGAAGACTCCGGGGAGATGCCCGATTGTGGGCGGCCAAGGGTGACATCGCAATGCGTGCGTATGCGTATGGTGTGATACCACTCACGATCCGTGCGATCTGCAACGGTTCCGGCGCCGCGTTTCACCGGAGGCACCGACTAGAGGGACGGCCCGCGCAGATCATCGCCGCACGGGCCGGTGGGTCATGCCTTCGGCGGTCCCTTGCGATGCGGCTTCGCCGCAGGTTTGAATCCGTCCGGCTTGAAGCCCGGCTTCGAGCCGCCCGGCCGCGGGCCGCTGGGCTTGAACGCACCGCGCGGCTTGAAGCCTTCCGATTTGAAACCCTCCGGCTTGAAGCCGCCGGACGCGGCGCCGCCGCTGCCGTCGTATTCGTCGAGTTTCTGCAGCCGCAGCGCCTGCCCGGCTACGCGCACCTTTTTCAGGTGCATCAGCAGCGGCTTGGGCATGCCATCGGGCAGATCGAGGATCGAATGGTCGTCGTGGATATCGATGCGGCCGATGTACTTGCTGTCGAGTTCGGCTTCGTTGGCGATCGCGCCGACGATGTTGCCCGGCTTCACGCCGTGCATGTGCCCGACTTCGATGCGATACGTTTCCATGCCCGGCTCGGGCGCGGAACGCGGCGCGAAATCCTTCTTCGGCGCGAATTCACGGCGCTCCTGACCCGGACGCGGCTCGCGCTGCGGGCGATCGGTGCGGTCGCCGCGCTCTGCGCGTTCGCCGCTGCGCTCGCCACCCGCACGCTCGCCACCATCACGACCAGGACCGCGATCGGCGCGCTGCGCGCGTTCGGCGTACTCGCGATTCTGCGCGAACGGCTGCGGCTTGCGGTCCGGCGCCAGCAGCAGCGGCGTATCGCCCTGCAGCAGTTTCGCCAGCGCCGCGGCCACTTCGATCGCCGGCACGTTCTGTTCGCGTTCGTAGCGTTCGACCAGCTCGCGGTACAGACCGATGTCGCCGCCGTCGCCCGCGCCCTGCGCCAGGGTGTCGGTGATGCGGGTCAGGAACCGGGTGACGCGGGCGTCGTTGACGCTCTCCACGGTCGGCAGCTGCATTTCCGCGATCGGCTGGCGGGTGGCGCGTTCGATCGCGCGCAGCATGTTCTTCTCGCGCGGGCTGACGAACAGGATCGCCTCGCCGCTGCGCCCGGCGCGGCCGGTGCGGCCGATGCGGTGGACGTAACTTTCGGTGTCGTAGGGAATATCGTAGTTCAGCACGTGACTGATGCGTTCCACGTCGAGACCGCGGGCGGCGACGTCGGTGGCGACCAGGATGTCGATCTTGCCGTCCTTGAGATTCTGGATGGTC
Source organism: Lysobacteraceae bacterium (assembly GCA_046590925.1). Taxonomy (GTDB): domain Bacteria; phylum Pseudomonadota; class Gammaproteobacteria; order Xanthomonadales; family Xanthomonadaceae; genus Lysobacter_I. The sequence goes on along the minus strand of JBKJTC010000146.1, from coordinate 24,864 downwards.
TTCTCGCGCTGCGCCTGCTGCACGTCGCCGTTGATCGCGGCGGCGGCCAGGCCGCGCGCCTGCAGCTTCTCGGCGAGCTCATCGGTGGCCAGCTTGGTGCGCGCGAACACCAGCATCGCGTCGTAGGGTTCGGCTTCGAGGATGCGGGTCAGCGCATCGAGTTTGTGCATGCCGCTGACGAACCAGAACCGCTGGCGGATGTTGGTGGCGGTGGTGGTCTTCGCGGCGATGGTGACTTCCGCGGGGTCGCGCAGATAGGTCTGGGCGATGCGGCGGATCTGGCTCGGCATGGTCGCCGAGAACAGCGCAACCTGGCGTGTTTCCGGCACTTTCTTCAGCACGGTCTCGACATCGTCGATGAAGCCCATGCGCAGCATTTCGTCGGCTTCGTCCAGCACCAGCGCCTTGAGTTCCGACACGTCCAGGGTGCCGCGATCGAGATGGTCGATGACCCGGCCCGGGGTGCCGACCACCACGTGCACGCCGCGCTTGAGCGCCTGCAGCTGCGGGTAATAGCTCTGGCCGCCGTAGATCGGCAGCACGTGGAAGCCGGGAATCTTGTTGGCGTAACGCTGGAAGGCTTCGGCGACCTGGATCGCGAGTTCGCGGGTGGGCGCCAGCACCAGCACCTGCGGCTTGGCCTGCTTCAGGTCCAGCCGCGACAGCAGCGGCAGCGCGAAGGCCGCGGTCTTGCCGGTGCCGGTCTGCGCCTGTCCCAGCACGTCGCGGCCGGCCAGCAGCGCGGGGATGGTCGCGGCCTGGATCGGCGACGGGGTTTCGTATCCGACATCGGCGACCGCCGCCATCACGGTCTCGGCCAGGCCGAGATCGGCAAAACGCAGGGAGGGGGTTTCGGTCGACATACGCAATATCCGGGACTTCGATAAGACCGCGTATTGTGCCTTCAAGCGTTGGGGCATTGGCTCCAGAGTTCGGCACGGATCGAAAAGCGCAGCTGAATCGCGATAAAAATATTCGCGAAATCATGGGCTTATATCAATCCGCATACATTGGCATTGTCGATCCGCCGGGCAGCCAAGGACAGGGGGCCATCCTGGATCGCTGCGTCGACGCGCGAAACGGCGACGACATTCCACCCGGTCGATACCGGCCCGCGTCAAATCCGTTCGGATTCCACCACGCGCACGCCGGGCTCCGCTGCGAATGCCGAATCCAGCAGGCACTGCGCGATGCGTTCCGCGCGCACCATCCGGTAGCGTCGCGGCACCAGCGGTTCGACCGCCAGCATCAGCGACGCGGTGAAATGCTCCATCGGCCGCCGTCGTTCGCGTTCGCCGCCGATCATCGACGGCCGCACCAGGGTCAGCGACGGATAGCCGAGCGTGCGCAACGCATCCTCGGCTTCGCCCTTGGTGCGCAGATAGAAATTGCCGGAGCGCGCATTGGCGCCCAACGCGGAGGTCAGCGCGAAACTGCGCGCACCGGCTTCGCGGGCGTGCGTCGCCGCAGCCAGCACGTAATCGAAATCCACCCGCCGGAACGCGGGCCGCGAACCCGCATCGCGGATCGTGGTGCCCAGTCCGCAGACCACCGCGTCGACCCGCCACCACGCTGCCGATGCCGGCAGCGCATCGAAGTCGACGACCGGGTTTTCCAGCTTCGCGTGCCGCAGCGGCAGCGGGCGGCGGGTGGGCGCGATCACCTGCGCGAAACGCGCATCCGCCAGCGCCCGGGTCAGCGCAAGCCCGCCCACGAGGCCGGTACTGCCGACGATCAACAAACAGCTCATGTGGCCGTGGGCTCCGGTACGACGGTGGCGATGTCGATCTCCTTGATTCCGTTCTGTTCCGCGGCTGCGGACTCCACCGGAACCGGCTCCGATCCGACGGCGATACCTGGAGCATACCGGGACAGCACCACGCGCAGCGCATCGAGCTTCACCGGCTTGGTCAGATAGTCGTCCATGCCGGCATCGAGGCAGCGCTTGCGGTCGTCGGCCATGGCGTGGGCCGTCAACGCGAGGATCGGCAGCCGCGGACGCTGTTCGGTGAGTTCCATGCGCCGCCAGTAACGCGTGGCCGCATAGCCGTCCATCTCCGGCATCTGGCAGTCCATCAGCACCACGTCCCAGTCGTGGGCACGCAGCATGTCCAACGCCTGCACGCCGCTGGCGGCATCGCTCACCACGCAACCCTCACGCTCCAGCAGCAGCCGGATCAGCGACGCATTCACCACGTTGTCCTCGACCACCAGCACCCGCAGACCCGCAATCGGCGCGATCGCCTGGCCTGGCGTTTTCGGTGCGGATTCGGCGACCGCGTCTTCGGCGCGCTCCGCAGACAGGATCGATTCCGGCACCGTCACCGCGAAGACGCTGCCTGCGCCCGGCACGCTGCGCACATCGATACGGCCGCCCATCAGTGCGACCAGTTCGCTGGAAATCTTCAGGCCCAGGCCGCTGCCGGAATACGCGCGCGTCGAAGACTCGTCGCCCTGCTGGAACGCGCTGAAAATCCGCGCATGCTCGCTTTCGGCGATGCCCGGGCCGGTGTCCGCCACTTCGATCCGCAGCATCGACGGCGCGTCCTCCACGACCTCATCCGCGGCTCCGGCTGCGGCCTTGTCGAAGGACACCTCGATGCGCACGCTGCCCGCCGCGGTGAACTTGATCGCATTGCCGACCAGATTCAGCACGACCTGCCGCAGCCGCGCCTCGTCGCCGACGAATCGCTCGGGCATCGATGCCGCGTACACCGCCTCCACGCGCAGCGATTTGGCTTCGGCTTCCAGCGCGAACATCTCGATCACATCGTCGACCAGCCGTCGCGGCGCGAACGGCGCAGGCCGCAACGAGATGCGACCCGCCTCGATCTGCGACAGATCCAGCACGTCGTCGATCAGCGCCAGCAACGATTGCCCGGCGCGGCGGATCTCATGCGGCAGCGCACGATGTTCCGGCGCGCCGGGAGATTCGACCAGCAATTCGCTCATGCCCAGGATCACGTTCAACGGCGTGCGCAGTTCGTGGCGCATATTCGCCAGGAATGCCGATTTGGCGCGATTGGCGGCATCGGCGCGATCCAGCGCGTCGCCGAGCGTTTTCGTCATCGCCATCAGCGCGATGCGCTGGGCGATGTTGCGGCTGATGGTGCGGCCGATGACATGGCCCTCGCGCAGCAGGAACGCCCCGAACAGGCATGCGGCCAGACCCGCGATCACGAATTCGCTGTGGCCCGTCGCCAGGAAATACACCGCGAACGGGCCCACGCTGGCCAGCACGTACGCGGCGTAGGCCGGCCACCACGCGCCGAAACTGCTGATCGCGCCCGCGGGCATGCCGATCAGCAGGAATGCGGTGACGAAATAGAGTTCGCTGTGGCCCAGCGGGAACAGCATCGTCGCCGCGGCGCCCCAGACGCCGCCGGACAGCACGCCGACGATGATGCAGATCAGCGGCGTGTTGGGCTGTACATCGCCGGCTTCGGGCGTCGAGCGCTTCGCCCATCCCGCCAGCGCGACGCGCAGCATCGAGATGACCGCGACCGCGATCGCCCAACCGATCAGTTGCTGCCGCGGATGCACGTCACGCAGCGCCAGCAGGAACAGCGTGGCCACGCCGATGGTCGCGGCCGCGCCGGCCCTGCCCTGGCTGAGCACCAGCTGCCGGCATTCGCGCGCGATGAGCTGTGGAGTCGCGATGGACTCTGCAGTCGTCATGGTGTTACCCCCGTTTAGTTCCGCGTTTAGTTCCGCGTGTAGTCCCGGATGTACTTCGGGATGTATTTTCTGTGTTGTCCCGGATGTACTCCCGGATGCACGTCCGGAGATCCCGCCGCCTCGGATGCGGCGCTCCGGTCGCCGTCCGGATGCCGCGCTCGATGGCGGCATCGGCCTACGATACTGGTCCTGTGACCGCATCGCGAGCCGCGGCCAACCCTACGCGGCCTGCAGATCTGCACGCAGCGCCCGGCGACGAGCGCGGCGCGGGCGCGGCGGAATTTCGAAACGCGACGCCTGTCGCAGATAAATTTCCTACGGCCATCGCAGCGACGCCCCGATGTCTCGCAATTCGTTGCTGCAGAGCAACAAATCCGATTCCCGCCCGGATCTTCGACAGGAACGGCGGGCCACCGGGCATACTCGGCCGCACGCCGCGGTTTTCGTCGTGGTTTTCGTTGTGTTCTGCCTGAATATCCGCACGCCCCCGCAGGACGCGTACTGGCGGACGACATGCGTGCCGGCAAGCGAGCGATCTCTACCCGTGCGTGCCGAGTTGCAAAGCCCGCGAATACCGGGCAAACACCCTGCTCCCCCGACCCTTGGCGCCGCGTACGGCCTTCCGGTCGAGACGACACGATCTGCCGCCACACGGAATTCAACTACACGGAGATGCCATGACTGCCCGCCTGCTGTTGCCGACTGCCCTGTTGCCCGCTGCCCTGTTGCTCTGCCTCGCCAGCCCGTCCATCGCCGCCCCGCCCGGCGCCACCGCAGCGCCGTCGACAAGCGACGCCGATCGCCTCTCGTTCGTCATCGTCCGCTATCGCGAACGCGCCCAGTTGCAGAAGCTCGGCGGGATGTTCCAGCACATGATCGTCGACGACAACGCGAAGACCGCGCGGCTCGAAGCCACCGCCGCGGACATCGACGAGATCCGCCGCATGGGCCTGAAGGTCACTGTCGACCAGGTATCGACCGACCGCATCCGCAGCGTCGAAAACGCGATGGCGAACCGTCAGTTCGGCACCCGCAGCATCTCCGGCTACGCCTGCTACCGCACGGTCGAAGAGACCTATACCACCATCGATCAACTGGTCGCCGGTAAACCCGCGCTCGCCAGCGTCTCGAACATCGGCCCCACCTGGCTGAAGTCGCGCAACACCGGCGGCTACGACATGAAAGTGCTGCGCCTGACCAATTCGGCGACCAACGCCAGCCGGCCGAACAAGGCGCCGATGGTGGTGTTCGCGTCGATCCACGCGCGCGAATACACGCCCGCCGAACTGACCACGCGCTTCGCGGAATGGCTGGTCAACGGCTACGGCACCGATCCCGAAGCCACGTGGCTGATGGACAACTACGTTTTCCACCTGATCCTGCAGGCCAATCCCGACGGCCGCAAGAAGGCGGAAACCGGCCTGTCGTGGCGCAAGAACGTCAACAACACCAACGGCAGTTGCAGCGCAACCAGTATTGGCACCGACCTCAATCGCAATTTCCCGTTCCACTGGAACACGGTGTCCGGCGGCTCCAGCCCCAATGCCTGCGCCGAGACCTACCACGGCCCCAGCGCCCAGTCCGAACCGGAAACCCAGAATCTGGTGCGGTTCGTCGCCGGCACGCCCGGCGCCAGCGGCGTCTACAGCGGCGGCGTGTTTCCCGACCGCCGCGGCGATGCTTCCAGCAGCATCGCGCCCGACGATTACCAGGGCATTTTCTTCGACATCCACAGCTATTCGCAGCTGGTCCTGTGGCCCTGGGGCGACACCACCAATCTCGCACCCAACAGCGCGGCACTGGCCACGCTGGGCAGGCGGCTCGCGTTCTTCAACAGCTACAAACCCCAGCAGTCGGTCGGCCTGTACGCCACCGACGGCACCACCGACGACACCATGTACGGCCTGCTCGGCGTGCCCAGCTACACGATCGAACTCGGCGTCGCCTTCTTCGAATCGTGCACCACGTTCCAGTCGACGACGCTGCCGAGGAATCTCGAGGCGCTGAAGTATTCCGCGCGCAATCTGACCGCGCCCTACCGCTACCCGTCCGGCCCGAACACCGTCAGCGTATCCACGTCCAGCGCCTCGGTGCCCGCCGGCACGCCGGTCACGATCTCCGCGATCCTGGACGACAGCCAGTTCAACCAGAGCAACGGCAGCGAAGCCACCCACGCCATCGCCTCCGCCAGACTCTACGTCGACATTCCGCCGTGGGAAGCGGGCGCGAGCGGCATCGCAATGACCGCCAGCGACGGCAGCTTCAACAGCACCCGCGAAACGGCGACCGCGAGCCTCGGCACCACCGGCCTCAGCGCCGGCCGGCACATCGTCTACGTACAGGGCACCGACGCATCGGGCAAACCGGGCACGCCGAACGCGGTATTGCTCACCATCGGCGGCAGCGCCCCGAACGCCCCGAACGCGAACTTCAGCGTCGCCACCTCGGCGCTCACCGCCACCTTCACCGACAGCTCGACCGATACCGACGGCAGCATCGTCTCGCGCAGCTGGAATTTCGGCGACAGCACCTCGTCCACCGCCACCAGCCCCAGCCATACCTACGCGGCCGCCGGCACCTACACGGTGACATTGACCGTCACCGACAACAGCGGATTGACCAACACGAAATCGCAGTCGGTCACCGTGAGCAGCGGCGGCGCCGTGAATTACACCAACGACACCGACGTGACCATTCCGGACAACACCACCGTGCAGAGTTCGATCGTGGTCAGCGGCCGCACCGGCAACGCGTCCAGCACGACGCCGGTGGCCGTGAACATCGTCCACACTTACAAGGGCGACCTGAAAGTGGACCTGATCGCACCGGACGGCACCGTCTACGTGCTGCACAACCGCAGCGGCGGCAGCGCCGACAACATCATCCAGACCTTCACGGTCAATCTGTCGAGCGAAGCGTTGAACGGCACCTGGAGACTGCGCGCCAACGACAACGCCACTGCGGACACCGGCTACATCAACAGCTGGGGCATCACGTTCTGAGCCGTGTAGACGTACCGGCGTTCCTCGAAAACCCGGGCTCGCGCCCGGGTTTTCTTTCGAGGCGCGCGCTATCGCTTCCACCCCAGGATCAGCACGCCCGCACCGACCATCGCGATGCCCAGCCATTCGCGGGCGGACGGCCGCTCGCCCAGGAAAACGAAGGCGAACACCGCGACCAGCACGAGGCTCAGCTTGTCCACCGGCGCCACTTTCGACGCGTCCCCGAGTTTCAACGCGCGGAAATAGCACACCCACGACGCGCCTGTCGCCAGCCCGGACAGCACCAGGAACGCCCAGGTCTTGCCGGGGAGCGCCAAGGGGTTGGTCCATTTGCCGGCGGCATGCACGAAGACCGAAAGCACCGCGAGCACGACGACCGTGCGGATGAGGGTGGCGAGATCCGAATCCACGCCGGCGACGCCGATCTTGGCGAAGATCGCCGTGAGCGCGGCGAAGAACGCCGACAATAGCGCCCATTGGAACCATGCGGCCGTTGCCATGCGTCACCTCCCGCTGATGTGGTCGAAACGCCGGGCGAACGATGCCGGCGATCCGGAGTCTAGCCTGATGTCCGATCGCCGCTCGCGTGCCGAGTCTTCCGGTACGCGGCGCGTTTCGTCTCCAGAAAAACGCCCAGAACGATCAATCCGAGCAGCACGGCGGTGGCCGTATAACGGCTGAATGCCATGCCGCCCTGCGCGGCCGGCTTGTCGAGAAAATCGCCGACCACCGCACCGAACGGTCGCGTCAGGATGAAGGCGGCCCAGAACAGCAGAGTGCGCGACGCGCGCGTCCAGAGATACGCGGCGCCGACCAGGCACAACAGGCCGCCGAAAACGAACGCGGCTCCCGTATATCCCAACCCTGCGCTGTCCGCTGTCCAATCGCCCAGCGCAGTGCCGAGCGTCTGCGAGAACATGATGGTGACCCAATAGAACATTTCGGCCCTCGGGTCACGAAGCGCGCCTGCGTTCACCGATCCCAGCGTGCTGTGCCACGCGAACAGCGACAGCAGCAGGAGCGCGAGCAGCAGGACCGATCCTCCGAAATAGCCGATCCCCAGCGAACGATCCGCGAAGTCGGCCAGGGTAGTGCCGACGGTCGTGGACGCGATGATGGTGGCCCAGTACAGCCAGGGCTTGAAACGGTCGGCGGAGACCTGCACCGCCACCGCCGCGGCGAACGCGGCCATGAAGACCGCCGTGCTCAACAGATAACCGAACCCCATCGACATCGACAGCGCGTCGCCGCCGGTTTCGCCGAGCGTCGTCGCCAATACTTTCACGATCCAGAACCCCAGCGTCAGCGCCGGCACCTTGCTGGACGCGGCGTCCTGGCCGGCGCTGTGGGGGACGTCGCTGGCGCCGAGTGCGGACGCATCGCGGTGCTCACGGCTACGCATTACAGCGCAGCTCCACCCGGCGTCTCGCACGCCACGAACAGATCACGCCGGCGATCGTAGGCGCGCGTGGACACCTGCATCAGCCCCAGCACCGAGTGGAACAGATTGTCGTGGCTCAGTGCTGCGCCCGAATGCCGCCTGATGCAGCCCATGTCGATACCTCGCTCCGCCGCGAACCCCGGCGACATCCACATCACCATCGGGACTTTCAGCTGGGTCGCGGGCGCGATTGGATAGGGCACGCCGTGCAGATACAGGCCACCCTCGCCGAGCGATTCGCCATGATCGGAAAGATAGATCATCGCGGTGTCGCGCGCGGGGTCTGCCGACAGCAGGCGTATCGTCCTGGCAAGGAACTCGTCGGTATACAGCACCGCGTTGTCGTAGGCATTGACGATTTCTTCGCGGCTGCACTCGCCGAGTTCGGAGGTACGGCAATCCGGCACGAAACGGCGCAGGCGCTGCGGATAGCGCAGATAGTAGCTGGGACCGTGGTTGCCGAGCTGGTGCAGGACGACCACGCTATCGCCGGCCAGTCCGCCCGCGAATTCCATCAACCCCCTCAGCATCACTTCATCCAGGCACCGCTCGCCGTCGCAGTGGGCAGGATCGTTGTCGCGTTCGAAGGATTCGGACGACAAGCCCGCACACACCCCTTTGCAGCCGCTCTGATTATCGCGCCACAGGGTTTTGATGCCTGCGCGCTCCAGGACGTGCAGCAGGGACTCGGAGCGACGGATCTTGTCCTTGTCGTAGTCGGCGCGCCCGTAGGGCGAGAACATGCACGGCAGCGAGATCTCGGTGCTCGATCCGCATGCGGTGACGTCGGGAAAATTGACCGGATCGATGCGCTTCAATTCGGGGGTCGTCTGCCGGACATAACCGTTCAACCCCCAGTTCTGCGCCCGCACGGTCTCGCCGACCACCAGGACCAGCAGGCGCGGCCTTGCATGCGCTGGGCGCGCTGCGACCCGGGCATCGGTCCCGACCGGGATCCTGGGCGCTTTACGGACGGCACCGTCGTCCATCGCGACCTGTACCGATGAAACGAGATAATTGCCGGGGGCGATGAGATATCGCAGCTCTTTATGATTGCGCATCAGCGACGACAGATTCTGGAACGAGAGCATCATGGCGCCTGCGGCCACCGCGACCGCAGCCAGCATGCACAATCCGCGGATCAGGAGCGCGCGCTTGAACGCCCGCGGTCGAATCCTGATGCGCCAGATCAGGATCGACGGCAACAGCCCGTAGAGCGCGATGGAACCGATGAAGCCCAGCGTGAGCAGTTCGCTGGACTCCTTGGCGTCGGTGTGCAGGATGTTGCGCACCATGTCGGCATCGAAATAGACGGTGTAACGATTCATGAAGTGCGCGGCGGCCGCCGTGACCAGCAACAACACGATCAGCAGTGGCTTGACGGTCCAGCGGTTGAGCAGGACACACAACAGCAGCATGTTCAGCGCCGCGATGGCCACCAACAGGCTCGCGGCCAGCAGCCATCCGCCGGCCGCTTGCAGGGCGCCGGTCGCGGCCACCATTCGGAAGAAGGCCGTATTGCTGGCGACGGCGAAGAATACGCTGCTCAGCAGCGCGAGCAGTTCGATGCTCGATTCGGGGCGATAGGCGATCCACGACGAATCGACGCGATCGGCGGGAAGCGAGCGACGGGCGATCGCGAAACCGTTCATCGCGCGCCCATCGCCAGCGGCTGCGCCCGATGCGTCGCATTCGCGTCGTCGGCGCGGGGCCAGAACGCAAGAGACACCGACGCGACCGCAATCCAGCAGATGGTTGCGGTCCAAAGATCGTGCGACAGGAAATGGGCGCCGCGCAGTTGTTGCCCGAGACCGAAGATCAATCCAAACGCAAGCCCCGTGGCGAAGCCATGCCAGCGGCATGCCGGCCGGACGGCGAGGAAATAGAAATACAGGGCGAACCAGGCATACCCACCGCTGGCATGTCCCGCGGGAAAACAGGCGCCACGCGACAGGCCCACGGGCCTGAGCGAGAAAAGATCGACATACGGACGCTCGCCGCCATACCGCAGCAGATCCCACGGGCAATCCACGTTCGACCACGACTTGACCCATGCCACCAGAAGACTGGCGACCAAGGTCGCGAGCAACAGATAGCCCAGCGGCTTGCGCAGGTGCGACCAGGCCTTGCGATAGCGGGACGCCACGAAACAGGCGAGCACCGCCAACCAGGCGGCCACGCTGAGGTTGCGGCCGACGATATGGATCATGTCCTCGGTCAGAAAAGCGCGTTTCAGGGCCCAGCGACCGCCTTCCCACGCATAGAGGCGATCCGCCAGCCACAGATCGCGGTGTCCGATCGTCCAGGCCGCGATCAGCAGCGACATCCCCAGCAGCGGCCACCACAAATGGGCCCACACAAAGCGGGAGTTCATCTGATCGTCGGGCGAGCGGCGCGCTGCGGCGAAACCAGAGAACGGGCCGTGCCCGCCCCCAATCCTCGATCCGCTCGCAGCTCGTTGTCTCATCGACGATGGCCCGTTTCCGTTGAAGAATGCCGGGATGGTCGTTTGCGGAGCGTCGGAATTCGGTCGGAGTCATGTTTGCGGATCGTTAACTCCTGCGGCTTGTGCGCAGAATCCACGTCGTGTGCGTCCATCGAACCGCCGACGCGGCCGGGCGATCGGCATTGCCGGGGATACCGCATGTCGTGAGAGGATGGCCGCGCACGTCGACATGTTTCCGACACGACATGCCTCAACATCGCCCTCTCTGCGTGGATCAATCTCAGGATCAACCCAATGCGCGTCTTGGTGGTGGACGACAACCGGGATCTGGTCGCCATGCTCTTCGAATATCTGGAAGCCCGCGGCCATACCCTGGACGCCGCTCCGGACGGCATGACCGGGCGGCACCTGGCGACCGGCCAGGCCTACGACGCGATCGTGCTCGACTGGATGCTGCCGCGGATGGAAGGCCCGGAGGTGCTCAGGCAATTGCGCGCCGCTGGCTGCGAAACGCCGATATTGATGCTGACGGCCAAGGATGAACTGCCCGACAAGATCACCGGATTCCGCGCCGGCGCCGACGACTACCTCACCAAACCCTTCGACCTGGCCGAACTGGAAGTACGACTGGAAGCGCTGGTGATACGCGCGACAGGCAGAGGCCATCGCAAAGTCCTGCAGGTCGCGGACCTGACATACGACCTGGGCACGCTCGAGGCCAGCCGCGGGGGCCAGGCGCTGCGCCTGTATCCGGCCGGACGCAGATTGCTGGAGGCGCTGATGAAGGCCAGTCCGGCAGCCGTCACCCGCGAACGGCTGGAACGCGCGCTCTGGGGCGACGACCCGCCAGACCGCGACATGCTCCGCTCGCACATCTACGAACTGCGGCGTAGCGTGGATGGCGATCGACCAGACAAGTTGATCCATACCCTGCCGCGCGTCGGCTATCGGCTTATGCAGGCCGGGACGCCGGCCAGCGCATCGACAGGCGCGCCCCCCACGTCCGGAGACGGCATTGATGGCGAAGGCTAGAAGCGGATTGCGCCGACGGATGCTGGCCGGGCTGATCGGCTATGCGGCGATGCTGACCATCGCCGTCGTTCTGCACGGCTTTGTCGTCAACGAACATGCCGAACAGCTGGTCTGGCAGATCCTGCTCGACAGCGAGCTGAACCATATCCTGGAGCGCCGTCGCGACGATCCCGATTTTCATTGGGTGAACACCGACAGCATGGCGCTGTACGACGGCCACGCGCCGGGATCGATCCCGAACGAACTGCGCGGCCTGTCGCCGGGCGTGCACGACGGCATCCACATCGGCGGCGGCGAGCGCGTGGCGATGGTGCGGCAGGTGGACGGACGCCCGCTGATCCTGACGCTGGACATCACCGAACTGGAGGATCGGGAGCAGGACATGACGCTCACCGTAGCCGGCTCCGCGTTGACTCTGATCGCACTGCTGGCGCTGTCGATCGCCTGGGGCGTCAACAGGCTGGTGCGTCCATTGAGCATGATGGCCAAGGATATCGCCGACCTGCGCCCGGACCAGCCGGGACAGCATCTGGAGATCGACGAATCGGCCAGTGCCGAACTGATCGTCATCGCCGAAGCGCTCAACGACTACCTGCACCGCAACGAGCGTTTCGTGGAGCGCGAGCGCGTCTTCATCGACTGCGCCAGCCACGAATTGCGCACCCCGATCGCGGTGATCGGCGGCGCGAGCAGCCTCGCGCTGGAGGAACCCGATCTACCTCCGAAAGCGCGCCACCAGCTCAAGCGGATCGTGCGCACCGCGAAGGCGGTGGAACAGTTGATCGCCGTGTTGCTGGTCCTGGCCAAGGATCCGCATCGGCTCGCACGCGTCAGCGACCGGATCGCCCTCGACGACCTGCTTCCCCAGATCGTCGACGACCATCGGCACCTGACATCCGGCAAGGATCTTGTGTTGACTCTGCACCCCATGCCGACGTGCGAGATCACCGCACCCCTGCCGATCGTGCAGACCGCGATCGGCAACCTGCTGCGCAATGCGATCGAGAACAGTGATCGCGGGGAGATCCACGTGCGCCTGGGCGCGGACGCGCTGGTGACGATCGACGACCCGGGGCACGGCATGACCCCCGAGGAAATCGGCGCCATCTACGCTCAATTGGCTCGCGGCGGCGGCGGCCGCGGCGGTGGCGGCATTGGCATCGACCTGATTTCGCGGGTTTGCGAACACCTCGGCTGGCGTCTCGAATTCGTCTCCGGCCAGGGGAAAGGCACGATCACCGCATTACGGTTCCGGGATTGATGGCGAAAAGCATCGTGCATACTCCACCGGCGATTTCCGCCAATGGACGAATAATCCCATGATCGACAGGAAACTCCTGCGCCTGTCCGACCTCCACGGCTTCGCGCGCCTGGGCGTCACCGCGACCTCCAGCGTCACCGATCTGGTCGAAGCGATGCACGCCGCGATCGCGAGTCCCCAGTTGGGCGTCCGCGGCGCCGCCCCGGAGCGCACCTCCGGGATCACCGGTCTGGTGTACCGCAGCATCCGCGGCGTGACCGGCCTCACCGGCAATGCGTTGGATGCCCTGCTCGCGCAGCGTTCTGCCGCAAATGCGGACGCACGCAGATCGCCGCAGCGCGAAGCGGTGATCGCGGCGCTCAACGGCGTGCTCGGCGATCACCTCGCCGCGACCGGCAATGCCCTGACCCTGCCGATGCGCCTGCACCATGCGGGCGAACCCTTGTCGCTGCGAACGGAGACGTTGGCCGAAACGATTCCGAACCACGGCTCGAAGCTGCTGATCCTGGTCCACGGCCTGTGCATGAACGATCTGCAGTGGACGCGCGACGGCCACGATCACGGCGCCATGCTCGCCGATGCGTTGGGTTACACGCCGCTGTATCTGCACTACAACTCCGGTCTGTCGATCGCCGACAACGGCCGCCAGTTCGCCGAACAGCTCGAAACCCTGCAACAAGAGTGGCCCGTGCCGATCGACGAGATCGCGATCATCGGCCACAGCATGGGCGGGCTGGTCGCGCGCAGTGCTTGCCGTCAGGCCGAAAGGCTCGATCAAGTCTGGCTGAAGTCACTGCGCCACCTGGTCTGCATGGGCTCGCCGCACCACGGCGCACCGCTGGAGCGCGGCGGCAACTGGATCGACATGATCCTCGGCGCCACACCATTCGCGGCCCCGCTGGCTCGGGTGGGCAAGATCCGCAGCGCCGGCATCACCGACCTGCGTCACGGCCATCCGCTCGACGCGCATCCGCACGGCAGCGCCCATCGCGGCGCAGCGCCGCTGCCGAAGGGCGTGCGCTGCTACGCCATCGCCGCGACCGCCGGCCAGCGGCGCGGCGATCTGCAGGATCGATGGATCGGCGACGGACTGGTACCCGTCGCCAGCGCGCTGGGCCATCACCCCGACCCGGAACGTGCGCTGGACTTCGCCAAATCGCGGCAGTGGATCGCCTACGAAACGAGTCATCTCGAGTTGCTGAGCGACCCGGCGGTCGCCGATCGGCTGTTGCGCTGGTTGAGGCAGAAACCGCGGCAAAAGCCGGCATCGCGTTCGTAGGAGGGCCTTCAGGCCCGAGCTCCTACCAGGTTCCAATGCCATCGCAGTCGCAGGAGGCCTCCCGACCGATCGCATTCGATGACATCGGTGGGAAAAGATCGGGCCTGAAGGCCCTCCTACGCGAGCGGGTCTGCGATCATGGCGGGATGACCACGACCACCGATTTCGCCGCGCTGCCGCTTTCTCCCGCCCTGCTGCAGGGCATCGACGCCCTCGGCTACACCGCGATGACGCCGATCCAGGCCCAGGCGCTGCCGGCGATCCTGGACGGCCGCGACGTGATCGCACAGGCGCCCACCGGCAGCGGCAAGACCGCGGCGTTCGGGCTGGGGCTGCTGCATCGGCTCGATCCGCTCACCATCCGGACCCAGGCGCTGGTGCTGTGTCCCACGCGCGAACTCGCGGACCAGGTCGGCAAACAACTGCGCAAACTCGCCACCGGCATTCCCAACCTCAAGATCTCGATCCTCTGCGGCGGCATTCCGCTGGGCCCGCAGCTCGCATCGCTCACCCACGAGCCGCACGTCGTCGTGGGTACGCCCGGCCGGATCCAGGAGCTCATGCAGAAGAAAGCGCTGCAACTGGGCGGCGTGGGCACGCTGGTGCTGGACGAAGCCGACCGCATGCTCGACATGGGCTTCGAGGACGCGATCCGCGATATCGTCAAGCGCACGCCGAAGCATCGCCAGACACTGCTGTTCTCGGCGACATTTCCCGACGCCATCCGCGCGCTGGGCAACGCCATGCTGGGCGATGCGCTGGAAGTCAGCATCGACGGCCGCGCCGAACCCGACACCATCGAACAACTGTTCTTCGAAGTGGAACAGGATCGCAAAGCGCCATTGCTCGCCGCGCTGCTGCTGCGCTACAAGCCGGAATCCTGCGTGGTGTTCTGCAACATGCGCAAGGACACCGAGGAAGTGGTCGGCTCGCTGGCGCATTACGGCTTCACCGCGCTGGCGCTGCACGGCGACATGGAGCAACGCGACCGCGATGAAGTGCTGGTGCGTTTCGCGAACCGCAGCTGCAGCGTGCTGGTGGCCAGCGATGTCGCCGCGCGCGGGCTGGATGTCGAAGATCTCGGTGCGGTGGTGAACTACGACCTGCCGACCGATGCCGACACTTATCTGCACCGCATCGGCCGCACCGGGCGCGCCGGACGCGATGGGCTCGCGCTGAGCCTGTGCATGCCGCACGAACTGCCGCGCAAGACCGCGATCAGCGAACGTGTCGGAAAACAGCTGCGCTGGGAACGCATGGAGCCGCTGGCCGGACGACCGCACAACGTGCAGCCCGCGGCGATGGTCACACTGCGCATCGATGCCGGCCGCAGCGACAAACTGCGGCCCGGCGACATCGTCGGCGCGCTCACCGGCGACGCCGGACTGAAGGTCGAGGCCATCGGCAAGATCGATGTCTACGCCACCCGCGCCTATGTCGCCATCGCGCGCGCGCAGGCGGACACCGCACTCTCGCGGCTGCGCGCCGGCAAGATCAAAGGCCGCAAGTTCCGCGTCAACCGGCTGTAGCCGCGAGCAACCCAGATTGAAAGTAGGCTGGGCTGACAAGCCCAGCTCGAAGTCGAACCACGCCGATGCTGGGCATGTCAGCCCAGCCTACCCGCGTCGAAGCCGAGACCGCGCTGTCGCAACTGCGCGCGCAAACAAGATCACTGGCCGCACGCTCCGCGCCGACCGGCGTAGGCTGGGCTGACAAGCCCAGCCTGAAATCGAGCTGTGGCCGATGCTGGGCTTGACAGCCCAGCCTACTCGCGCCGAAGCCGAGACCGCGCTTTCGCAACTGCGCACACAAACAAGATCACTGGCCGCATGCTCCGCGCCGACCGGCGTAGGCTGGGCTGACAAGCCCAGCCTGAAGTCGAGCTGTCGCCGATGCTGGGCTTGACAGCCCAGCCTACCTGCGTTTCGGACTACGTCGATGCTGGGCTTATCAGCCCAGCCTACTTGTCCGCGCGCGAATCGCGGGGGATTCTGCCTGGTGCCATCGCGGCTTCCGTCGCTCCCACAGAGGCGGATCCAACGATTCGACCGAAGTGGTTGAAAACTTTTTTCCCTGCTTTTCATGCATTTTTCTGTCGTCGCAGCCCATGCGATCCGGATCAGGACAATAGTCCTCACACAGACGAAACACCTCATCCACGACCGCCCGATTGTGTGCCGGGCGGACTCATCGTAGATCACCGGGAAAACGACAGGACGTTGTTTTCCGCAGGGACGCGCTTGCCTTCGACACGGAACGCCACGGATGGCGTTCCGCGTCGCGGCGGACGGTGCAGCACGCAGGCGGCGGAAGCCGAAAAGCCGCAAGAGAGTAGGCAATCAACCAAAGGAGCAATACCCATGACCAATCTCGTCCAGGAACTCAACAGTCTCGATTTCAGCGTCTACATCGGCGGCCCGCTGCAGGCGGCAGTGGATGCGCAGCATGCCGCATCGATGTCGCAGGTCAGTTTCATCAAGGAAGTCGGCTTCGAAACCAGGGTAATCCCCACAGTGTTCGCAGCTGATGGCACCACCGTTATCACTGCATCAAAAACAGTGAGTGATCTTCGTTACGTCGACTTCAAACATTACAAAAGAGCGCCGAATCCGAACTTCGGCAATCTTTCGACGACGGTGCCAGCCGGCACAAATATCATCGACGAATTCATCGAACGTGAAGTCACCATCAAGGTGCCGTTCCTGACGATGCTGACCATTCCGGCGCTGCGGATCGAAGAAGTGAACATTGACTTCAACGCCAAGTTGACCTCGGTCGAAACCAGGAATGTCTCCAGCGAATTCGGCGCCAGCGTCGAAGCGAGCGGGAAACTCTGGAAAGTCCGCTTCAAGGCATCCGCTTCCTACAAGCGCTCGACCAGCAGCACGACCAATATCGAGAAGACCTACAACCTCGGCGTCCGCGTGCGGGCGGTCAACGATGAGCTTCCGGCCGGGCTGGATCGCATCCTGACCATGCTGGAAACCAGCATCGTCGGCGCGTAATGCAACACATGGGGCCGGCTTCTTGCCGGCCCCACTTCAACCCCTTCCCAGGAAAAAACAATGGCCACCCTCAACGAATATCTCGGCGGCATCTTCAGCAGCATCACCGATGCGCGCGTGATGGCGGACGTGCAGACTGTGCAGGTCGCCGAGCAGTACGCGAAGCACGAACTGCTCAAACACTTCTCGGTGCCGCGGATGCGCATCAGCGATATCGAACTGACCATTCCGGTCGCGATCGAAGGCCTGAACCAGCGCACCGAGCTGCAGCTAAACCCGATCGGCAACGCCGATTTCAAGCGCATCAACACCCGCGAATTGTCGCGTCTCGTCGGCTACACCGAACTGCCGCCGATTGCCGGGCAGAAACTGCTGACGGCGCTGGATTCTCGAATCAACATGCTGATCGAGAACATCAAGGCCGAAGGCGACGTCAAGAATCCAATCTGGATCTTCGCCAAAAGCATCGTCGACGACCTGTTCGAGATCGGTATCGAAACGCGCCTGCACGAAGGCAAATTCCCCGACGGCTATTATCATGAGGAGATCACGAAGATCACCTACGAACTCGGTCTGGGCCTGGTCACAGGCATCGTCGACAAACCCGTGCTCGATCAGCTGACGGTCATCGCCGAATCCCATCGCCTGCGCGAACAGCGCCCCGAAGACGTGATCCGCATCCGCATGAAGGTCAGCGAAGACGGCATGGAATGGCAGACCCTCCAGCGCGACGATGGCAGCATCGAACGCAAACTGCTGCCGGAGTAAAAGACCATGCTCAGATCGACACTCCAGCTCACGCGGCAACTCTCCGACGCGCTGCTCGAACTGCCGGGCATCGTGCGCCACTTCGAGCAAAAATCACCGCAAATGATGGGCGAGCTGATGGACTGGATCGGCCGCAGCGAAGATCTGCTGTCGACACATCGCCTGGTCGAAGCGGCGGAATTCGCCGGCCTGAAGGCGCGCATTCTGGCGCCGGCGTTCGACGACGATAAACGCGGAACGCTGCGCAGGCGTCAGCAGACCGTCGCGATCGGTCTGTTGCACGAGTTGCAGCAGAGCCTGCAGCACGCACTGCAGCCGCGCGCCCTCAAAGTGGAACAGGCGCGCGACATGATGCGCCAGTTGCTGCAGATCGTCGCCCAGAGCGGTGCGATCCAATACGACCCTGCCGTGAGCCTGGAGGACATGGTCGAGCGGATCTGGCTGCTGTGCACGCATCACGAGCAGCTCAAGCCAATGACCGCGCAGCTGCGCGCGCTGCTGTCGAACGACGACATCCGCCTGCTGATGGCCGAGGAAATGGACCCGCTCGACTTCCTGGCCGCGTGACCGGCGCGCCCCGGATGCGTTAGCGCATCCGGGCGTCCGGGCCGTCCGATGCGGCTGCGATGCCGCATCGATTCCATGCAGCGCCGGGTTAAAGACCGGGCGCCTGAAATATCAGGCTATCGTTTGAATGGCGTCGAGAGCGACGGTCTATGGAAGCTACGCGAACTGCCCGGACAACGACGACTGGATGGTGACAGCCGACGCATATGCATGGGCATGCGGATACCCATGTCGCGGTCCCGGCCCATGCGTCGATTCCGCATCGGGCCGCCACTCGTCGGATCGTCCGTTCGACATCGGCGCTAGGCTGTCCGCCGTCCCGTCGATTCGGCGTTGGCTCTAACAGACCGCAGCGGACGCCCGCGCTCAGCGCGATCGCCGTCGTCATCGAATGGCATCAGGGACGTCTCGCACACCGGCAACGAGCCGCCCCGCCTGTCTCGGCAGATACGCCGGAACACCAAAGGAGGGGACCATGTTGATCACCAAACGCGCCATCCGTCCGTGCGGATGCGACAAACCACGCTGCCAGGTTCCGCCGTCGCCCGAACTGATGGCGAAACTGCTGGAACGCTACAAGGAACTGCTGGCCGAGGGACGGGTGCCGAGAAGTCTGACGTTCAAGCAGTTTTTCGACGTCTGGGCATCGAGGCGGCGCGGCCCGGATTTCGATGGCCTGGACGACGATAAAACCGCGCATGGCGCCAGGAAATCCGGCGCGCTGAAAATTTCCCGACCCAAAGCGCGCCTGTCCGGACAGATCCGCACACTGGTGCTGCTGGTCGACTTTCCCGACCGCATCCACGACTCCTTGAACAGCAAGGCGCACTACGAACGCATGCTGTTCGGCCTGGACGGCACCTTCCCCACCGGATCGATGCGCGAGTACTACCGCAAAATCAGCAATTTCTCGGCGACCGCGGGCATCGACGTGATCGGCGAAGTCCATGGCTGGTTCCGCATGCCGCAGCCGCTGACCTTCTACGCCAACGACGATTCCGGGATGAGCAACACCGCACCGCGCAACGCCCGCGGCATGGCCGAGGACGCGGTGCGCGCGGCGGTGGCGGCAGGCGTCGATTTCGAGGGCTACGATGTCTTCGGCGAGAAGATGGTGACGGCGCTGTTCATCGTCCATGCCGGCGGCGGCGCCGAGGAAACCGGCAGCACCGAAGACATCTGGAGCCACAAGTGGCTGTTGCCCAAACCGATGAAGGTGGGCAAGACGATCAGGGCCTCGACCTATCTGACCGTACCGGAGACCTGCAAGGTCGGTGTCTGCGCCCACGAATGGGGCCATCTGGCGGCGCGCTGGGCCGATTACTACGACACCGGCGAGGACCATAACGCCCGCTCCAACGGCCTTGGCAGCTATTGCCTGATGGCCGCCGGCTCATGGGCCAACCGCGGAGCCACGCCGTCGCTGCCCAACGGCATGCTGCGCATGTTCCACCAGTGGATCAAGCCGCGGGTGATCCAGAAAACCCAGGCCGGCCTGAGCCTGAAACCTGCGGCGGAAGGCGGCGACTGCCTCGTCATCCAGAACAAGAAGACGATGAAAACCTCCCAGTACATCCTGGTCGAATACCGTCGGCGACGCGAGCAGGACACGTTCCTGCCCGACGACGGCATCGCGGTGTACGTGGTCGACGAGAAAATCGAAAACGTCAACGACGAGGACGCGCTGGCCATCGAGTTGATACAGGCCGACGACAAGCGCAACCTGGCGATGATCTTCAACAGCGGCAACAACGGCGATGCCGGCGACCTGTATCCGCATGAGGGCAACACCAAAATCGGCGAGAGCACCAAACCGCCGTTGAACATGCCCAACGGAAAATGGAGCGGCGTGACCATCAAGGTCAAGGGCGTGCCGGGTGCGGACACGATGTCGCTGGACGTTGAGTTCGCGAAGTGAGCGCAACATCGAATGAAAATTTCGGCTGCCTTGGCGCGCTGACCGGACCTTGACCGCGGCGGCCGGCGCGACCTGAAAAGCGCCTCAGGACGTAATCGCCTGACTCAATTCGCCCCACGTCGGCGGCGCCGGCCATTGCGCATTCTGATTGCCGGCGAGCGTGCGCCGCAGGTCGTGGCGGTCGAGCTGCGGCGCCAGCGCCACCAGCAGTTCCACCGTGTAGTCGCGCAGCACGCGTTCGCGCGGCAGCACCGCCCAGGCGATGCATTCGGGAATCGCGTCCGGCGCCGGCAGCGCGACCAGATCGCCGTCCTGGATCGCGCTCACCGCCATCTCCGCCAGCAGGCCGACGCCGATACCGGCGCGGACATAGGTCTTGATCAGATCCGCGTCGCGGGCGGTCATCGCCAGCTGCGGCTCCAGCCCGCGCGTGGCGAAGGCCCGGCGCAAGGAGGAATCGGGACGGATCGAGGATTCGTAACTCACCAGCGGGTATGCCGCCAGATCGGCCAGGGTCGGCGGCGTGCCGATTTGCGCCAGCGGATGCGCGCGCGGCAGCAGCACCACCCGACGCCAGCGGAACAGCGGAATCGCGATGCCATCGGCGGGCACGTCGCCGGCGGTGCTGATCAACGCCAGATCGGCTTCGCCGCGCGCCAGCTGGGTCAGCACGTCGCCATCGGCGCTGGGCTGCAGATGAATGCTGAGCTGCGGATACGCCTGATGCACTTGCGAGATCACCGGCGGCAGCACGAACCGGGCCTGGGTGTGGGTGGTGGCGATCAGCAGCTGGCCGTGGCCGTCGCGGCGCTGGTTGGCCGCGAACGCGCGGATGTTCGCCGCTTCGGACAGCAGCTTGCGCGAATGCGCGAGGACGTGCGTGCCCGCCGGGGTCAGGCCTTCCAGACTGCGGCCCTTGCGCACGAACAGCAGGAAACCCAGTTCGTCCTCCAGTTGCTTGAGCTGTTTCGACAGCCCCGGCTGGGTCGCGTGCACATGCTCCGCCGCCGAGGTGATATTGAAGCCCGCATCGGCGATCGCGACGAAATAGCGCAGCTGAACCAGAGTCATGTCGATGTTTCCGGCAACGGATAGGAAACGGCCCGGTCGGGCGGCCCAGAGATGGGCGAAACGCTCATCTCTTTATTCGGATCAAGCGATATGAATAACATATAACCAATTGGAATGACTACTGCCGCCGCATTCCCAAACGGCATATACCCAAGCCCTGCAGTCATTTCCCGCACCCGCGTCGCGGAACTAGGTTGAACCGCCTCATTTCACCAGCAGAAACCGGTCATGTCTCCAGTGCAGCACCGTATGGATCAGCCATCCCCGGCGACACCAGCCCGGGACTCGGCCGACTGCGCGGGGGACAACGAGGTGACCGACATCCCGACGCTGTTCCCGGCCTTCCTCGATCTGCGCGGCCGGCCGGTGCTGGTGGTCGGCGGCGGTGTCGTCGCCCGGCGCAAGATCGCGGCCCTGCTGCCCACGGGCGCCGAGGTGCGGGTCGGCGCGCCGGTGCTGGATCACGAAGTCGCTGCGCTGGTCGATGCCGGCCGCGTCGCGCACCTGGATGGCCGTTTCCATACCGACTGGCTGGACGGCGTCTGGCTGGTCATCGCCGCCACCGACGACGCCGACACCAACCGCACCGTCGCCGAAGCCGCAGACGCGCGCCGGATCTGGGCGAATGTGGTCGACGACGCGCCGCTGTGCAGCTTCCAGGTGCCGGCGCGGATCGAGCGCGGTCCACTGCAGATCGCGATTTCCAGCGGCGGCGGCGCACCGATGCTGGCGCGCCATGTGCGCGAACGGCTGGAAACCGATCTCGACGAATCGCTTGGCGCGCTCGGCACGCTGCTGGTGCGCCAACGCCGCCGCATCCGCGCGGAGATTCCCGACACCGGCGCGCGGCGGCGATTCTTCGACGCGGTGATGCGCAGCGATGTCCAGACACTGCTGCGCCGCGGCGACAACGACGGCGCCGAGCGCAGGCTGCTGTCGATGATCTCCGCATCGAGCACCGCATCGAGCACCGCATCGGACAGCGGCGCATCGAACAGCGCCGCCTCGAACCACACAGGCGAAGGCCGCGTCGCGCTGGTCGGCGCCGGCCCGGGAGATCCCGGCCTGCTGACGCTGCGCGGCCTGCGCCTGCTCAACGAAGCCGACGTGATTCTGCACGACCGCCTGGTCAGCGCCGAGGTGCTGGACCTCGCCCGCCGCGACGCCGAACGCATCGAAGTCGGCAAGGAATCCGGCCACCATCATGTACCGCAGGAAAAGATCCATGCGCTCATGCTCGAACACGCGCGAGCCGGCAAGCGCGTCGTTCGGCTGAAGGGCGGCGACGCCTTCATTTTCGGCCGTGGCGGCGAGGAGCTCGAATTCCTGCGCGCGCACGGGATCGGCTACGAAGTCGTACCCGGCGTCACCGCCGCACTGGCCTGCGCCGCGTATGCCGGCATTCCGCTGACCCATCGCGACCACGCGCAGTCGGTGCGTTTCGTCACCGCGCATGCGAAACAGGAAGACGACGGCCTGGACTGGGCCGGTTTCGCCCGCGAAAAACAGACGCTGGCGTTCTACATGGGCGTGTCCGGGCTGGAGCGCGTACGCACGCGCCTGCTCGCGCACGGCCGCGCCGCCTCGACGCCCTGCGCGCTGGTCGAAAACGGCTCGCGCCCGGAGCAGCGCGTGATCGTCGGCACGCTCGACGATCTGCCCGCACTCGCCCGTCGTCATGACGTGCGTTCGCCCGCGCTGCTGTTCGTCGGCGAAGTCGCTGCGCTCGCCGCAGAGTTGCACTGGTACGGCGCCGCGCCGATCGGCGACACCACCAACATCGCGCCCGACATCGCACTCGATATCAACGTGGATATCGCGCCGGAGCTGCCCACCCCCGCACTGGCGGAGGCGGCCTGAAACAGCGCAGGCTCGCGTTCATCCGATCGCCCCGATCCAGAATCCGATCCAGAATCGATGACCGATACCGTCATCGAAACGCCTCAAGATCCTCACACCCGATTCCACCCAGGATTCCACCATGGCTCTTTACGACAGCATTCTCGACACCATCGGCCGTACGCCGATCGTCAAACTCCACCGCGTCGCGCCGAAGCACGTCACGCTCTACGCGAAGGTGGAATCGTTCAATCCCGGCGGCTCGGTCAAGGACCGTCTCGCGCTGGCCATCGTGCTCGACGCCGAGCGCCGCGGCACCCTGAAGCCCGGGCAGACGATTGTAGAGGCGACCTCCGGCAACACCGGCGTGGCGCTGGCGATGGTCGCCGCCGCACGCGGTTACCCGTTCGTGGCGGTGATGACGGAAACGTTTTCGATCGAACGCCGCAAACTGATGCGCGGGTACGGCGCCAAGGTCATCCTGACCCCCGCCGCCGAGCGCGGCAGCGGCATGGTCCGCAAGGCCAAGGAACTCTCCGAAAAACACGGCTGGTTCCTCGCCAACCAGTTCGAGAACGAAGCCAATCCGGCGTATCACCGCAGCACCACCGGCCCGGAAATACTCAGCGATTTCGCCGGCAAGCGCCTCGATTACTTCGTCAGCGGCTGGGGCACCGGCGGCACCATCACCGGCGCCGGCGAAGTACTGAAATTCGCGCGCCCCGACATCAGGATCATCAGCACCGAGCCCGCCGGCGCGGCGCTCCTGTCGGGCCAGGAATGGAAGCCGCACAAGATCCAGGGCTGGACCCCCGACTTCCTGCCGGGGGTGCTCAGCCGCACGATCGCCGACGAGATCATCCTGATCGACGACGTGGTGGCGCGCGACACATCGCGCCGCCTCGCCGCCGAGGAAGGCATCTTCGTCGGCATTTCCGCCGGCGCCACCGCCGCCGCCGCGATCAAGGCCGCCGAATCCGCGCCCGAAGGCTCGGTATTGCTGACCATGCTGCCCGACACCGGCGAACGCTATCTCTCGACCTTCCTGTTCGAAGGCGTGAATGAGGGCTCCGACGACGAATGGTTGGCGTCGCTGGGCTGAGCTGAGCCCATCATCGCGCAGCGTGCTTTACGCCGGATCGCCTTGCGATCCGTGCGACGGCATGACCGCAAAACCGCAAAACCTGTAGGGCGGACCTTGGCCCGCCATTACGGCGTTACCGATTGCGCCGCAAAATGATCGGAGTGTCTCGGCCCCGTACTTTCGACCACCGCGATCCACGACGGAATTGTCGGGACGGCGGGCCAGGGCCCGCCCTACGGTAGGGATTCGAGAGGGACGGATTGGCGTGCAACGGGATTCGCATGCGGTGCGAATGATTCGTCGCGGGCGCGTCCCATGGCGAAATGATGAGGAACTGATGGGGAAATACGAACCGCGCTAAGAGGGTGTTTACAAAATAGTAAACTACGCTTCATCCAATCTCCGAGAGCATCAGGATGGGCCGCCCCTTCAAGCTTCAAGCCGAGCAGGAAACCATACTCACGCAGATCGTC
>JBKJTC010000125.1:0-12840 GCA_046590925.1 Lysobacteraceae bacterium | reverse complement strand
GACGATCTGCGTGAGTATGGTTTCCTGCTCGGCTTGAAGCTTGAAGGGGCGGCCCATCCTGATGCTCTCGGAGATTGGATGAAGCGTAGTTTACTATTTTGTAAACACCCTCTTAGCTGTGTTAACAGCCCACCGAAAACCTGCTGCCGCAGGTATTTCAGCGGCCTGCCGGGGTCCATCAACGCGATTGGGTTTCGGATCAGTTCCAACGCCGCAGGGTGTGTGCAGGCCTGCCCGCGGCCTTCATTGGCTATGCATGGCCCGCCATGGAACTGACGCTTCCCAAGACGTACCATCCAGTCATGATCACCTCCAACACCTTTCGCCTGAATGGCGAAACCCAATCGCTGGCCGAAAGCGACCCCCGCGAATCCCTGCTGCGCTGGCTCAATCGACATCGCCACACCGGCACCAAGGAAGGCTGCGCGGACGGTGATTGCGGGGCTTGTACGGTGGCGTTGATCGAGGCCGACGGCGACGGTGGGTCGCGCTATGTGGCGGTCAACAGCTGTCTTCTGCCGGTCGGCGTGTTGCCGGCCCGCGAGGTGCTGACCGTGGAGGCGCTGGCCGAGGGCGAGACACTGCATCCGGTCCAGCAGGCGCTGGTCGACGCTGCCGGTTCGCAGTGCGGCTATTGCACCCCGGGATTCGTCATGAGTCTGTTTGCCGGGCTGCACGAAGGCGCGCTGGACGATCATGCGATCGCCGGCAATCTGTGTCGCTGCACCGGGTACGGGCCGATCCGCCGGGCGGCGCAGCGGCTGGTGGCCGACGCACCGAGCGATGCGCGCTTCGCCGCGCTGCGCGCGCAGCCCAGACCGCCACTGCCGGCCGCGAACCTCATGCCGTGCTTCAGCCCCGTGACCATCGCCGATGCGCTGGCGCTGAAGGCCGAACACCCTCAGTCGGACTGGTTTGCCGGCGGCACCGATCTGGGCGTCGATTTGAGCCGTGGCCGGCCGGTCGCGCCGGTGCTGATCGCGCTGGACCGGATCGGCGAATTGCAGCAGTTGCACATTGAGGACGACCGGGTGTGGATCGGCGCCGGCGTGCCGTTGAGCCGTCTGGAGTCGGAGCTGCAGGGACTCTTCCCGGCCATCGACGAGATGCTGCCGTGGTTTGCCGGTCGCCAGGTGCGCAATCGCGCGACCCTTGGCGGCAACCTCGGCAGCGCGTCGCCGATCGGCGATCTGTTGCCGGTCCTGCTCGCGCTGGATGCGGTGATTCATTTGCGCAGCCTGGACGGCACCCGCGAGATCGACGCGGCCGAGTATTTTCTCGGCTATCGCAAGACCGCGCGCCGCGCCGACGAGCTGATCGTGGGGGTCACGTTGCCGCGTCGCGCCGACCTGCGTTCCGGCTGCGCCAAGGTGGCCAAGCGGCAGACCGACGACATCAGCATCGTGGCGGCAGCGTTTTCGCTGGGTCTCGACGACCAGCAGCGGGTCAACCACGCACGCTTGGCCTATGGCGGCGTGGCCGCCGTTCCGGTGCGGGCGCGGATCACCGAAGCGCTGCTGATGGGACGACCGCTCGACCAGGCGACGCTCGACGCCGCCGCCGCGCAATTGCGCGTGGAGTTCACGCCGCTCAGCGACCATCGTGCCGGCAGCGAATACCGCCGGGCGCTCTGCGCCAACCTGTTCCTGCGCTTCATCGCCGAGGCCCAGCCGTGAGCGCGTCGCCGGCGTCACTGCACCACGAAAGCGCCGTTGGCCACGTCACCGGTCGCGCGATCTATACCGACGAGCAGCGGCCACCCAGCGGCATGCTGAGCGTGTATCCGGTGCAGGCGCCACATGCGCATGCGCGAATTCTCCGGATCGATACCGCGGCCGCGCTGGCCATGCCCGGCGTATACGCGGTGCTGACCGCCAGCGATGTCCCCGGCGAGAACGACACCGGCCCGATCCTGCACGACGAACCGCTGATTCCGCCACAAACGGTGCAGTTCTACGGTCAGGCGGTGGCCTGGGTCGTGGCCGATGACGAAGCCCTGGCGCGAGCTGCCGCACAACAGGTGTCGGTGAACTACGAAGCGCTGCCGGCGCTGCTCGGCATCGAGCAGGCAATGGCCGCGCAGGCCTTTCATCTGCCGCCGGTACGGGTGGCCCGCGGCGATGCCGGTGCGGCGATGACACGCGCGCCGTTGCGGCTGTCCGGCGAGCTGCTGATCGGGGGTCAGGATCACTTTTATCTGGAAACCCAGGCCAGTTGGGTCGAGATCGACAGCGAAGGCACGGTGCAGATCGCCGCCTCCACGCAGCACCCGACCGAAACCCAGATCATCGTCGCCCGCGTGCTTTGCCTGCCGGCTCATCGGGTGGTCTGCCGCAGCCTGCGCATGGGCGGCGGCTTCGGCGGCAAGGAGACCCAGGCCAATCCCTACGCCGCGATTGCGGCGTTGGCGGCGTACAGGACCGGCCGCCCGGTGCGGATCAAGCTGACCCGCGGCCTCGACATGCAGATGACCGGCAAACGCCATCCATTCCTCGGGCGCTATGAGGTCGGCTTCGATCGGCAAGGCCAGCTGCTGGCGCTGAAGGTCGAACTGATCGCCGACGGTGGCTGGAGTTGCGACCTGTCGCCGCCGGTGCTGATGCGCGCGATGGTGCATGTCGACAACGCCTACTTCGTGCCGGACATCGAGGTCACCGGCCGGATCGCACGCACCCATCTGGCCTCCAATACCGCCTTTCGCGGCTTTGGCGGTCCGCAGGGCATGCTGGTCGGCGAAGAAGTGCTGGAGCGGGTCGCACGCCATCTCGGACTGCCTGCGCACGAGGTTCGCGAGCGCAATTTCTACCGTCCGGCCAGCGATGGCGACGGTCATGGTCGCGGCGACCGCAACCAGACCCACTATGGGCAGCCGGTGGTCGACAATCACCTGCCGGCGCTGTGGCGGCAGTTGCTGCGCGATAGCGAGTTCCTGGCTCGCCGCGAAGCGGTCGCCGCATTCAACGCCAGCAGCGCGCACCGCAAGCGTGGGATCGCGATCACGCCGGTCAAGTTCGGCATTTCCTTCAACAAGACCGAATACAACCAAGCCGGCGCGCTGGTCCACATCTACAGCGACGGCAGCGTGCAGCTCAACCACGGCGGCACCGAGATGGGCCAGGGCCTGCACACCAAGATGCTGGCGGTGGCCAGCCGCGTGCTGGGCGTCGACATGGCGCGCATCCGGATCATGCCGACCAGCACCGACAAGGTGCCGAACACCTCGGCGACCGCGGCCAGCAGCGGCTCCGATCTGAATGGCCAGGCGGTCAAGGCCGCCTGCGACACCCTGCTCGGACGCCTGCGTCCGGTCGCTGCGGAGCTGCTCGGCGTGACACCCGAACAGGTCCGTTTCGCCGACGATGCGGTGTTCGCCGACAGTGACAGTGATCGCCGGCTGCGCTTCGAGGACGTGGTCGGCGCCGCTTATCGGGCGCGGGTCAGCCTGTCCTCGACCGGTTTCTACCGCACCCCCGGCCTCAGCTGGGATCCGCATACCGGCCAGGGCCATCCGTTCTATTACTTCGCGTTCGGGGCGGCCGTCAGCGAGGTCGAAGTCTGCGGATACACCGGCGTGCACACGCTGCGCCGGGTCGATCTTCTGCACGACGTCGGCGACTCGCTGGCCGTCGCGATCGATCGCGGCCAGATCGAAGGCGGCTTCGTCCAGGGGCTGGGCTGGCTGACCTGCGAGGAGCTGCGCTGGAACGACGCCGGCAAGCTGCTCACCGACGCGCCCAGCACCTACAAAATTCCGACCGTCGGCGAAGTGCCGGAAGACGTCCGCTTGACGCTGTTCCGGAGCAGCGAACCGCCGACCACGCAGGTGATTTTCAGCAGCAAGGCGGTCGGCGAACCGCCCTTCATGTTGGCGATGAGCGTGCGCGAAGCGCTGCGCGAAGCGGTCGCCGCGTTTGGCGACGCGCGCGCAATCGGGCTCGGCGCGCCGGCCACGCCCGAAGCGATCCTCACCGCCATCGAGTGCGTGCGCGGAGGCGTCGGCCTTTGAACGAACGCTTGTTTGCGCGTCTGCACGCCTGGCTGGCGGCGGGTCCGGTGGTGCTGGCCAACGTGCTGGACACCCGTGGGGCGACGCCGCGCAAAGGCGGCAGCCGGATGCTGATCGGTGCCAACGGCACTTTCGGCAGCGTCGGCGGCGGCATGGCCGAAACCCAGGTGATCGCGGCCGCGCACGACTTGTTGCACGACGCGGGGCGCAGCGTCGAAGTCGAGATCGATCTGAGCGGCCGGCAGGGCGCCGCCGGCATCTGCGGCGGACGGATGCGGATCGGCCTGCGCCGCTGGTATGGCGGCGATGATGGCCTGCGTGCGGCATCGATCGCCGAGACCCTGGCTGCCGGGCGCGGTCTGACCCTGGGATGCGACGACCTCGGCGGCGGTGAACCGCAACCGATCCAGCCGGACCCGCGCCTGCTGATCGTCGGCGCTGGTCACTGCGGGCTTGCCCTGCACGACTTCGCCAATCTGCTTGATTTCGATCTGTGGGCCTATGACGAACGCAGCGAAGAGCTTGCGAAATTCAACCATGCAACCCGCTTGTGCGGCCCGATCGATTTACTGCCCAGCGCGCTGGACACGCAACGCGAGTTGTTCGCCGTGCTTCTGAATCGCGATTTCCATTGCGACATCGCCGCGCTGCGCGCGCTGTGCCAAAGGCCGCCGCGCTTCATCGGCATGATGGGCAGCGCGAAGCGGATCGACGAAGTGCGCGCCGCCTTGCCCGAACACGCAACAGCATTGGCAAGTCTGCGTGCGCCGATTGGCATCGACATCGACGCGCAGACGCCGCACGAGATCGCCGTCAGCATCCTCGCAGAGCTGATCCAGCAGCGGCGTGCGCTGGCCTGTTGAGGCGCATGCAACCCCGCTCAGCAGAGGAGGCGGCTTACGGATTGTGGGTGTCCTGATGTTCTTCGTCTCGTAGCCCGGGTAAGCGAAGCGCACCCGGGATGAACGACGAAAGATCCCCGGGTGCGGCCTGCGGCCTTACCCGGGCTACGTCACTGCAGCGTTTTTTGCGTATCGCGAAGTGCGCCCCTCATCCGGCGCTTCACGCCACCTTCTCCCCGCACAGCGGGGAGAAGGGAGACATCGTGGCCTTGCCGCGAAAGGATCGTAAAGCAGGTGCGATGGCGGGATTCGCAGACATAAAGGACACCCACAATTCACCCACAATTCCAACACGCCCAAGCATTCCCGGTGAGCCGATCAAACGACCGCGAAGATGAAGTACATACCGGCCGTCGCGATGACAGCGCCAGTCCAACGGCGGGCCGAACGGGCGAACATCCTTGTCGACCCCGTGCCCAGCGCAAGCCCGGACACGAGGATCAGCACTGTCGAGAGCGCAAAGCCCGCGCAGTACGCATAGAGGGAGTACGCAGCGCTCATTTCGACAACGTGCTGATATCCATGCGCAAGCGCAAAGCATGCGACGAGGAGCGCGCCGACTGACGTAGACAGTCTGATCGAGCGCGCGATCAACACCCCCAGGACCGCAACGGAGATGGCGATACCCGCCTCTATTCCCGAGAACACCAAGCCCAGCGAGCCAAGCACGGCGCCGACCACCATCATCACCGGAAATACGACGGCCAACGCCCTGCGCTCTCTGCCCTGATGCTGCGATGCCCAAACACCGACTGCGAATATGGCCAGCAGATGATCCAGACCCGATAGCGGATGCAGGAGGCCGGAGACAAAGCCGGACGAAACAAACCCGGATGCAACATGGCTCGGATCGATGTGGGCGGAAGCAGGCAAGGCAAACGAAAGGACCCACACGCTCAAGAGTGCGCGTGCGGCAAGGCTGGAAATGCCTGATATGGGCGACTGGCGCTGATTCATCGTCATTCTCATGGTGGGTAGCGAAACATTCATGCCCGATCGAGCAGTCCCTGCTTGCGGATGAAGGAGACCACCGCGTCCACACCCTCGCCGATGCGCAAATTGGTGAACACGAACGGCCGATCGCCGCGCATGCGCTTGGCATCCGCAGCCATGACATCGAGGTTGGCGCCGACGTGCGGCGCAAGGTCGGTCTTGTTGATGATCAGCAAGTCGGAACGGGTGATTCCCGGGCCGCCCTTGCGCGGGATTTTTTCGCCGGCGGCCACGTCGATGACATAGATCGTGAGGTCGGACAGCTCCGGGCTGAACGTCGCCGCCAGGTTGTCGCCGCCCGATTCGATCAGCATCAAATCGAGCTGCGGAAATTCCGCGCTCATGCGAGCGATCGCTTCAAGATTGATCGAAGCGTCCTCTCTGATCGCGGTGTGGGGGCATCCGCCGGTTTCCACCCCCATCAAGCGCTCGGCAGGCAAGGCATCCGCACGCAGCAGGATTTCCATGTCCTCTTTCGTGTAGATGTCGTTGGTGATCACCGCCATCTCGTATTGATGACGCATGCGCTTGCAGAGCGATTCGCAAAGCGCGGTTTTCCCGGAGCCGACCGGGCCGCCGATACCGACCCGCAGCGGATTCGGCGTTTGATGATGCGATGCGTCAATCATGATGTCCATGCCAGTGATTTCAGGAGCGATATAGACGACTGTATTGCACTTCATGGCGCATGGACAGCATCGACAACCCCGGCGTCCAGTTGCACAGTTGATCGTCGGACAATGTCCGAGCGACGCATGCAGCCGATTCGAGTTCGACACGCAGCGACAACAGCAATCGCTGACCGGACATCTGCCCGAGCGGAACCGACTTGACGCAAACCAGCACCTGATTTTCCGCCCACGAGTACAAGCTGCCGAGCAGAGCGGCCTCATGCGGCACGCGCAACGCAACGGCCGCACAGGCCAAGGCTGTGGGCAGCGGAATGTCCGCCTGTCTGGGCAGATCGGTCAACGAACGCACGTCGACGATGTCGAGATCGGCGAGCAGCTTGGCCAGGGAATATCCCATCTGTACGGTCTCGGCACGGAACTCGGCGGTATCCCGGGATGCGAGGAACACCTCTGTCCAATACTTCGCCGTCTGTGCATCTGCGGTGGAAAACGCTTCGAGCAATCGCCACAGAACGGGCGCTTCGAACCGCGCGACGGCGTGATGCAAATGATCGACGATCCAATCGCGCGCACTGTGTTCGTCTTTGACCGTGCCGTTTTCCATTGCCGCTTCCAAGCCTTGGGAATAGCTGTACGCGCCTATCGGCAGCGATGGGCTGGTCAATTGCAGCAGATGCAGCAAGGCCGCGGATTGCATGCCGCTATTCCACGTCCGAGGGCCGATGGATGCGCTGACGCAGCGGGATCGGTGCGAGCGGATTGTGCGGATGGGCATCGTCGCCGCCATGGCGATGTCCACCGCCATAGGCTCCCGCCTCGGGCTCGAAACAGGCAAGCTCGTCGACAACGACCGCACCAAGGCCTTGCAGCATTTCCGTGAGCACGGCGTCCTTGCGGATACGCAAGTAACCATCGCCAAGCTGGGCTTGCGTGTGGCGGTTCCCGAGATGGAAAGCGCAGCGCAACAGGGCGAACGCGGATTCGCACTCGACGCGGCACGTCGGCTCACGCGCGGCGACGATCTGCACCACACGGCCGTCGTCGCTCTGCAGCAGGTCGCCATCGCGCATGACAGTGCCACGCGGAGTCATCACGGCAACCTCTTCGCCATTGCTCATCACCGCGCGAAGTCGGCTCTTCTCGCGCAATTCGTAAGGCAATACCAATTGCGCAAACACCGTGTCCGCGCGTGCGATCTTTGTGTGAATGGTCAGCATGTCGGTTCGTCAAAAAAGAAAATATCGTTGCGCCATCGGCAGCACATGGGCAGGCTCGCAAGTCAGCAACTCACCATCCGCATGCACTTGATAGGTCTCCGGATCCACTTCCATCTTCGGAGTGGCGCCATTGTGGATCATGTCCGTCTTTCGCACATCGCGCGTGTTCTTGACCGCGATGACGGTTTTGGTGAGCGCGAGCTTTTCGGCGACACCGGCATCCAGCGCCGCCTGGGACACGAAAGTGAACGACTTTTTCAAGCCGCCGCCGAAAGCGCCGAACATCAAGCGGGCATGCACCGGTTGCGGCGTGGGAATCGAGGCATTCGGATCGCCCA
This sequence comes from Lysobacteraceae bacterium, assembly GCA_046590925.1. Classification (GTDB taxonomy): domain Bacteria; phylum Pseudomonadota; class Gammaproteobacteria; order Xanthomonadales; family Xanthomonadaceae; genus Lysobacter_I. The sequence goes on along the minus strand of JBKJTC010000125.1, from coordinate 4,752 downwards.
TTTGTGCTGCAACGATCATCCCGCCCTTCACGATCATGCTCGGTTTGACGCCGAAGAAAGCGGGCTTCCACAAGACAACGTCGGCGATCTTGCCGACCTCCAAAGACCCTGTCACGTGAGAAATACCGTGAGTGATGGCCGGATTGATGGTGTATTTGGCGATGTAGCGCTTGACTCTGAAATTATCGTGGCCAGCGCTGTCTTCAGCGAGCGCGCCCCGCTGCATCTTCATCTTGTGCGCTGTCTGCCAAGTGCGCAAAATGACTTCGCCCACCCGTCCCATCGCCTGCGAATCCGATGACATCATCGAGATCGCACCCAAGTCGTGCAGGATGTCCTCTGCGGCGATGGTCTCGCGCCTGATGCGCGACTCGGCAAACGCGACGTCCTCCGCGATCGCGGGATCGAGATGGTGGCAGACCATCAGCATGTCGAGATGCTCGTCCAGCGTGTTGACGGTGTACGGGCGCGTTGGATTGGTCGACGATGGCAGCACATTCGACTCGCCAACGGCAGCGATAATGTCCGGCGCATGCCCGCCACCGGCACCTTCGGTATGGAAGGTATGGATCGTGCGATCCTTGAAAGCCGCGAGCGTATGCTCCAGGAAGCCGCCCTCGTTCAAGGTGTCGCTGTGGATCGCAACCTGCACGTCGTAGCGCTCTGCCACCGAGAGGCAATTGTCGATCGCTGCGGGCGTCGTGCCCCAGTCTTCGTGCAGTTTCAGTCCTATCGCACCGGCCTTGATCTGTTCTTCCAGTGGCTCGGGCAAGCTGACGTTGCCTTTGCCCATGAATCCCAGATTCATCGGAAAAGCGTCGGCCGCCATCAGCATGGAGTGGATATGCCATGGCCCGGGCGTGCAGGTCGTCGCGGCGGTACCGACCGCTGGGCCGGTGCCGCCGCCCAGCATGGTCGTGATCCCGCTCATCAACGCTTCTTCGATCTGTTGCGGGCAAATGAAATGGATATGCGAATCGATGCCGCCTGCGGTCACGATCATGCCTTCGCCGGCAATGATCTCGGTTGCGCCGCCGATGACCATGTCGACGGCCGGCTGGATGTCCGGATTTCCGGCTTTTCCGATCACGGCGATCAAGCCGTTTTTCAGTCCGATGTCCGCTTTGACGATGCCCCAGTGATCGATTATCACGGCATTGGTGATCACCGTATCCATCACATCGGCATGACTGCGCTGCGACTGACCCATGCCATCGCGGATGACCTTGCCGCCGCCGAACTTCACTTCTTCGCCGTATATGGCGTAGTCCTTTTCGATCTCGATGATCAGCTCCGTGTCCGCCAGGCGCATCCGGTCGCCGGTCGTCGGCCCATACATTTCGGCGTAAGCCTGCCTGGTGATTCTGGTCATTCGAGTGGCCCCATCACACGCCCGTTGAAACCATAGACGATGCGATCGCCGGCAAGCGCCACCAATGAAACGGTTCTCGCCTGCCCCGGTTCGAACCGCACTGCGGTGCCGGCTGCAATATTGAGGCGCATGCCATAAGCGCGCTGTCGATCGAATTCGAGAAACGGATTCACTTCGAAAAAATGGAAATGCGACCCGACCTGGATCGGCCGGTCGCCGGTATTCGCGACACTGACGCTCACGGTCTCTCGGCCGACATTCAATTCGACGTCGCCCGGAGCTACGAACAGTTCACCTGGGATCATGGTTTTTCCGTCGACGACAGCATCAGGGAATGGGGTCATGCACGGTGACCAATTTGGTGCCGTCAGGAAACGTCGCCTCGACCTGAATGTCCGGAATCATTTCGGCGATGCCATCCATGACATCGCCACGCGACAGTATTTTCGTTCCTTCGGACATCAGTTCCGCGACCGTCTTGCCGTCGCGGGCGCCTTCCATGATCGCCGCAGAAATCAGTGCGACGGCTTCAGGATAATTGAGCTTCAAACCGCGCGCTTTGCGTCGTTCGGCGAGCAATCCCGCGGTGAAGATCAGCAGTTTGTCTTTCTCTCTTGGCGTTAAGTCCATCGGGCTCTCGTCATTGGCTCTTGTCGTCGTAACGTCGGAACACATTTGCAGCGGGTGGGGCATCAGTTCGTATCGAGCAGGCCCTCACCCAGTGGGTTATGACCCAGCGCCGTTTCGAACTTACGTGTTCCATATCCTCAGTTCCACCGCATCCCGGCCCATCACTTCGATGCGGAGATGCCGCCATGCCAGCAACATCAACGCTCGGGCAGTCTCACTGGCATTGCCCAGATAGCGGACCACCACAAGCCCATGCAACTGGGTGACACCGAAGCTGTCTGCGCCATTCAACACCAGGTCCGCGTCTGCGCGCAATGCGTTGATCACCGTCGTCGGAACCGTCCCACCCGCCGCGATCAACGTAGCGCTGACGCTGTTTCCATTCAAGCCCAAGGCACTGTGCATTGCGGCGCTGCCGCCCGCAAGCGCGCCCTGCTCGAACCAGATCAATTTCCCCTCCCGGCGTATGACCGTATGCTGCGTGATCTTGCCGGTGGAGAATGTCTCACCTGAAGCGATACGGCCAAAACACAGGATTTCACTGGAGATATAGCGCGCGCCTTTCGCCAATGAAATGGATTGCAGCAACTGGACATCGGCCGCATCGAAGAAGATAGTCTCCTGTGGCAGCCACTCCATACCGGCATCGGCATCGACCTGTATTTGTATCGTCTGGGTCGAAACCTTGCCGTTGGCCTTGTACCATTTGGCCGCGCCTGGCGTGGTCACAAGCGCATGCGCCGCCATTTGCACATGCGCTTCGACAGTCAGTTCATCACCACCGACAACGCCACCAGGTGGATGCACGATGATCGCATGACAGACGTCCGCTCCTTCCGGATACAACGGCTTCTGCACGCGCAAAGGTCCGACATGCGAGCGGTCGGTGAGTCTGGTGACGCCGTCGTCGTCGGAAAACCTCAACAACAACCGCGCCTGCCAATGCGCGGAGCCCGGCGATACATGTTTCGGTGCAAGCGTTTCGGCAACGTCCATATGCATTTCGGGGGAGAATTGAAATCCAATCACGGCAATTCACGAAGGCACGCGAAGGGGATCAATACGTATTCCCTTTTCGTGCGGTTGCAAGTCGCAACAAGAGCACTGCATTTGCGGCGATGCGGACACTATACCGGGAGGTGTCCGCATGCGTCATCTTGAAAGACGGAAAGAGCTGGAAAGACCGGGAGGGGAACGGAAAGACCGGCGGAAAGACCGGGACACCCCTCATCGTGTTCGACAAGTTCCACATCATGTGCCACCTGTCCGAATGCCACGTAAAGCCATCCCGTCACCGTCCACCGCGCGGTCGTCACCGTGTAGGTGCTGGTGATCCGCGCAATCGATATGCGCGCATCGGTACCCTTGTCGGCATAAAGCGTGACCGGACCGAAGGCCTTGCGGTCGACCCTGCGCGACTTCGAGGTCGTGCCAGGCGAAGTTGCCGCCGACGGTGGTGCCAGCCTGGAAGTCCGTAGTGTCGGTGGCGCTGGGCAGACGGAAGTCGGCGCTGATCTGCTCGATCTGCAGGCGGTAACCCGCCGGCACCCAGAATTGGCCGGTGACGCCGCTGTAATCCGCCGGGAACGCGACCGTGCCGGTGGCCTGGAACGGTTTGGGACAGGCGTCGCCGTGGGCCTGGGCGGCGACCGGTGCCAGCGCGAGCAGAGCAAGCAGCAAAAACGAACGATGATTCTTCATGATGGACTCTTGGCTTGCGTGCAGGAGAGGATCGCGGCGGGCGCCGCGGGATTCGGCGCAACGTACGCTGGCGAAGGTCTCCACCGGCCGACGAGATGCCCCTGTTTCAACAGTGTTGCGGACAACCAAGGGGCAAGTGGCGACCGATCTCGGTAAGCTTGGCAAATGCGCACCTTCCATCACGTGATCGCCGGCAACGAGCGCCCGTCGCACAGCGGCCGGGCGCTGGATGTGTTCGACCCCGCCACCGGCCGCGTCTACGCGCAGGTGGCGGCCGGCGACGCCAGCGATGCCGCCGACGCCATCGCCGCGGCGCAGGCCGCATTTCCCGCGTGGTCGGCGCTGTCGTCGACCGAACGCGCGCGCTGGCGCGAACGCCTCTCCGACGCCGTGGAGGCGAGGCTGGACGATTTCGCCCACGCCGAGGCGCTGGACGGCGGCAAACCCTTCGCCCTCGCCCGCGACGCCGAGATCCCGCGCGCCATCTCGAACCTGCGCTTCTTCGCGCACGCCTCGACCCAGTTCGCCAGCGAATCTCATCACGGCCAGGCCGGGCTGAACTACACCCTGCGCCAGCCGCTGGGCGCGGTCGCGACGATCTCGCCGTGGAACCTGCCGCTGTATCTGTTCACCTGGAAAATCGCGCCGGCCCTGGCCGCCGGCAACACCGTGGCCGCCAAGCCGTCGGAGATCACCCCGGCCACCGCGACCATGCTCGGCCGGCTCGCCAACGACATCGGTTTCCCGGCCGGCGTGCTCAATATCGTCCACGGCCTGGGCCCGGACATCGGCGAACCGCTGGTGCTGGACCCGGCGATCAAGGCGGTGTCGTTCACCGGCAGCACTGCGGTGGGCAAGCGCATCGCCGCCCTCGCCGCTTCGCAGCTGAAGAAAGTGTCGCTGGAACTCGGCGGCAAGAATCCCACCCTCGTTTTCGCCGACAGCGACTGGCGCGAGCATCTCGACATCATCGTGCGTTCGGCGTTCCAGAACAGCGGCCAGATCTGTCTATGCGGCTCGCGCATCCTCGTCGAACAGAACATCTACGC
>JBKJTC010000263.1:0-8688 GCA_046590925.1 Lysobacteraceae bacterium | reverse complement strand
TGTCATCGGTTCTGATCGCATTGGTTTCTGTATTTCGAAACAGGAAACCACGGGCACTTCCGAGGAACAGCGCACCCACAGGCGCGACAGGCTTCGCCCCCTTATGAAAAAGGGGGGCAGGGGGGATTTGCTTTTGCCTCTCCAGGCACCCGGATCGCGCGCGATACCCGAAAGTCCCCACCACAACCCCGAGGATGAGGCGCTATCCTCTTGCCCGTGACTCCGACTCGCGAGACTTCGTGGCACCGCCTCCGCGCACATCTCCGTGCGCACTGGCTGTGGACGTCGGCCGCGGCCGCCGGTGGGCTGATAGTGCTGTTCATCGCGCTGCGCGGCCCGATCGCCGAGCGCCTGTGGCCGGTGGCGGAAGCGGAGGCCTTGCGCCTGCAGGCCGAATCCGCGATGCAGCAGGGGCGCTTGAGCGCCGCCGACGGTAGCGGTGCGCGCGAACTGTACGAAGCCGCCGTGGCGATCGATCCGGATCGCGCCGAACTGCGTTCGGGGGTGGCGCGAGTGGCGCAGGCGGCGGTGCAACGGGCGCGATCCGCCGCCGAACGCGGCGCGTTCGCGGAAGCGCATCGACAGCTGCGCCTGGCGCGCGCGCTGTCCGCGCCGCGCGTGCAGGCCGATGCGGTGGCCGAGATCCTGCGGCGTCGCGAAGCCGCGGTGGCCGGTATCGACGATCTGCAGCGTGCCGCCGACGCCGCACGCGCGAGCGGGCGGCTGGAGGGCGCTGCCGATGCGGCGCTGCCGCTGTATCGACGGATTCTGGAGCTGCAGCCTGCGCATCTGGCGGCGCTGGAAGGCCGCGAGGACGCATTGGCCACGCGCCTGCAGCAGGCTCGCGAGGCGATTGGTCGTGGCGATCTGGCCGCGGCTGCGGCCGGAATCTCCTTTGCGATCGAATATGACGCCGGCCACGGCGATCTGCCGGAAACCCAGGCTGCGCTGGTGCAGGCGGTGGAGCGGTTGCGTCGGCGCGCCGACGCGGATCTGCGCGCCGGCCGATTGACCCGCGCCGGCGAGGACTATCGCGCATGGCGGGCCAGCGGTGTCGAGACCGATGCCGCCGATGCGGGGCTGCTCGCGGTCGGGCGTGCGCATGCCGCGCGGGCGCGCGACGCCGCCGCGGATTTCCGCTTCGATCGCGCGAACGCCGAACTGGCCGCTGCGGAGGCGCTGGTTCCCGATGCGCCGGCATGGGCGCAGGTGCGCGACGCATTGCAGCGCGCGGCGCGGGCGCGCGGCACCGCTGGCCCCCGATTGCCGCCGCGCGTGCTGGAACGGCGCCTGCGCACGCTGCTGGAGGAAGCCGCCGCCGCCGAAGTCCGCGGCGACTGGCTCACGCCGCCCGGCGACAGCGCGTTCGACAAGCTGCGCGCGGCGCGTGCGCTTGCGCCGGACGATGTCGGCGTGCGTCGGGCCACCGCACGCATGCTGCCGCGGGTGCGCGAGTGTTTCGAGAACGCGTTGCGCGACAACCGCCTGCAGCGCGCGCGGGTCTGTCTGGATGCGGGCATCGCGCTGGCGGGCGACCACAGCGACAACATCACTGCCCGCAGCAGGCTCGCGCAGCGCTGGGTGGCGGTGGGCGAGGAGCGATTGGGCGCGGGCGATGTCGACGGCGCGCGCGCTGCGCACGATGCCGCGGAAGGTCTGGATGCGCGCGTGTCGGGCCTTGCGGAATTCGCCGAGCGCCTGCGCGCAGCGGAGTCGGTGGAACGTTGAACGCGCAGCAGTTTTCGTAGAGCGGCCCTCAGGCCGCTGAATTGCCCGCATCAACGAGCAGCGGCCTGAAGGCCGCTCTACAGGCGGATCTACAGGGGGAGTCGAGTCTTGCGGAATACGCAGGGCAATCGCGCGCAGCGTGTTTTCAGGCTGTCGAGCAAGTTCCGTTCCGGATGATGTTGTCATCCCGAGCGCAGCGAGGGACCTGCTTTCCGATGCGCAAATCGACAAGCAGGTGCCTCGCTGCGCTCGGGATGACAGAAATTACGGCTTACGGGTCGCGCGCCCGGCGCAGAAATACATCGCGAACCACGCCGCGCGCCGCCTCCAGCGAGAAATTCCGCGCCACGCTGTCCAATCCATTCCGGGCGACCGTGTTCCACAGGCTTTCGTCTTCGTAAAGACGCGCCACCGCATCGGCGAATGCCTGCGGATCGTCGGCGACCAGCACGTCCTCGCCGCCGCGCAGATGCATGCCTTCCACCGCGCAGGCGGTCGCCACCACCGGTTGGCCGTGGGCCATGCTCAGATTGATCTTGCCTTTCACGCCCGCGCCGTAGCGCAGCGGCGCGACCGAGATGCGGCCGCCGTCCATGAACGGGTCGATGTCGGCGACATGACCATGCACGATCACGCCGGGCATGGCGGTCAACGCCAGGATGTCCGGCGGCGGATGGCTGCCGATGCAATGGAATGCCACATCCGGCAGGCGTGCGCGGATCGCCGGGAACACCTGCTGCGCGAACCAGCGCACGGCATCGACGTTCGGCGGGTGATGGAAGCCGCCGACGAACACCAGATCGCGGCGTTGCGCGAACGGTTCTCCGCTGCCTGCGACCCGGTGCAGGTTCGACAACACTTCGACCCGAGCGTCCGGCGCATCGATGCGCAGCAGATCGCGTTCAATGTCGCTGACCACCAGCGTCGTATCGGCGTTGGCGATGGCGTCCAGCTCCAGCGCGCGGGTGCGTTCGGCGGCGCGCGCCGATGCGGCGTCGCCACTCACTTCTGCGCCGCGACGCTCGCGCAGATAGTGCAGATCCACGGTGTCGAAGATCAGCGTCGCCTGCGGCGCGTCCCTGCGCAGCAGCGGGATGAATTCGCGGATCACGTAATGTCGGCTGACCATCACCGCATCGAAGCGCGGCCCGTGTTCGCGCAGCCATGCCGGTGACGCTGCCGCGAACGGCGCATGCCAGGCCTCCACGCCGAGCTGCTGCAACTGCGCGGCGTAGGGCTCGATGCGCTGGCCGTCCTGCGGCAGAAAGACGACATGTGCGCCTTCTTCGATCAGCAGCCGCATCAGGTTCACCAGCCGCAGCGAACCCGAGTCGTGATCCGGGCGCGGCGTCTGCGCATCGATGATCAGGATCTGCTTCTGTTTGCGATGCAGCAGCGCCGGTGTGGGCACGGTATTTGCGGGCAGGTGTTGCGCCAATGCTTCGCGGCGATGCTCTGCGAAGATGCTGCGGTTGCGAATCTGATACGCCTTCATCCCGACATTGATATCGGTGCCGGCGGTGCCGCCCTCGGCGTGGATCACCCGTGCAGCGGGCTGGTACAGCACGCGTTTGCCAGCGGCGCGCACCGCAAAGGCGAGGTCGGTATCTTCGTAGTAGGCCGGCGCGTAGCGGGTGTCGAAACCGCCGAGCTGCGCGAACAGTGCGCGGGGGATCGCCAAGGCCGCGCCGCTGACGTAATCGCAGTCGCGCAGATAGCCGAAGCGCGGATCATCGGGCGATTCGAACCTGCCGTAATTCCATCCACTGCCGTCGGCGAACACCGCGCCGCCGGCTTCCTGCAGGCGGCCGTCCGGATACAGCAGCTGCGCGCCGACCATGCCGACATCGGCGTGCTCGACGAAGGTGCCGAGCAGCGCGTCGAGCCAGCCCGGCTGCGGAACGGTGTCGTTGTTGAGGAAGATCAGATATGCGCCGCGCGCCAGCGACGCGCCGTCGTTGCAGGCGGCGATGAAGCCGCCGTTCCGCGCGCGGCGGTGATAGCGCACGCCGCCGATCTGCGGCAGCGCGGCGGGCGTTTCGTCGCTGCAACCGTCGTCGACCACGATCACCTCGAACGGCGTCGCGGGCGGATGCGCGGCCAGCGCGCGCAGGCAGGCGAGGGTATGCGCGAACTGGTCGTAGACCGGGATGACGATGCTCGCGGTCGGTGCGGTCGACGTTGCCACCGCGAACGGCGCGAACGCCATCGGCTCCGGCGCGTAGAGGCTGCCGGGCGGCAATGGCGTCGCACCGTCCAGTCGGGTTCGCACGCGATCCCAGGTGACGCGCCAGCCGCGGCTGCGCAGGCTGGCCCAGCCGCGCCGCAGCAGGCCGAAACCGCGACGCCAGATGTACCGCAGATCGGCGGGCGAGAACGACATCCTGAAGGTGGCTCCTGGGTCTGCGGTCGGTGCGGCGGAGGGGATGCGGAAGATGCGGCGGATCGTGGCGCGTCGCGGCGTGCCGGAGCGTGCCCTGAACGTGCCGAATCGCGACACCCTGCTAGACTCGGCCGGCATTTTCGCATCTCCCGCCCGATCACAGGCACCCGCGCCTTCAGGCGCGATAGACAGGCACGACTCCGCCCGAATGGCCCGCAATCAAGATATCGACGACGATCCGGAAGATCAGGACGACGCTGACGACGAGGACGAAGGTCTCGACGAAGCCGACGGCACGGGCCGCGGCTGGCGTCGGCGGCTCCTGGGCTGGGGGCTGGTGGCGGTGGCCATCGGCATGGGCTTCCTGATTCCCTACTCCCTGTACCTGAACCATCAGGTCAGCGTGCGCTTCGGCCAACTGCGCTGGCAGGTGCCCACCCGCGTCTACGCCCGCCCGCTGCATCTCGCCCAGGGCATGGCGATGGACGCCCGCACCCTGAAGACCGAGCTGGAGGCCGCCTCCTACCGCGACGACGGCAAGGGCGAGCGCCCCGGCATGTACAGCGTCAAGGGCGCGCGCTGGCGGATCGCCAATCGCGGCTATCAGGACGTGGGTGGCCTGGTCGGTCCCAGCCGGATCGAAGTGACGGTCTCCGGCGGTCGCGTGCGGGCGGTGCGCGATCTGACAAACGACCGAGCGGTGAAATCCGCCAGACTCGATCCCGCGCGCATCGCCACGCTGTACGGCCAGAAGCAGGAAGAGCGCCGGCTGGTGCGGATCAGCGAAGTGCCGCCGCTGCTCACCGACAGCCTGCAGGCGGTGGAGGATCGCGATTTCGCGCGCCACCACGGTATCGACCCCAGCGGCATGGCCCGCGCGCTGTGGGTCTGGATCAAATCCGGCGGCGATGTGAAGCAGGGCGGCAGCACCCTGACCCAGCAGCTCGCGCGCTCCGGCCTGCTCGGCATCGGCAAGGAACAGACCTACACCCGCAAGTTCAACGAAATCCTGTACGCGCTGATCATCGACGCGCGCTACGAGAAAGGCGTGATCCTGGAGGCCTATCTCAACCAGGTCGATATCGGCCAGCGCGGCTCGCAGGCGATCCACGGCTTCGCCTCGGGCGCCGAGTTCTATTTCGGACGCCATCTGGACGATCTGTCCACCGAACACATCGCGCTGCTGGTCGCGCTGGTGAAGGGGCCGTCCTGGTACAACCCGCGCAAACAGCCGGAACGCGCGCTGGAGCGCCGCAATCTGGTGCTGGCGAAGATGCTGGAGACCGGCATCATCGACCAGAAGGAATACGACCGCGCGGCGAAGGCGCCGCTGGGCGTGACCGATGTGCCCGGCAGCATGGTCGCGAACCGGTTTCCGGCCTATGTGGATCTGGTCCGCCGCCAGCTGGCGCGCGATTATTTCGAAGAAGAACTGCAGGGCGCCGGCCTGACCGTGCTCACCGGCATGTCGCCCTCGGCGCAGGCCTATGCCGAAGGCGCGGTGACCCGCGCGATGAAGGCGCTGGGCACCGCGCGCCGCCCGCCGCTGCAGGCCGGCGTGGTGGTTACCGACGTCCACAGCGGCGAAGTGGTGGCGGTGATCGGCAGCCGCAGTTTCGACGAGCACGGTTTCAATCGCGCGGTGCAGGCGCAGCGCCCGGTGGGCTCGCTGCTCAAACCGTTCGTCTACCTGCTGGCGCTGGCGCAGCCCGACAAATATTCGCTGGCGTCGACCGTCGACGATTCGCCGGTCAGCATCGTGCTGGACAACGGCAAACGCTGGAAACCCGGCAATTCCGACGGCCGCAGCCACGGCACGGTGCGCCTGATCGACGCCCTGGCGCAGTCCTACAACCAGTCGACAGTGCGGATCGGCATGGACGTGGGGCCGCAGCGCCTCAGCGACCTGCTGCGCACGCTCGCCGGCATCGACGCCGGACAGAATCCGTCGCTGATCCTGGGCTCGCTGGACCAGAGCCCGTACGCGATGGCGCAGCTGTATCAGTTCCTCGCATCCGGCGGCGAAATCCAGCCGCTGCACGCGGTGCGCGGGGTGCTGGACGCCAACGGCAAGGCGCACAACCGCTACGACGCCGCGCCGAAACCGGCGCAGGCCGGCGACGCGGTCGCCGCGCGGCTGGTGACGTCCGCGCTGCAGCAGGCGGTGACCTCCGGCACCGGCCGACAGCTGATGAGCGACGGTCTTGGCCGGCTGCAGCCCGCAGGCAAGACCGGCACCAGCAACGACAGCCGCGACAGCTGGTTCGCGGGCTGGACCGGCGATCACCTCGCGGTGGTCTGGGTCGGCAACGATCAGAACGCGTCCACCGGCCTGTACGGCGCCACCGGCGCGATGCGGGTGTGGTCGGGACTGTTCTCGCGCCTGCCCACCGCGCCGCTGCAGGTCGGCAACAAAGGCATCGACTGGCAATGGGTGGCCGATGGCCGCACCACCGACGCCGGCTGCCCGGGCGCGCGCCGGATCGGCTTCGTGACCGGATTCGCGCCCGCCTACCAGCCCTGTCTGCTGACCGAACCCGAAAGTATCGACAGCGTCGAAGGCGGCGAGGGCGACGGTTCCGGAAATGAAAGCTTCTGGGGCAGGATCTTCGGCCGCGGCGACGGCGATGCGGGCAGCGCGGACGAAGAACGCCAGCGCCAGGACGAACGCCAGAACACCCTTCAAAACCAGGACGCCCGCGATCGCGAAGAGCAGGAACGTCGCGAGCAGCAGATGCGCGAGGGCGCACGGCTTCAACGTGAACAGGACCAGCGCTACGCCCAACTGCGTGCGCGCGACGAGGCGTATCGCCAGCAGCAACAGCGCGATCAGGCATACCGCGAAGCGCGCGAACGCGAATACAGAGAACGCCGCCAGCGCGAGGACGCCGATCGCCGCGAACAGGAGCGTCGCGAGCAGGAACGCCGCGATCAGCAGCGCGGCATGCTGCCTTCGGGCAGCGCGATCGAGGCCCGCGTCGCATGAGCCTCATGATCCAGCGTCTTTTCATCTCCGCGGGCCTGCTTCTGCTGGCGTCCTGCACCAGCGCGCCGCCCGCCCCGGAATGGAGCGGCCCCGCGCCGGAGCAACTGGTCGCCGAGATCCGCGCCGCAGGCGCGTTCGAGAAAGGCGAACTCGATGTGCAGCCGCTGCGCGACCCGATGGTCGAGGATCTGCGCATGCAGGCGGTGCAGTTCGAAAGCGCGCGACGCTATCCCGATGCGGCCGCGGCGCTGGACAAGGCGCTCGCCATCGCGCCGGAGGATCCGGCGCTGCTGCAGGAGCGCGCCGAAGTCGCGGTACTGCAGAAGAATCTGGACAAGGCTGCGGCGCTTGCGCGCGACGCCTACGCGCTCGGCGGCAAGGTCGGGCCGCTGTGCCGACGGCACTGGGCGACGATCCGTCTGCAGCCGCTCGGCAAGCTCCGCGCGCTGCACACGCGTGCCGACATCAAACAGCCCAAGGGCGAGAAACTCGCGCAGTGGCAACGCGAAGTGGACGAACTGGGACGAGCGACCGCCGCCGCCGAGCGCAGCCAGATGGACTGCACGCTCACCGGCCCACCGCGGTATTGAGCGGATGAACATGGCTTCAGATGTCCGCAGCGGCCGCGACGCGGGCGAAGACCACACTGCGCTGGACTCGCGCTCCGCGCTGGCCCGCGCCTGCCGCGACGCGCTGAGCGACGGCGGGGTGCTCGCCGTGAAGATTCCCGGGTTCGCGCCGCGCACGCCGCAGCAACAGCTGGCGATGGCGATCGCCGAAACCGTCGAAGACCGCGCCGTACTGCTGGCCGAGGCCGGCACCGGCACCGGCAAGACGTTCGCGTATCTGGTTCCGGCGTTGCTGTCGGGCCTCAAGACCATCGTGTCGACCGGCACCCGCGCGCTGCAGGACCAGCTGTATCACCGCGATCTGCCGCGGGTGCGCGATGCGCTGGGCGTCGGCATCAAGACTTCGCTGCTGAAAGGCCGCGCCAATTACCTGTGCAAATACCGGCTGGAAAAAAGCAAGGGCGAGCCCCGCTTCACCAGCAAGGACCAGATCACCCAGTTCCAGCGCATCGTCGCCTGGAGCGGACGCACGCGGATGGGCGATCTGGCCGAACTCGACGCTCTGCCCGAGGATTCGCCGCTGTTGCCGCTGGTCACCTCGACCACCGACAACTGCCTCGGCAGCGAGTGTCCCTTCTGGGACGACTGCTTCGTGGTGCAGGCGCGCCAGCGCGCGCAGGCCGCCGACGTGGTCGTCGTCAACCACCACCTGCTGCTGGCCGACCTCGCGCTGCGGCAGGAGGGGTTTGGCGAGATCCTGCCCGGGGCGCAGGCGTTCGTGGTGGATGAGGCGCACCAGCTGCCGGACCTGGCCGCGCAGTTTTTTGGCGAGAACCTCAGCGCGCGGCCGTTGGTCGAGCTTGCCCGCGATGCGCTGGCCGAGTGCAAGCAATCCGCGGGCGCGCTGGCGGTACTGCAGGAGCCGACGCGGGCGCTGGAACATGCGGTGCGCAGCCTGCGCGCGGCGATGGACGAGCTGCCGGTACGCGGCACCCGGCGCCGCGTCGCGGAATTGCCCGCGG
>JBKJTC010000015.1:0-23475 GCA_046590925.1 Lysobacteraceae bacterium | reverse complement strand
TCGTCAGCGCGGAAATCGAATGCATCGGCTCCGGTGATCGGCAGGTTGTCGATGCCAAAGATGATTTTTGGATCAGGCAGCGCCGACGCGCGCGCGGCCTCGGCCTGCGCCGCGATGGTTTGCGCCTGTCGCGCCGCCACCAACGGCGCCAGTTGCTGCGCGCGGTGAACTGCCTGGTCGAAGCTGATCGCGTTGGGCATGGCCGACGCGACTGCGGACCAGAGCAACGCGGTTAGAAGACAGGAAGAGTAAAGCGCAGCTGTTCGAGACATGACCAAATTCCTTCGTCGAAAAGCTCCTACGGGAGCTGGTCTTGGGTTCCAGCCCCAGCGCGCCGGAAATAGGGCACGTTCGACGCATGGTTCCCGGTACGGAAACAGGCATCAAATGTCAGCAAGGGCTGGAAGCGGGCAAGCAGCGCTTCTGCGGCGTTGCGCCGCGGGGAAGCTGCTTACAGGAGATCAGGCGATGGGGGGCGGCGTGGGCGGAACTTGGACGAAGTCCACCAGGGAGATCTTGGGGACTGCCACCGGGCTGTCGCTGGGAGGAACATCACGCGCGATCGCCGAAGCGCAAGGAAGCCTCGCGGGCAGACTGCAGTTTTTCAGGCAATCGCTTCCGGCCCTCGATCCCTCCGGGCAAGCCGGGCAGTCCTGACACGGTTCTGCCGTGGACGCGCCCGTCGCGACCATGGCTTGGCTTGGCGCCATGGCTTGCCCGGCCATGCCGGGCGTCATCGGGCCATCCGCACACACGGCTCCAACGCCCTGAACAATCAAGACGGCCGAAAGCACAAGATGGGCGACGATTCGGTACATGGCAGCCTCAGGTTACTCCCTCTGACTGCGGTTTCAAGCAACAAGTTCCGCCGCCATTGCATCTGGAAACCGCCACCGACGTGAAGCTTTCCAGCGTTACCAGACCACTTCGGCCATCGAGCAATTCAAGCCCGATCCGATACCAAGCAAGGCGACCCGGCTGCCTTTCTTGAGGCGACCCAGGTCGCGTAGCTTGCTCAGCACGATCGGCACCGACGCCGGTCCGATGTTGCCGTGCTCGTGGAATATGGTCAGTACTTTCGCAGGATCAATGCCGAATGCCTTCACCATCGCATCGGTGTGCACGCGCGACACCTGGTGGATGACGAATTCGTCGATCTCGCCGACCACCCAACCCAGCGCGAGGCGCGCGGCGGCAAAGGTCTTCGAGGCCAGCTTGAGGCCTTCGATCAGCAACATGCGGGTATCGGTGACCATGCGGTCGAGGTTGCCGCGGCACAGGCCGTTCCATTCGGTGGCGGCCTTGCTGACGCCGCCCTTGTAACGCGGTGCATCCGGGCACAGCTCGCTGCGCGACAACACCATCGCCGCGGCGCCGCAACCCAGGGTCAGGGAGGCGAGCTCGCTGCGGAATTGATCTTCGGTCACATCGGGCGCCAGCATGCGCTTCATGGTGTTGGCGTAAACCAGGTTCGCGGTTTCGCCATCCACCACCAACGCGTATTCGATTTCGCCGCGCTCGATCATGCGGCTGGCGATGTCCATGCCGTTGAGGAAGGCGAGGCAGGCGTTGGCCACGTCGAAGTTCTGGCACATGTCGGACAGGCCGAGGTTGCCGCTGACGATGCTGGCCGTGGACGGCTCGAGGTAATCGCGGCTGACCGAGGTATTCACCAATAGCCCGATCCGCGAGGGATCGATGCCGGCGTCGGCGAGCGCCTTCACGCCGGCAAGGGTAGCGGCGTCGGAGGCCTCGACACCGTCGTCCCACAGGCGACGGGAATGGATGCCGGCGATATCTTCGAGCACGTTCGCCTTGATGCCGAGGCGGTCGAGGGTCGGCTTGAGCCGGGCGTTGATCTCGGCGGAAGTCAGTTGGCGCGGAGCATCGATGTGCGCCAGGCCGGCGATCGCGACGTGTTGAAACAGCATGAGGTGTTCAGCCGTAAAACAGACAGGAACCGTATAGGGTACCGGCTTCCATGGCCCAGCGCATGCAAAAAGGGGGGGCGGCCCGTATTTCCGCGCTGATGCCAGAGCCTGTTCAGGGAGGATGGGACGGCAGGAGGCCCGGTTTCCGGGTTCGCATGAGGTTTCCGGAGGCGCATGTAAGGCCCGAGCCGATGCCTGTCGACCATGTCCATCGGCCCATGGCAGGCGGCCGCGCCTGCTTCAAACTCGCGGCTTTGCCGTGCCCCCCACAGGCGGCTGGCGCCCCGCCCAAGCCCAGGAGACAGATCTCGATGGCACGACTGATCGTTGATGCGGTATCGCAGGAATCCAAATCCGTCCACGACGACAGCTACGTGCTGCTGTTGTTCGTCTCGGTGTCGCAGGCCGACACCGGCGCGCCGGTGAATGGCCTGGGCCACCAACACTTCAAGGTGTGCTCGCCGCTGGGCGCGGTGTTCGAGATCAATATCCTGGGCAGCCAGGAAGTGGACTGGGAGCCCGCCGATACCGAAGCCGCTGGCTGCTACAGCCTGCGGATCGTGCGCAAGTGGGCGCACAGCGGCGAGTTGAGCGAGTGGAACAAACTCGAGTCCTCATGCTTCGGCCTGCAGGTGCATGCGCCGGGCGAGCACGGCGTGGTGCACATGGGCCAGACCGCGCTGCGGCTGGAAAGTCTGGCGCGCTGAGAGCCTGTTTGAATTCTCCGTGTTGAAAAATCGCCGTGCCGTTGCGATGGCAACCACGGAAATACGTGTCAACAGACGTAGAGCGGCCTTCAGGCCGGCCCAGGACGTAACAGAACCGCGACGACATGGAAGCCGCGCCTGCGGCTGATGGCAATGAATCGGCCGTTCGAAAAGGCCTTGGTGATGGAGAAAGCGGCGGCCTGAAGACCGCTCTACGGCGCGCAGCGACTCAGAGGCAACGCCAGGCGATGAACCGCTGCTCGCCCGACACCGGCGGCGCGGCCGGCTGCACGGTGTCGGCGCCGAGCCCGGGCGCTTCGTTGCGCGCCAGCGTTTCCAGTTCGTCGCGCACCTTCAGCTGATTGCGTTCGTAGAAGGCGATGCTGTCTTTCACCGACACTTCGACTTCGCCGCGCTTGGCGCAGCCGGACGGCGCCTGCTGGACCACGCGCACTCTCGATGCGCCGGGCGCCATGTGGACCCACGTGCAGGCGGTGGCGGCAAGCGTCAGGACGAAGACGGCGACGATGCGTGAAGCGGCGGTACACAAGGATGAAACCCGCGAAGACATGATTCGATACTCCTGAAAAACGATGCCCGCCATCATGGCGGGCATCGGCTGAGCCGGGCAACAACCCCGACTTACTTCTTCACGGCCTTGCCATCCGCATCGACGATGAACACTTCGCCGACCTTCAGCGCGCGCACCGGCTTTTCGATCTGCTTCAGATCGCCGACCACGACCCAGGTCAGCGCGTTCGGGGCGATGGTGGCCGCAGCCGCCTTGACCTGTTCCGGGGTGAGGCCTTCGATCTCGGCCTTGCGCTGGAACACGTAGTCGTCGGGACGACCGTAGCGGACGATGCCGCCGAGGGTGCCCAGCACGGCGCCGGCGGTTTCGTACGAACCCGGCAGGCCGCGGATTTCGGTGGACTGGATCTTGGCCACTTCTTCCGGCTTCGGCGGGGCCTTGCCGGTCGCGTATTCGCCGATCTCGCGGCGCATCTCGGCCAGCGATTCGGCGGTCTTGTCGATCTGCACCGCGGCGAAGGCCATCCACGGCCGCTGACCCATCGCACCGGAGGCGCTGCTGTAGGAACCGTAGGCCCAATGCTTGTCTTCGCGCAGATTCATGTTCAGACGCGAGGAGAACTCGCCGCCGAGCACCGCATTCGCGATATCGAACTTCACCGCGCCGGCATCTTTGGTCGAAGGCACCAGTTGGCCGACGTAGATGTTCGCCTGCACCGCGCCCGGCTGGTCGATCAGATACACGCGCGGCTTGCGCGGGGTCGCGACGGCGGGGATAGCCACCGTAGGAGCCGCGACGCTGCCTTCGCCCTTCCAGTCGCCGAAGTGCTTTTCGAGCACCGGGACGATCTCTTTGAGTGTGGTATCGCCGACCACCAGCAGGGTCGCGTTGTCCGGACGCACCCAGCGGCCGTGATAGGCCTGCAGGTCGTTGCGGTTGAGCGAGCCGATCGACGCCTCGGTGCCGGAGCCGCTGAACGGAATAGCGTACGGGTGGTTTTCGCCGTAGAGCAGCGGCGGCAGCACGCGCATCGCGGCGCCGTTGGGACGCGCTTTTTCCTGGGCGATGCCGGCGATCCAGTTGGCCTTCACGCGATCGATTTCGGCCTGCTCGAAGCGCGGGCGGCGCAGCATGTCGGCGAACAGCGCCACCGACGGATCGAGGTTCTGCTTGAGCGCGGACAGGCCGGCGCTGGCGCCGTCCAGGCTGGCGCCGGCGCTGAGATTGGCGCCCAGCGATTCGGCGCGGTTGCCGAACGCGATGGCGTCGTAATCGCCGGCGCCTTCGTCCAGCATGCCCATCGCGAAGCTCGACGTGCCCAGCTTCGCGCCCTTGTCGGCCGCATAACCACCGCCGAACAGATAGCTCATCTGCACCACCGGCACGCCCTTGCGTTCGGCGAGGACGACCGTGGTGCCGTTCTTGAGGGTGGCGCGCTGCAGCGACGGGAACTTCAGCTCCGGGAAGACCGTCGTGACCGGCGCGCCGGTGCTGCGATCGACCTTGCTGGCCGTGGTGCGGTACTTCTTGTCCACGGGGGGCAGGGTCAGCGCCGCGGGGGTGACCGCGGCGTCTTCGGGCAGCGGCTTGCGCTCGCCCGGGGTCACCACCAGGGTGTGGCTGCCCTTGCCGGCGCCGAGCCAGTTGACGCCGGCGGTCTTGATCTGGGCGATGGTGGCGGTGTTGATGGTCTTCAGGCTGCCGCGGAAGCAACCGGGGTTGCCGGTGTAGACCGCGCATTCGGCCAGCACGTCGGCCTTGCCGCCGAAACCGCCGATGCGCTCCACGCCGCGGATGAAGCCGGCCTTGGTCACGGCGCGCGCCTGGTCCAGTTCGATCTGGGTGGGGCCGTCGCGCAGCAGGGCCTTCAGTTCTTCGTCGATGGCGGCTTCGACCTTGGCCGGGTCCACGCCCTGCTTCACGGTGGCGCTGATCGTGAAATTCGAGCTGAGCTGCGAGTAGTCGGCGCTGGCGCTGACGTTGTCGACCAGCTTGTCGCGGAAGAACAGGCGCTGGTCGAGACGCGAAGCGCGGCTGCCGCCGAGCACCTGGGCGAACAACTGCAGCCGGTCGATATCGACGGTGCCGGCCTGGGCCACGTTCCACACGCGGAAGATCCGCGCCTGCGGCACCTTATCGCTCAGCGCGGAGCGCGAATCGCTTGCCAGCGGCGATACATTCACCTTGGGCTGCGCCATGGTCGGCGACGCCGGGATGTGGCCGAAATATTGGGCGGCCTTGGCCTTGGCGGTGGCCAGATCGATATCGCCGGCCAGCACCAGCACCGCGTTGTTCGGGCCGTACCAGGTGCGGAACCAGTTCTTCACGTCGTCCAGCGACGCCGCGTTGAGGTCGGCCATCGAGCCGATCACGCTGTGGTTATAGGGATGGCCCTTGGGATACATGGCCTTGCCCAGCAGTTCCCAGACCTGGCCGTAGGGCTGGTTCTCGCCCTGGCGCTTCTCGTTCTGGACCACGCCGCGCTGTTCGTCGAGCGTCGCCTGGTCGATCGCGCCGAGCAGATGGCCCATGCGGTCGGATTCCATCCACAGCGCCATGTCCAGCGCGGTGGTCGGCACGTTCTGGAAGTAGTTGGTGCGGTCCTGATTGGTGGTGCCGTTCTGGTCGGTGGCGCCGACCAGCTCGAAGGGGTCGAAAAATTCGCCCGGATGGTTCTCGGAACCGTTGAACATCAGGTGCTCGAACAGATGCGCGAAACCGCTGCGTCCGGCCGGCTCGTCCTTGCTGCCCACGTGATACCAGATGTTCACCGCCACGATCGGCGCCTTGCGGTCGGTATGCACGATCACGCGCAGGCCGTTGGGGAGGGTGAACTGCTGGTACGGGATGTCGACATCGGCGCTGCGCGCGCCCTTGGCCTGGGCTTGGGCTTGGGCGTCGACCGGCAACAGGGACAGGCCGCCGCCGAGGGCGGCGGTCAACGAAAGCGCGAGCAGACCATGCTTGAGCACGGGCAGACGCGGATTGGCGATGGACATGCGGAACTCCTTGAAGCGTGAATGATGTGCGGGGCACTGGGCACAGGGCCGCCTGGAACGCTCGGCCGGGGACGCCGCCCCGCATGCACGACCGCGCCGGACGGCGCCGTTTGGACATGGATCGGCAGGCGTTGCATGCTAGCGGCCCCGCCCGGGCATGACACTAGGCCACAAGTCCCGGCCGGCCCCGCCCCGCATGCACGCACCGCATGCACGCACCGCACGCCCGCCCCCGCATGGAGCTGCCCGCATGGCCAAACACTGTCTCGTCACCGGCGCCAACCGCGGTATCGGCCTGGAATTCGTCCGCCAGCTGCTGGCCCGCGGCGACCGGGTGATCGCCGCCTGCCGTCATCCGGGCAAGGCCACCGCCCTCAACACCCTGACCGGCGAGTACCCGGGCCGCCTGCACGTGCTGCCGCTGGACGTCGCCAACGAGAAATCCCGGGCCGAACTGGTGCGCGAGCTGCCGCTGGTGGCCGACCACATCGACCTGCTGATCAACAATGCCGGCGTGTTGCACTCGGGCGAACGCTTCGGCCAGCTGTCCGCCGCGCATCTGGACGACAGCTTCCGCACCAACGCCAGCGGCCCGCTGCTGCTGACCGAGGGGTTGGCGCCCGCCCTGTCAGACGGCGCCACGGTGGCGAATCTGTCGTCGACCCTCGGTTCCATCGCCAGCACAAGCCGCTTCGGCACGCCCAGCTACAACATCAGCAAGGCGGCGCAGAACATGGCCACCGTGTTGCTGGCCCACGCGCTGCGCGACCGCGGCATCCGCGTGGTCGCCCTGCATCCGGGCTGGGTGCAGACCGAGATGGGCGGCGACGGCGCGCAGATCGCGGCGACGGCATCGGTCGCCGGATTGCTGCGGGTGATCGACGGCCTGACCCTGGACGAGAGCGGGCGCTTCCTCGACTGGCAGGGCCAGCCGCAGCCCTGGTAGCCGCTCCGCGACGATGGCGCGCGTCGAGTCGCAGACTGCGCATCCGCGGGCAAGCGGCTCCCGTATCCTTGCGCATGACCTCGACATCGACCGTCTTTCTGCTGTACGCGCTTGTCGCCGCGCCCGCCCAGGCCGCTCTGCTGTCGGTCGAAGGCCACGCACGCGACCCGAAGACCGACCGCCTGCTCTATCGCGAGGAACACCTGTTCCGACGCGACGGCGAGCGGCCGGTCGAACGGCTGGTGCTGTACCGCTGCCCGGACGGCGTGGCGTTCGCGCGCAAACGCATCGACTACCGCAGTTCGGCGACCGCGCCCGAGTTCGAGCTGGTCGATGCCCGCGGCTATCGCGAAGGCCTGCGCCGCGAAGGCGGCCGAACCATGATCTGGGCCGGCGCCAAACCGCCGCGGCCGCTGCGCGCATCCGACGGCACGCTGGTGGCGGACGCCGGCTTCGACGAATTCCTGCGCCAGTCGTGGTCGCAGCTGGGCGCCGGAAAAACCCGGCCACTGGCGTTCGTGGTGCCGTCGTTCGGGCGCAGCCTGGCGTTCGAGGTCCGCGGCCTGGGTCGTCACGGCAACGGCGATGCCGCAGTGCAGCGTTTCGAGCTGCGCCTCGAAGGCCTTCTGGGCAAAGTGACCTCGCCGATTTCGGTCGAATACACCACCACCGACCGGCGCCTGCGTCGCTTCGCGGGGCTGACCAATGTCCGCGACGGCCGCGGCGACCAGATCGAAGCGCGGATCGATTTCCCGGACGCGCCGCAGCCGGCCGAAGCGCAGCGTTGGCAGACGGCGGCGGCGATGCCGCTGGCGGCGTGCAGGGTGGGGCGTTGACGCGGAATACCCGTCGACCGCTGGCACAATGACGCGCATGTTCGACGTCATCCTCTACCAGCCGGAAATTCCGCCGAATACCGGCAACGTCATCCGCCTGTGCGCGAACACCGGCGCGCGATTGCATCTGATCCGCCCGCTCGGCTTCACGCTGGAAGATGCGCAACTGCGCCGCGCCGGGCTGGATTACCACGAGTACGCCGAGCTGCGCGTGCACGATTCGCTGGACGACGCGCTCGCGACGATCGCCGAAGCCAACGCCATGCCGCCGAGGCTGTTCGCGCTGAGCACGCGCAACGCCAAGCGCTACGACGAGATCGCGTTCGCGCCCGGCGACGCCTTCCTGTTCGGGCCGGAAACCCGCGGCCTGCCCGAAGACGTGCTGACATCGCTTCCCGACGGTCGACGGCTGCGGTTGCCGATGCGCCCCGGCAACCGCAGTCTGAATCTGTCGAATGCGGTGGCGGTGGTGGTGTTCGAAGCGTGGCGGCAGCAGGGTTTCGCAGGCGCCTCGTCGTAGGATTTCACCGCACGGAATTCCCCCTCGTCACGTCCGCCGGAGACTTGCACCGATGTCGAAGATTCCAGATCGAAGCGCCAAGGATTTCGATCCCGAAGTCCTGAAGTTGTTCGACCAGTACGTACACGGCGCGATCGACCGTCGCGGGTTCCTGATCGGCGCGGCGCGCTTTACGGTCGGCGCCAGCACCGCCGCAGGACTGCTGGCCGCGCTCAGCCCGCAGTTCGCCGCGGCGCAGGAAGTCGCTGGCGACGATCCGCGACTGGTCGCGACGTACGTCGAATTCCCATCGCCGCAGGGTTACGGCACCGCGCGCGGTTATCTGGTGAAGCCGGCGAAAATCCGCAAGCCGCTGCCGGTGGTGCTGGTCGTCCATGAGAACCGCGGCCTGAATCGGCATATCGAAGACATCGCGCGCCGTCTGGCGCTGGAAGACTTCATCGCGTTCGCGCCGGATGCGCTGTTTCCGCTGGGCGGTTACCCGGGCAACGAAGACGACGCGCGCACGCTCTTCGGCAAGCTCGATCAGGCGAAGACGCGCGAGGATTTCATCGCTGCCGCCGACATGCTGCGCAACATCGAAAATGGCAACGGCCGATTGGGCGTGGTGGGATTCTGCTACGGCGGCGGCATGGCCAACTTCCTCGCCACGCGTCTGCCCTGGCTGGACGCGGCCGCGCCGTTCTACGGCAGCGCCGCGCCGCTGGAAGACGTGCCGAAGATCGAGGCCGAACTGCTGGTGGTGCTGGCCGACAACGACGAACGCGTCAATGCCGGATGGCCGGCCTACGAAACCGCGCTGAAGGCCGCCGATGTGCGCTACACGCTGCTGCGCCCGCCCGGTACCCAGCACGGCTTCAACAACAACACCACGCCGCGTTACGACGCCGATGCCGCGCGCGATGCATGGAAGCGCACGCTGAAGCTGTTCGAACGCACGATGCGTAAAGCACACAAGGATTGAATCCGCAGTCGTAGAAAACGGAAGGGGCGACCTAAAGCCGCCCCTTCCGCGCGATGACGCCTGGCGTTCACGCATGCCGCAAAGAATATCGCGACATGCCGTCGCGTTATTTCTTCGGCTTGGCCTTGCCGTCGCCATTCATCGCCAGATAGGTCTTGTACTCTTCGCCGGTCAACGCGCCGTCGGCATTGGTGTCGGCGGTGTCGAAGACCGCTTGCAGCGTCGGGATGGGCGCGGCTTCGGTCTTGTCGAGATTGCCGTCCTTGTTCACATCGAGGTCGGCCCACGTCTTCTTGCCCGGCTCGGCCGGCGTTGCGGGGGTGGCCGGCGTCGCCGGCTGCGCCTGTGCAGCCTGCGCCTGGTCGGTGGTGGTGGTGCTGTCCTGGGCGAACGCAGCCGGAGCGGCGATCGCGGTGGCGAGGGCCAGCAGGCCGGTCAGGCGAAATGTGGAAGTCTTGTTCATAGTGATACTCCGCAGTGCATGAAGGAAGGATCGATGCGTCATTCACTTCGACCGGGGCCTACGTTGCAACCGACGCGATGAATCGAAACCCTCCCGCGAACGCGCACGCAACACGGTGTTAACCACTCGCGGAGAAGATCACGCTAGGCCGGATCGCCCATCTTCGACAGCGCAAGGCATTCGCGGATCAGTCTGAATATCCACGCGCGGAGAATTCGCTGAACCCAACACAACCTTTACGTATCCGCTGTGTTCAAAGTAAAAGGCGCAGTGAGCATCGCGGCGCGTTCGACGGCATCGATATGGCGCTGCGATGCCGTCGAATGCAACGGAGGTCACACGCATCGCAGCAGCGACAGCGCGCGCTCGATCTCTTCCTGCGATGTCGGCCGCACCACCCGCGCCAGTTCTTCGCCATCGCGCAGCACCAGCACGCTCGGCCAGAGTTTGATGCGATACGAACGTCCGAGTGGTTTTCCCGGGCCGTCTTCGATCTTCAGATGCCGCACGCCCTCGCGCGACGAGAGCGTCGCTTCCAGAAGCGGCTGCGCGGCGATGCAATGCGGGCACCATGGCGTGCCGAATTCCAGCACGGTGGCGCCGGGCAGCGCGTCGACATCGGCGCGGGCGGGTTCGTGTTCCAGATGATGCGGGGCATAAGTCATGGGCGATTCCTCCATCGTGGTGTCGTCAGGGTCGCGTCATCGGGATGATCGGCCCATGCAGCGATTGCCCGCTTCATGCGCACGGTACAACGCGAGGTATGCACGCTTCAATGCCTCTTCTCTTCTTCAAATTCGCTTCTTCGAAAGCGCACAGAACTGCGCACACAGCATGAACGGCAAGCCTGCGTGGGCTGCGCACGACCGACACGTTACGCTGCGATAACAACACCGGGCGTAGGTTGTATCTGTGCTGCAACGCAACGTCGCAGCATTCACCGGCGCCGCAATCCCCCACTCTCCGCGCCGGGCATTTCTCTTCCGTCATCGGCGCCTGTCTACATCGACAGCCTCTGCCATCGACGGGATTCGCGGCACCGCCGCCTTCGACCTGCGCGGATCGCTGTTCGCGAAACAGCGCGGGTCGCATCATCGAGATCAACACTATGAATACCCAAACCACCACGCCGCAGAACACCGTTAAAAGCACCGTTCAGGACAAGAATCTCGTCGATACCGCCGCTGCCAACGGTTCATTCGGCACCTTCGCCAAAGCCGTGGAACAGGCTGGGCTCAGCGAGACCCTGCGCGGCACCGGGCCGTTCACCGTGTTCGCGCCGACCGACGCCGCGTTCGCCAAACTGCCGGCCGGCAAGCTCGACACGCTGATGAAGCCGGAAAACAAGGCTGAACTGGCCTCGATCCTGAAGTATCACGTGGTCACAGGCCGCAAGAGCGTCGCCGACATCGGCAAGTGGGAATCCGCCAAGACCGTCAACGGCCAATCCGCGCCGATCAGGATGGCCGAGGGCAAGTTCAGCATCGATGGCGCCCACGTCACCAGCAGCGACATCAACGCCAGCAACGGCCTGATCCACGGCATCGACAAGGTCAATCTGCCGGCCGTCGCTGCCGTCTGATCCGCTTCAGTCGTACCGCAACATCGCAACACGACGGCAGGGTTCGCCCTGCCGTTTCTGTGCCCGCGCCGCGGATGGCGCACGTCAGAACTGGCCGCGCTCGGTGCCCGCCTGCCAACGCGCCGGGTCGGGCCTCCAGTCGCCTTCGCCCAGCATCCGGATGATGAGGTGTTCCAGCGGATAGCCCAGCCAATGCTCAGCCGACACGCCCGCGTCGCGCCGGTCGGCTTCCAGCACGAATGCGCGGAAGGCATCCTCGCCATGTGCGGCGACCGCGGTGATGCGCCTGGCCAGGTCGTAGGACAGCATGTTGCCGTCGTCGGTGCGCAGGAACGATTTCCCCGACCAGAATTCCTGCAGAGTGTCGGCATTCCAGAACGCCGCGTGCTTGGCCTTGATCTCGTGCGGTTGATACAGCGCGCCGCGCGGGTCGGCGAGATACGGAAAGATCGCCTGCTCGGTGTTCACCGCAAGCCCTTCGTTGAGCCAGGCCGGGATCGGCAGGTGCGACAGCATGCAATGCGTGAGCTCATGCGCGATCACCGGCTGCATCCGCTCCATGTCGCCCTCGAACAATGCGAAATGGCCATAGCCGGCGTGGACGAACATCCCCGCCGACATCGCATACTCGCCGCCATCGTCGGGATAGTAGTGCGCGATGTAGTCGTAGTATTCGTCCTCGCTGGCGAACACCATCACCACATGCTTGCCGTCGCTGCGTTCGGTCGCGATCTCCAGCAGATTGCGCGCGATGCGGCGACGCAGCGATTGGCAGAACTGCATGAAGACTTCCACCGGCCGGTCGTCCAGCGCCGAGAGCAGCAGGAAATCGGCGGATTCGTGGATGCGGTACGGCGGAGAAGCCGCGGGCAGCTTCGCCGCCATCGCCTGCAGCCAGCGGCCGGCCGCGGCCGTCCAGAACGCATCGCGCACCGCCGGCGTCCACTCGGGCCGCTCGGCCTTGGCGATCTCTTCCCACACCGGCAGCGGCAGACGGGTGTCGTCGTACCAGATCATGTCGCTGTCCTGCATATCGCTCACGGCGAATGCGGTCGCTTCGGGGGCGACGGGCGCCGGACGCGACGCGGATGCGCCGCCGAACAGAATTCGCAGTGCTTTCAGCATGATTCCGCGCCCCCTGCGCCGCGCCACGCGGCAGCCCGCATTCTAACGATGCGGTGCGCGCACGCGGGGAATGCGGCCGTTCTGCGCCGCCACAGGCGCCACGGGCGACACCGGCTTGGCCGCCGGCCTGGGCCGCAGCAGCGGCGCCGACCCCGGCAACTCGAACGGACCGATCAGGCTGTCGATATCGACTTCTTCCAGCGCGCCGACGTCGACGGTGAAATAACCCTGCGGGATCCGCGCGCGCTGGTCGCCCGGCGCGAGTTTGATGCGCAGCGGCGGGTCGTAGAGCATCGCCGGCAACGCCCACGGCATCGGGAACGACGGCGGCGACGGCGGCCGGTTCGCGCCGGCGTTGCGCAACGGGCTGGTCGCCAGCGGACGGAAGTTGCGCTGCGCGATGTCGCGGAAGCCGGGATCGCTTCCGCGCAGGGTGCCGGTCCATTCCGGCGGCACCAGGGTCGCACTGGTCTGCACCCAGTTGCGGGTGCCGAACACGCTGCGCGCGCCGCTCCACGGCTGGGTGACGAACGGCGCGCAGACCGGCGTATCGGCGGTGGTGTTCTCGCGCAGGATCGCAGGCGCCGCACCGCTGGTCTGGTAGATCGCGTTGTTGTGCATCTCGACGCTGCCCACGCCCAACTGCACGTAGACCGCGGTCCGCGTGCCCGGGCTGTCGAACACGATGGTATTGCCGACCATCCGCACGCGGCCATCGCTGGCGCCGTTGAGGTCGCCGCCGATGCGGATCGCATTCGGCCATGACATCGAGGTGTGGAGGATGACGTTGCCGATGAGCTCCGCATCCTCGCGCTTCGTCGCGCGCGTCCAGCCGCTGGCCTGGGTTTCGCAGTCCGGGCCGATCAGTTCGATCTCCTGATAGACCGAACCCTCGAACCAGTTGAAATGGATCTCGCTGCGCTCGTGCCGGCTCTTCAGCAGATTGCCGCCATTGCCGTTGTGGATGTAGTTGAAGCGCATGCGGAACACCGATCCCGGATACGCGATCTCGTCGGACTGCATGTAGATCGGATGCCGCGTCGACCCCGAGCCGGCTTCGTAGATCTCGCTGTATTCCAGCGTGAACGAGCCCGAATTGAGATCGGCGCCGAGAATGCCGTGCCCCGGGCAGGCGTGGATCACCGCATCGCGCACGGTCACGTCGTGGGCTTCGCTGAACACGCAGGTGCTGCCGCCGCCGCGCACCTCGAAGCCCTCGAATACGACATGATTCGAGCGCTGGAACTTGATCGTGTGCGTGCCGCCCTGCAGCAGCGGCCGGGTCGCGCCGGCCGCGCGGTTCCAGCGGATGATCACCGGGTTGCCGGCCGCGCCGCCGTCGTCGTCGCCGACCACCACGCTGCCGTAAGTCGCGTTGCCGTCGACTTCGACGATATCGCCGGGCGCCAGATTGTTGGCGGTGAATACGGTCGACAATTGGGTGTAATCGCGACCTGCGGGGCCAACGGTGTAGGTCCGTGCAGCGACGACGGACGACGACGACAGCGCGATCGCTGCGATCGCTGCGATCGCCAGGGTGAGGGTATGTTTCGGCATGGCATGGCGCTCCGGCAGGGGGACATCGATCGGTGCCGCCCCCAACGCCACCGCCGGCCAAGGATGGCACATGCACCGCGCCGGTCCGTGAATGCGATCACGACAACCCGATCGCGATCGCCGCCTGCTCGCGGCCACGAACACGGCGACGACGTGGCGACCCCATTGATCGCGCCGCATCCGGGATTATGCGCATTCACAGCCGGAGCAACGCATGACCCACTGGACCCACCTGATCCGCGATGTCGCGGATTTCCCGAAGCCGGGCATCGTGTTCAAGGACATCATGCCGGTGCTGGCCGACGCCGCGGGCTTCGCCGCCGCGATCGACGCGATGGCCGCACCCTGGCGAGGACAGGCCATCGATGCAGTGATCGCCATCGAGGCGCGCGGCTTCATCCTCGGCGCAGCGCTGGCGCAGGTGCTCGGCGTCGGTTTCGTGCCCGTGCGCAAACCCGGCAAGCTGCCGGGGCACGTGCTGTCGCAGACCTACGCGCTGGAGTACGGGCAGGACACGCTCGAACTGCATGCCGACGCCCTGCCCGCCGGCGCGCGCGTGCTGCTGGTGGACGACGTGCTGGCCACCGGCGGCACGCTGGACGCCGCGCGCGCGCTCGTCGAACGGCTGGATGCGCGCATCGTCGGCGCAGCGGTGTTGATCGAACTGACCGCACTGCGTGGACGCGAACGCTGGACCGGCACCGCGCCGCTGAAGGCTGCGCTGGTGATATGAGACGCCAGCGCATCGCTCTGCTGGAATTCGGTCAGTAACAATCCCACGAATACATCACCCGACCGAAATCTCCGCGCGCGAGATCTTCCGGCGCGATGAAGAAACCGCCGACGCCCGAATCGCCCCACATCATCTGCTCGTCGGTATCGAGCTGCAACAACAGCTCCAGGCGATCGTCGATGCGCGGATCCTGCTGGGTGAAGAACGGGTAGCCGCCGATCTTGTGGCCGCCGCGGCCGTTGCGCTCGTACACCGCATCGAACAGCGCATCGGCATCGAGACGGTGCGCTTTGGCGTATGTCTCGATCGCCGCGTGGGCGTCGCCGCCCAGCAGCCGGTCGAAGCGGTGATCGTGCACGCCCAGCGTTTCGGTCGCGGCGCTGAAACGCATGCGCCGCGGTCGCGCCGGATCGTGCGGCAGAAACTCCGCCGCCGGAACGTCGACTTCGCGGTGCCCGGCGCGGGCATCCGGCCAATACACCACACGGAAATTCCGCTGCGCGCTCATGGCGTCGGCGGTCATGCCCGAGTCGAAGTCGGCGCCGTAGTGATCGTTGGACGCGATGAAGAACTGCAGCAGGCCGGCTTTCGGATAGCCATCGAGCGACGACGGCAGTGCCGCGAAGTCGATCTGCGCCAGCAGATGCAGCGGCGCGCCGTTCGCGCCGACGGGATAGTCGCGGCCCTCGGCCCAATACGGGCGCCCGCCGACCTTGCTCGCGCGCGGATCGTCGTCGGTCGTCGCTTCGAGCCGGATATCGACGCTCGGACGCTGCGTGGCCTGCAGCGCGGTTTCGTATTTCACCAGAAAGGCATCGACGTCCGCATCGGCAATGATCGGCTTGGCTGCGGGAAGCCGCGCCTGTGCGGCCGCAGTCGGCGTACGCACGCGACTGCGCTGGATCATCGCGCCCACCATCACAACGATCCCAAGCAGCACGAGCCACATGAAATAGCGCATGAGGTACGGAATCCGGACGATGGCAGGATTCCGATATTGCCAGAACATCGCTACGACGAACGCGCCACCTGTCGCAGCCGGTCGCCGATCGATGGCAAGGACGCGTGCCCTGTTGCGCCGGCAGCGCCCGGCCTCAATCGATCCCGTGTCGCTCGCGGATCGCCTGCAGGCGATCGCGGTAGTACAGCGCATCGACGGCGTCCAGCGATGCATTCGCCAACAGCCAATCCTGCGCCTCGGCCATCAGTACGGCCTTGTCGGCATCGGACGCTTCCAGTGCGCTGTCGATCCTGTCGAGTTGGATCAGCACGGCATCGCGGGTCGGTTTGGTCATGGACCATCCTCCAGAGTGGGGCGCCAGTATTGCCCGGTCGATCCCGGCGCAGCGCGATCGATCAATCGCTGGACAGTTTCCGGCCAGAAACGACCTGTTTCGGATGAATTGCACGATCGCATCGTGCAATGTCCGATGCTCATCCGCATCACACCCTGCACAAGCACGCATCGACGACCGCCCGGCTGCCGCATCCGCACGACGCGCTGCTTACGGCGCCTGCAGCACCGCGCCGTCGGCCAGGATGCGGTATTCCACCGGCGACACCGCCAGTCCCTTGCCGTCTTCCTGCAGATGCTTCACCTGGGCCGGCGTGAGCTCCTTGCGCGACAGCACGCCGTGGACTTCGGCGCGGCCCGCGCTGTCCTTGGGCACCATGAACGCGTGATCGGCGAACATCACCCGCGCGGTCCGGCCGTTGTCCTCCAGCACGATCCAGCAACCCTTGGTCTGGCAGACCTCAGTGATGCGCCCGCTGAAACGCGCGGGCTTGCCGGCATGCGCATCGAATTCGGCGACCGCCTGCGAGATCGGCGTGGACGCGCCGTCCGGCAGCGGCTTGCCATAGGGCTTGGCGTCGCCGGCGTGGACGGCGGCGGCGAAAGTCAACAGGGCGAACACAGCGATCGTGCGCATGGCGCGGCTCCGAGGGATAAAGTGCGGCCACGATACCGCGACGGCATGGGCGTGGCGAGGTGGGCTGACCGTCACTTCCCGGGCTCCCGGCGGGCCAGCGCTTCGGCAAGCGTCACTTCGTACAGATGCATGCGCACGCGATAGAACGCGGCATTGAGGCCAACGACATAAACGATCGCGAAGAACATCCCGGGCACGATCTGCCACAGCGGCAGCGCCAGAGATTCCGCAGTGATCGCCTTGATCTGCACCACCACCGCCAGCATCAGCGGCGACACACCGAAGCGCTCCAGTCCGCCGCCCATCAGCGACAGCTTCGCCGCAACGCGCGCCTGCGCCATCTGGATGAAACGCAGACGCCGTTCCAGCGCCGACCGCGGCAGCTTGGACAGCCACGGCTGCAATCCGTCCAACTGGGCGAAATCGTGGTCGAGCTGTTCCGCGTCCTGTGCTTTGCCGCGCCGCCACATCCGCATCATGACCCACGTCTCGCGAGAAACACCTGGCACGAAAGCGATCACCATCACCCAGAAACCCATCCACGCCATCGTCACCATCCACAACGCCGGCGCCATGAAGTGGATGAGCGCCGACGGCAGCAGGCCGAGGATCACGCCCACGCCACCGAGCAGGTCCAACCCGTATTGCCAACGCGGGCGATTCAACGCGCCCATCGGTCCGTCGGGCAGCGCCGCGATACGTTTTTCCAGATCGGCGAAGGAAAACTGTTTGGCATCCATGCATTGGCCTCGAAGATTGCGGTACTCGCGGATTCGCGGGATATCGGTATCGCGTCGCAACCCGCGCCCGAACCGCTTCGACGCGTCGGGGTTCGCGCGCTTTTACGGCCAGCGCGCGGGCGACTGTATTCTTGCGCGCGGACCCGATCACAATACCGCTCTGTAGAAACGGAATCGATGAATCCATGCTCGACCACGCTCAACTGCATCGCGATGGATATGCCCTGCTCCGCAGTGCGATCCCTTCGGAATGGCTGGACGATCTTCGCGACGCGTTCGATGCGGGCGTGACACCGTCGGATCAATGGCCGGCACCGCGCGGCGCGGACTGGCGTCATTCGATGCTGGATCTCGATGCGAAGGTGCAGGCCGTCTGTCGGCTGCCGCCCTTGCTGACCGCTGTAGGCGCGTTGATCGGCGAACGGTTCTTCCTCGCACAGGTCGAAGGTCGCGAACCCCTGGCGGGCGGCGGCCAACAGGGCCTGCATCGCGACCTGTCGGCGCACCGGCCCGGCGATACGGTGAACGTGCTGGCGTTTTTCGACGACTTCGGTCCCGCCAACGGCGCGACGCGTTTCGTCCCCGGCACGCATCGCCCTGCGCCGGGCGAGCCGCCGCCCAGCCTCGACGATGAGTTGCGATGCGTGCAGTTGGAAGGCAGCGCAGGCGACATCGTCGTGTTCGATGCCGATCTGCTGCATGCGGGCAGCCTGAACACGACCGGCGCGCGCCGGCGCAGCATCCTCATCGGCTATTTCGCCGAGCCCCGCTACGCCGCGCACCTCGCAACAGCGCACCTCCGCAACGTCCGAATGGACACCCGCGAGCGATTCGATCCGTAGGGCGGGTCTCACGCCCGCCGCTTTTCACCTTATCCAGTGAATTTTAGATGCTTCCGTTCGATGGGCGGGTACGAGACCCGCCTTACGGGCCGTCCGCGCGCGTTGCGACCCAGTTGAACAGGAAGTCGCGGTGTTCGGCCCAGGTCTGGCCGACCGCCTTGCCGTCGATCAGACACACGGCGGTGTGGTACGGGCCCTTACCGTCGCTGGTGCGGAAGCTGGCGCACAGGCGTCCACGATCCTGTTTCCAGCGTCCGGCCTCGATATCGCTCTGATAGAAGCTGCCCTTCACGCTGTGATCCGGCGCCAGCGTCAGCGTCATGGGCTGGGTATAGGGTTTGCCCGGCTCGGCGGAAAGATCCACGACCCAGGCGCCATCGAGCGATGGCTCGGCCGCGGATACCCATGTCGCACAGGACATCAGGGCAAGACAGACGATGGCGCGCATCCAAACCTCCAGTCATGCGGAAATACCGCACGGCATTCTGCACCGGATCCGACGTTCCTGGCACGGACCCGACACCCATTCCGATTCCCGCAGGGGACGACAGTGCGCCGCATTCGATTCATCCGGCCCGCTGCTACCATCCCCCGGCCGCCGACCATCGGTCCCACGGCATCAACCCCATCAAGGAGGATTCACATGCCACACCATCATCGCGGGCTGATCATCGGCACGCTCGCCTTCTGCTCGCTCCAGGCGATGGCCGCCGACTATCCGCGTCTGGACCAGGCGCTGCCTGCCAACGTCAACGTCGCCGCCATCCACCCCGTCTTCGATTTCGATGGCGATGGCTGTCTGCCCAGCGCGGGCATCAGCCGGTACGGCGAACAGAACGGCGGCTTGAATCCGTCGGGCAGCATCACCGGCGGCTGCCGCCGGGTCGATTTCATGAACTACAGCAACACATTGCACCGCTACGCCTGCATCGACAGCAGCGGCAGCCGCTATTGCGGGCATTTCTTCGCGCTGTACATGCTCAAGGACCAGGCCACCGTCTTCGGCGGCGGACATCGCCACGATTGGGAACATGCGGCGGTGTGGACGCGCGACGGCGTGGTCACACATGCGGGCTACAGCGCGCACGGCACCCTCTACAACACCGCGGCGGCATCGCTGCCGATGCAGAACGGCCATGTGAAGATCGTGTACCACAAGGATGGCGTCCTCACGCACGCGCTGCGCTTCGCGTCGGCGGGCGAAGTCGCCGAAAATCCGTACGGCCAGTTCGTGCTGCCTGCGCTCACCAGCTGGTACACGCTGCGCGGCGCCAGCCTCGACAACGCGGCGATGCGCAGTCGCCTGAACACATTCAATTACGGTTCGGCCACCATCCCGATGAAGGACAGCAACTTCCTCGGCAATCTCAACACGTCCCGGCCGGCGGGGTATCCGGCGTTCACGCAGGCCGCGATCGACGCGTCGCGATAGTAAGAAGCACCGGGCGACCGGATCCGCTGCCTTACCGCAGCGGATCCGGCGTGCCTGCCCAATCCGCGGGTAGAACGCCCTCCCGCACGAAACGATGGAATGAGGAATACGGCCATTCGGAAGGCCGCTGCGCCCAGCCGTGCTTGACCGGATTGAAATGGATGTAGTCGATGTGATTCCGCAGATCGCGTTCGTCGCGGATCAGGTGTTCCCAGTAGCGGCGTTGCCAGATGCCGCGTTCCGCCTTGGCTCGACGGCGAATCGATCGACGCTCGCCGCATGGCACACACTTCACAAACGCGGTTTTGATCTGACGCCAACGCGTCGCGTGATCGTCGTCGCCGGGCGGCAACCGCCATATGCAATGCAGATGATCGGGCAATATCACGATGGCGATGATGTCGAACGGCCTGGCCATACGGGTGGCGGTGAAAGCTCCGCGCAGCGCATCCACGCGATCAATGAGCAGCGTATGCCGCCGCTCGAGCAGATTCACGGTGAAGAAATAAGTGCCTCCGGGCACCCACATGCGTCGATAGTTCGGCATACCGCCAGCATCCACCACGCATCTCGGTCAGCGTATCGGCGATCACCCCGACCCACCGTCGGAATTCCCCGACACCGGAAACCCCGTAGGGCGGGTCTCGCACCCGCCGCTTTTGTCGCCGATCCAAACCGAATCTGTCTGCAAGCCAGTCCGCAACAGAACGCTCGTCGTTTGCCGCGGTATGTCGCTTCGTTCATTGGCGGGTGCAAGACCCGCCCTACGCGTTCCTCTTCTTCAGTGTTCCGAACAGACTGAAGCGGAAACCGGCACGCTGGATGAGATTGAGGGCCAGCACCCCCACCACGATCAGCACGAGCAACCTGGCGTACGGAATGATCAGCATGGCGATCACGACGATGCTGACAGCGCCCGACCAGCCGAGCCCATCCATCATGGAATAGATCCCATAGGCACCGCAGGCGAAGGCCGCAAAGGCGAGGATCGTGGCCGGCAGGGAGAACAGGCTGACGCCCTCCACTTCGGTGGCCGCCGCGACCAGCATGAAAGCGATCGCGAAGACATTCATGGCGATCGAAGCGATCACGTATCGCAAACCGATCGCCACCTCGCGCGCCGCGCTCTCCTGCTTCTGGTTGCCGTTGAACGTGATTTCCGAAAGATCCTGGGTCATCGAACATCCCTCTCATACAATGGTGAAAACACGATTCCCGCCAACGCCCCGAAGCCGGAAGATCCGTAGGGCGGGTCTCGCACCCGCCGCTTTTGTCGCCGATCCAAACCGAATCCGTCTGCAAGCCAGTCCGCAACGCAACGGTCGTCGTATGACACATTGCGTCGCTTCGTTCAACCGGCGGGTGCAAGACCCGCCCTACGCGCTTATGAGTTACGAATTTTAGTGCGATCCGCCTCGCGAGCGTAAAGCGGCACCCGCATTTTTTAAAAGCCCCCGAACTCGCGAAATTGAATACGTCGTTTCTACAGACAACTCTCTGATTGACTTTCCTAATTCATATCGGATCTTTAATTGCTCCCCGATATCTTCAGCATCAGAGGTGCTTAATCTGGCGTAGGAACTAAGCTCAGGAAGCTCTATTTCTCCTCCCGTATAACCCTTATGCTGGCGCCCCCTAGGCTCAATGTCTGAAGACGCCTCTGCACCCCAGCAGGCCCATCCTGGCTGAGGGTATCGCGCGAACATTTCTAAGCATGGGCTTGGCGAGCAGCGCTCAATAAAACTGTATTGCTCATCTGGCTTTCGCGAATGTTCGCGCTTTCGGGTCTCAATCATATTGACCTGACTTCGAGCAGGCGGCAGGGTTCGCATCGAACCTCGCACACCGAACAAGATTATCTCCGTAACATTTCTAAAATAGAAACCAACTCCACGCCCATCAGGCCCTCCATCCTTCCGTCTCTTCGCCCAGACAACATTCGATATGTATCGAAAGCCCCAAGCCTTCATTACCTCTAATCCTTCAGGCAACAGGGCATTGGGTACCCACAAATACAAGTGAGAATTTCGAGCGGCAACAGCCGAAACAGGCAGAGCCATGATCGACTCCAGATCCATAGTCGCATAGCGATCAAGCCGTCTATGCTCGGGCGCTACTTTTCCTGTTCTATTTGTAAACCGCCAAGGTGGATCGGCCAAGATAGTTTTCCACCCCCCATCTACGTGCGGCAGAGGCGCGTGATGCTCTTGGGGTAACAGGTTTTTTTTCACAGCGCCTCTCCAGAAAAAGATCTTGAGGCGAAGTTTATTAGATCTTGGCCAACTTGTCTTGCAATTAATGCTGGAAAGTCGCCTTGGAAATGAACACGGATAAGATGGGACATCCCCCGCCATCCCCTCTCGCTAATCGGGGTATCAACTTCTGATCGTTGGTTGTAGTAGTCGTATTCAGGATGCGCTTCGCCGCCTCCGGGCGCATCCCACTCTGCAAAGCAACTTTAAGCGCCAGCTCTCGAAGATCAAGCGTCCGAGAGACTAAAACGCCGCAATCAATAAGCGCTGCATCATATAGCGCTCGATAAGCACTGATATCTCTATCCAAATTGCCATCCTTTGCGTTCCACTCGACATCCAATGCGATGCGGTCTCTGAAGTTATCGACCTTGTACCCCTGATTTAACGTCTCAGTGATTGATGACGGCAAGTTTTCACTGGGCTCGCCACGCCATGGCGTGAGCTTCAATGAGAGTCTGATCAGAGTATCAACGCGAGCCTCGCGCCATCCCCATTCACGAAAACTACTATTCAAGCGGGCCGCCAAATCACTCTCCTGCCCACCTGGGGTGAGCAGATCGGCAGCCGTAAACACAAACTGATTGAGAACTTCAACGATCTGGCTAAACGCTACAGGATTCGTTATGTGCAAAATCTTGGCGGCATTTCGCGTTTCAGCAAACCTGTAGCGCTGCAGCACGCTATCAGGAAATACTTCTGCAAATGAACTCGTAAGCTCCAAATCGCCAACTCCCTTTTAACGTTAGGCAGACGCCGTGCACGCAATTCTTGCTAACTAACCCTCACCCACACTTCGAATACCCACAATTCAAACAAGTAGCACACCCATCCATGATCACGATGGCCTTCGTGCTGCACTTGTGACACATCGTCGCCGAAGGCGGAAATGACACGCCTTCGCCCGTCACCTCGATATCCTCCTCCCGCGCCACCGCAGCGACCGCCGCGGCGACTACATCAGACTTTTTTTTTGCGCGATTCTCTTCGTACGCGCGGCGCTTCTCGGCGATCAACGCGCGCTGCGCGTCGCTCATGTCCGGGTCGTGCATCAGGCCGATGGTCTTGAGGTGGTCTTCGACGATCATGCCCAGTTCGGCGACCAGCGACGGCATGTACACGCGGCCGGCCTTGAAGTAGCCGCCCTTGGGGTCGAACACGGCCTTCATTTCCTCGACCAGGAAGGTCACGTCGCCGCCCTTGCGGAACACGGCGGACATGATGCGGGTGAGGGCGACGATCCACTGGAAGTGTTCCATCGACTTGGAGTTGATGAAGATCTCGAAGGGGCGGCGCTGTTCGTGCTCGCTTCCGGCGTTGAGCACGATGTCGTTGACCGTCACGTTCATGGCGTGTTCGACCAGCGGGGATTTGATCTTGTTG
>JBKJTC010000259.1:0-18940 GCA_046590925.1 Lysobacteraceae bacterium | reverse complement strand
TTCAGGGTGGGCGCCGATCTCCAGGGGAGCAGGGAAATGCAGCAGCAGTCCGTCGTCCGCACGCGTTCGTCGCGTTTCGCCACTTTTTTCCGCGCGCAATGGCTGCTCTTCGCCATTCTACTGTGGCCCGCGCTGGCATCGGCGCAGACGTCCACGTATTGCCCGACGCCGCTGACCGCGACCGTCGCCAACGGCGCGACCGTCTCGGTCAACGTGAGCGTGTGCGACGGCCCCTTCGATGGCGGCATGAGCGGCCCGATCGCGCCCTTCGCCGTAAACGGCACCGTGACCATCGGCACGAACAGCGGTGGCGTCCAGTTCGTCACTTATGCCCATAACGGCAGCGCGACTACCAGCGACGTCATCTGGCTGGAAGACAACGACCTGGGCACGGTCAGGATCAATATCACCATCACCCCGCCGACTTCGGCGATTGTGGTTTCGCCGGCCACGCTGCCGACGATGACGGCCGGCACTCCCTTCTCGCAAACGCTCACCTCCACCGGGGGCGCTGCACCTTATTCATACAGCCTGAGTGCCGGCCCCCTGCCGGTCGGTCTGAGCTTCAGTGCGGCCGGCGTGCTTTCCGGCACCCCCACCCAGCGCGGCGGCTACGCCTTCAGCGTGCGCTCGCAGGATAACCTCGGCGATTTCGTCATCAAGGGCTACACCGGCACGGTGCAGAACCCGAGCCTCGCGCTCGTCCCGGCCAGCGCCACCGCCATCCAGGGCGCCCCGTTCTCGCAAGCGCTCTCCACTGCCGGCGGCGTCGCGCCGCACAGCTATCTGCTTGAAACCGGCACCTTCCCGGCCGGTATCAGCGTCTCCAGCGCCGGTGTCGTCAGCGGCACCACCGCCGCCGCGCCGGGCAACTACCCGGTCACGCTGCGCGTCACCGACGCCAGCACCGGCCCGGGCAGCTATTTCGAACTCGAGCCCTTCACCGTTACCGTCAGTCCGCCGCCCACAGTCTCGATCGCGGTCGCCCCGGCCAGCGTCAGCGAGGACGGCGCCACCAATCTGATCTACACCGTCACCCGCAGCCTGAATCTGTCGTCGCCGACCGTCGTCAACATCACCACGGGCGGCACCGCCACCGCGGGCGTCGACTACACCGGCGGCGTCGCCACGGTGAGCATCCCGGCCGGCGCCACCACCGCGACCATCACCATCAATCCGAGCGTCGACGCCACCGTCGAAGCCAACGAAACCGTGATCCTCACGGTCGCCGCCGGCACCGGCTACACCGTCGGCGCGCCGGCCAGCGCCACCGGCACGATCCTCAACGACGACGTGCCCAGCGCGACGATCACGGTCGCCCCGGCCAGCGTCAGCGAAGACGGCGCGACCAATCTGGTCTACACCGTCACCCTGAGCCAGGCGCCGCTGGTCGCGACCGCCGTCAACTTCACCGTGGGCGGCACCGCCACCTCCGGCACCGACTTTGCGGCCGTGACTTCGCCCGTCACCATCGCCGCCGGCGCCACCACCGGCACCATCGTCATCAACCCGACCGCCGACGCCACGATCGAAGCCGACGAAGCGGTGGTCATCGCGCTCGGCGCTGGCGCCGGTTACACCGTTGGCGCCCCGGCCAGCGCCACCGGCATCATCCTCAACGACGATCTGCCGACGCTGACCATCAATGACGTGACGGCGGCCGAAGGCAATGCCGGCACCACCAACTTCACCTTCACGGTGAGTCTGAGCGCGCCGGCCGGTCCGGGCGGCGTCACCTTCGACATCGCCACCGCCAACGGGACCGCCGCCGCGGGGGTCGATTACGTCGCCAACACCCTCACCACCCAGACCATCCCGGCCGGCGCCAGCACCTACAGCTTCACCGTGCTGGTTAACGGCGACGCGCTCAACGAGCCGACCGAGACCTTCTTCGTCAACGTCACCAACGTGACCAACGCGATCGTGGGCGACGGTCAGGGTGTGGGCACCATCGTCAACGACGACCCGCTGCCGTCGCTCGCCATCAACGATGTCACCGTGATCGAAGGCAATGCTGGTACGGTCAACGCCGTGTTCACCGTCACGCTCAGCGCCGCCAGCGGCCAGACCGTCAGCGTGAACTACGCGACCGCCGACGGCACCGCCACCCAGCCGGCCGACTACACCAGCACCACCGGCACATTGAGCTTCACCCCGGGCGCGACCACGCAGACGATTACCGTGCCGGTGATCGGCGAGACCGTGCCCGAGGCGAACGAGACCTTCTTCGTCAACCTCAGCGGCGCGACCAACGCGACCATCGCCGACAATCAGGGCCTGGGCACGATCACCAACGACGACGTGCCGGTGACGGTCAATCCTGCGACCGTCCCGAACGGGACCGTCGCGGTGGCCTACAGCCAGACGATCACCGCCAGCGGCGGCGTGGCGCCGTATGCGTTTGCCGTCAGTGCCGGCGCCGTGCCGACAGGTCTGACCCTGTCGCCTGCCGGCCTGCTCAGCGGCACGCCGACGGCCGGCGGTACTTTCAACTTCACGGTCACCGCGGCCGACAGCAGCGGTGCGCCGGGTCCGTTCGCGGGCAGCCGCGCCTACACGCTGGTCATCGCCCCGCCGACGATCTCGCTGCCGGCGACCCCGCTGGCTGGCGGCACCCTGGGTGCGGCGTATTCGGCCGCGATCACGCCGGCCTCCGGCGGCACCGCGCCGTATGCCTATGCGGTCACCGCCGGCGCCCTGCCGGGCGGCTTGACACTCAATGCCGCGACCGGCGCCATCACCGGCACCCCGAGCGCGCTGGGCACGTTCAACTTCAGCATCACCGCGGCCGACAGCAGCACAGGTACCGGCCCGTACACCGCGACGCAGGCCTACAGCATCGTGGTGGTCGACAACCCGCCGGTCGCCAACAGCGGCACGCTGACAGTGGCTTTCAACGCCGCCGCCACGCCGGTGCCGCTCAATATCACCGGCGGTACGCCGACCTCGGTCGCGATCGCAACGCCGGCCCTCAACGGCACCGCCATCGCGACGGGCACCACGATCACCTACCAGCCGACGGCGGGTTTCGCGGGCAACGACAGCTTCACCTACACCGCGACCAACAGCGGCGGCACCTCGGCGCCGGCCACGATCACCGTGACGGTCAATAATCCGGTCATCACCATCACCGCGAGCGGCGGTTTCGCCGCCACGGTGGCCGCGCCGTACACCCAGACCTTCACCTGGAACGGCGGCACGCCGCCCTGGGGCAGCTACCAGGTCACCAACCTGCCTGCCGGGCTGTCGATCACCGGCAACACCGCCAACAGCGTGACCGTTTCCGGCACGCCGACCCAGGCGGGCAGCTTCTCTCTGAACGTGTCGGCCACCGACAACAGCACCGGCAACGGTCCGTACTCGGTCGGTCAGGCGTTCACGCTGACCGTCGCTGGCCCGACGCTGGCGCTGGCGCCTGCCGCCACCACGTTCGCCGCGCCGTACAACGTCGCGTACTCGCAGAGTTTCACCGCCAGCGGCGGCATCGGCCCGTACACCTATGTGCGGACCGGCACCTTGCCTCCGGGCCTGAGCTTCGCCGGCAACACCGTGTCCGGTACGCCGACCACGCCCGGCAGCTACAGCTTCACCATCACCGCGGCCGACACCGGCTCTACCGGCACAGGTTCGCCGTTCAGCGTCGCGCAGAACTACACCATCACGGTGGCGGCGCCGACGATCGTGGTGAACCCGGCCACGCTGCCGAACCCGGCCGCGGGTACCGCCTACAGCCAGACGATCACCGCCACCGGCGGCGCCGCGCCCTACGGCTTCGCCGTGAGCGCCGGCAGTCTGCCCACCGGCATCACGCTGGCAACGGGCGGTGCGCTATCCGGCACCTCGAATGCCGTCGGTACCTTCAACTTCACGGTCACCGCGACGGACGTCAACGGCCAGACCGGCAGCCGCGCCTACAGCGTGACCATCAACGCGCCGACGCTGACCCTGACGCCGGCGGCGGGCACGCTCACCGCGACCTACGGTGCCCCCTACTCGCAGACCTTCACCGCAGGCGGCAGCCCCGGCCCGTACAGCTACGTGCTGACCGGCGCCCTGCCGGCCGGCGTCACCTTTACGGGTGGCGTGCTGTCGGGTACCCCGACCGTACCGGGTAGCTACCCGATCACCGTCACCGCGACCGATACGTCGCTGACCGGTGCGGGCGCGCCGTTCTCGATCACCCAGAACTACACGCTCGACGTTCCGGCGCCGACCATCGTGGTCAATCCGGCCACGTTGCCGAATCCGGCCGCCGGCGTGCCCTACAGCCAGACCATCGCGGTCACCGGCGGCGTCGCGCCGTACGGCATCGCGGTGAGCGCCGGCAGCCTGCCCAGCGGCCTGACATTGACCACCGGTGGGACGCTTTCCGGCACCACGTTCCAGGTCGGCACGTTCAATTTCACCGTCACTGCGACCGATGCCAACGGCCAGACCGGCGCCCGTGCCTACACGCTGACCATTGCCGCGCCGACGCTGACGTTGACGCCGGCCGCGGGCACGCTGACCGCAGCCTACGGTGCCGCCTACTCGCAGACGTTCACCGCAGGCGGCAGCCCTGGCCCGTACAGCTACGTGCTGAC
Source organism: Lysobacteraceae bacterium (assembly GCA_046590925.1). Lineage (GTDB taxonomy): Bacteria > Pseudomonadota > Gammaproteobacteria > Xanthomonadales > Xanthomonadaceae > Lysobacter_I. Next base: position 14,357 of record JBKJTC010000259.1, on the reverse strand, counting down.
CGGCGCCCTGCCGGCCGGCGTCACCTTCAGCGGCAACACGCTGTCGGGCACACCGACCGTCCCGGGCAGCTACCCGATCACCGTCACCGCGACCGATACGTCGCTGACCGGTGCGGGTGCGCCGTTCTCGATCGCCCAGAACTACACGCTCAACGTTCCGGCGCCGACCATCACGGTCAACCCGGCCACGTTGCCCGATCCAACCGCGGGCGCGGCCTATAGCCAGACCATCACCGTGGCGGGCGGCGTCGCGCCGTACAGCATCGCGGTGACCACGGGCAGCCTGCCCACCGGTCTGACCCTGACCAGCGGTGGCGTGCTTTCGGGCACGTCGTTCGAGGTCGGCACGTTCAACTTCACCGTCACCGCGACCGATGCCAACGGCCAGACCGGCGCCCGCGCCTACGCCGTGACCATCGCCGCGCCGACGCTGACGCTGACGCCGGCCGCGGGCACGCTGACCGCGATCTACTCCACGTCGTATTCGCAGACCTTCACCGCAGGCGGCAGCCCCGGCCCGTATACCTATGTGTTGACCGGCGCCCTGCCGGCCGGTGTCACCTTCAGCGGCAACACGCTGTCGGGCACACCGACCGCCCCGGGCAGCTATCCGATCACCGTCACCGCGACCGACACGTCGCTGACCGGTGCGGGTGCGCCGTTCTCGATCACTCAGAACTACACCCTCAACGTACCGGCGCCGGCCATCGCCATCGCGCCGGCCACGCTGCCCAACACCACCGCAGGCCTCGGCTACAGCCAGACCCTGACGGCCAGCGGTGGCGCCGCGCCCTACACCTTCGCGGTGACCGCCGGCGCGTTGCCGACAGGTCTGAGCCTAGGTTCGGGCGGTGCGCTGTCGGGCACGACCACCGCGGCGGGCACGTTCAACTTCACGGTGACCGCGACCGACGTCAACGGCCAGACCGCCAGCAATGCCTACACCGTGGTAGTGGCGGTACCGACGATCACGCTGACACCGGCCACGCTGCCGGGCGGCACCGCCGGCGTCGCTTACACCCAGACGCTGACGATCTCCGGCGGCATCGCGCCGTACACAGTGACCCAGACCGGCGCCCTGCCGGCCGGCCTCACCTTCAACACCGCCACGCGCACCTTCAGCGGTACGCCGACGCAGGCCGGCACGTTCAACATCAGCGTGACCGCGACCGACAGCACCGGCGGCACCGCGGCGACGGTGACCAACAACTACACCCTGACCATCGCGACGCCGACGCTGACGCTGACGCCCGCGACGGTGCCGGCCGGCACCGCGGGCGTGGCCTACACGCAGAACTTCGTCGCCAGCGGCGGTATCGCGCCGTACGCCTACACCCTGAGTGCGGGTGCGCTGCCGGCGGGTCTGACGCTGAATGCCGCAGGTGTGCTGAGCGGCACGCCGACGGCGGCGGGCACGTTCAACTTCAGCGTGACCGCGACCGACAGCACCACCGGCACGCCGGCGACCGTGACCATCGCCTACACGCTGACGCTGTCCGCGCCGACGATCGTCATCAACCCGGCGACGCTGCCCGGTGCGGTCCAGTCCATCGCTTACAGCCAGACGCTGGTCGCGACGGGCGGCACCGCGCCGTACACCTTCGCCATCAGCGCCGGTGCCTTGCCGGCCGGGCTGACGCTCAGCGCCACCGGTGCCCTTACCGGCTCGCCGACGGTCACCGGCGTCTTCAACTTCACTGTCCGGGCGACCGATGCGCTGGCCTTCACCGGCACGCGGGTCTATGCGCTGACCGTCATCGACCGTCCCGATCCGTCGAAGGATCCGGAAGTGCGCGGCCTGCTGGAAGCGCAGGCCGACGCGACGCGCCGCTTCGCGACCACGCAGATCAACAACTTCCAGCAGCGTCTGGAGCGGTTGCACGGCGCGGGCCAGGACGGCGGCTTCGACAACGGCCTGAGCGCGAGCTACAACCAGTACTGCCCGGAAACGGTGGGTACGATTCCCGGTCGTCGCTGCGACCGCCCGGGCACCGGCGGCACCGCTATGGGCGGCACCGGCACCGGCATGACCGCGCAGAACAACGCGAACGGCGGCGACGGCAACAACGCCTACGGCATCTGGACCGCGGGCATGATCCGCTCGGGCAACCACGACGGCCGCAACGGCAGTGCCGGCGTGGATTTCGAAACCGACGGCGTCAGCGTCGGCCTGGACTACCGCGTCAACGATGCGTTCACCATCGGCGGCGGCGTGGGCTACGGCCGCGACGACAGCGATGTCGGCGACAACGGCAGCCGCAGCGAGGGCAGCGCCTTCACCCTCGCGTTCTACGGCAGCTACAGCCCGGGCGACGTGTTCTTCATGGACGGCCTGTGGGGCTACCAGTCGCTGGATTACGACCTGCGACGCTTCGTCACCACCAACGGCAACTTCGTGACCGGCAGCCGCAGCGGTACGCAGCTGTTCGGTTCGGTGTCGATGGGCGCGGACATCCAGAACGGCGCCTGGCAGTTCACGCCGTACGCGCGCATCGACGTGGCGCGCGCGGACCTGGAGAAGTACACCGAGTCCGGCGATCCGCTGTTCTCCGTGGCCTACGACAACCTGGAAGTGGACACCGACACCGGCAACGTCGGCGTGCGCATCGAATACCGCCGTGAAGTGAACTGGGGCATGTTCTCGCCGCAGTTCCGCGTGGAATACCAGCACGACTTCAAGGGCAACGGCGCGCAGACCATGCGTTACGCGGACCAGCTGACCGGGCCGTTCTACAGCGCCGATCTGAGCGACTTCGATCGCACCCGATTGATGCTGGGCCTGGGCGTGCTGTTCTCGCTGGATAACGACTGGTCGTTCAAGATCGACTACCGCGGCCTGATCGGCAGCGGCGACGATACCGACCACGGCTTCCTGTTCAACGTGGACAAGAAGTTCTGATCGCCACCCGCGATCGATGCGCTACACGAGCGCCGCTGCTTCTGCAGCGGCGTTTTTTGTCTGCCGGGCAATGCGCGCGTTGTTTCGCGAGTGTCGACCAGACACTGATCCTGTTCTTCCTGTGATTGCGCTCGCAACGGAAGGATTGGATCGGACTGAATGCCAGCCGATCATCGAAGGAGTTTCACGATGCAGTGTCAGCCCGTCGTTCGTACGCTCCCTTCGCGTATCGCCGCCGCTTTCGTCTTGGCGCCGAGGCGAGCGTCGTCCTGGCTGAGCGCGTACGCGATGTTGGTGCTGATCTCGGTGTGCGCGCTATGGCCCGCGCAGGCGATGGCGCAGTTCGTATTGTCGATCGACGACGTGTCGGTGTCCGAAGGGGATGCCGGCGCCACGCTGGTGTTTTTCGACGTGCGTCTGAATGCGCCGGCCCCGGCAGGCGGGATCGCTTTCGATTTCTCGACATCCGACGGCAGCGCGGATTCGGCGGATTACGATGGTCGCTCCAACGATCGCGGCAGGATCAACGAAGGTTCCCGCCTGACCCGCATCGAAATCGCGGTCTACGGCGACTACGACGTCGAATCCGACGAGACATTTTTCCTTGACCTGCTGAACCCCGTTGGCGCGACCATCGGCGACGGGCAGGGGGTGGCCACCATTTTCGACGACGACAGCGTTCCGAGAAGGCTATCGATCGACGATGCGGTGGCGGCCGAAGGCGATGCGCTGCATTTCGCGATCATGCTCGATCGCGCCGCCCGGCCGGGCGGCGTGTCTTTCGATGTCGCCGTTTCGGACGGCACCGCGATCGGCGGTGTGGACTATCAGGCGTTGCCGCCGACGCGCATCACCATCCCGCAGGGAGAGCGACAGGCCGATGTCCTGGTTCTATCGCTGAACGACGATATCGCCGAAGGCGAAGAGTCGTTCCGCCTCGATATCGCCAACGTGACCGGCGCCGAGCCAGGTGCCATGGCCGCATCCGGAACGATTACCGACATCGCCGTCAGCCGTCCGACCATCGATATCGAGAATACCGAGATCCTCGAGGGCGATGCGGGCATGACGTCGCTGGCATACCGTGTCGTGCTGAGCGAGCCGGCTGCGCAGACCGTTTCCGTGGACTACCGGTCTTCGTCCGACGGAGATGTCGCAGCGTTCACCGGGCGCGTGATCTTCGGCCCGGGCGACACCGTCAAGTTCGCGACCGTGCCCGTCGCCGGCGATACACGGGTCGAACCCGACGCGTTCGTCGATGTGGAGCTGTTCGATCCGGTCAACGCCGATGTAGGCAACGGCTACGCGACCGGCATCGTTTACAACGACGACACCGACCTCATGCTGTCGCCGGCGTCGCTGCCGGACGGCAGTTTCGGCGTGCGTTACGATCAAGGGCTGGCGGCATCGGGCGGCCGTGCGCCTTACACCATGGCGATCACGGCCGGAGCACTGCCTCCGGGCATGCGATTGGTCCTTTCGAATGGCCGGTATTACGTGGTCGACACGCCCGCTTCCGTGGGTACCTTCGGCTTCACCGTGACGGTCACCGACAGCAGCTCGGGCCCCGCCGGTCCGTTTTCGATCAGCCGGAGTTATTCGATCCGGGTCAACGCTCCGCCGACGATCGTGCTGCAATCCCTGCCCGATGCGCTGTCGGGCATCCAGTTCCAGACGTTCTCCGCACGCATCCATGCGGCTGGCGGCGTTGCGCCGTATCGGTTCGCCGTCACCGGCGGCCGTTTGCCGGACGGCGTGACACTGGACGCCGATGGTGCGCTGTCCGGCACGCCGACCGAAAGCGGCCCGTTCTTGTTCACCGTCTCTGCCACCGATCATCTACCGGGCATTCCGCAGGCCGCCAGTCGCGATTTCGTGGTTTACATCGCGCCGGCGCCGCTGTCGCTGGTTCCGCCGACCATGCCTGCTGGTTACTTGAACGAAAGTTACAGCTACCCGCTGACCGCGCTCGGCGGCCGCCCGCCGTATGCGTTCAGAGTGAGCGCAGGCACATTGCCGCCCGGCGTGCAGTTGCTGCTGCATGGCGCGATCCATGGCACGCCGACGGTGGCCGGCCAGTACCGGTTCTCGGTGACGGCAAGCGACTACACGCAGCCGACGCCGGCCGAAGTGACGGTCGAGTACGTCGTCGATATCGTCCCGCGGCCATTGGAGCTCGATCCCAAGTCGCTGACGCCCATTACGGGCGGTGCGGCCTTCCAGACTTTTTTCGCCGCGCGCGGCGGGACCGCTCCCTATGCATTCAGTATTTCCGCAGGCTCGCTGCCATCTGGATTGAGCCTGACATCCACCGGAACGCTGCAGGGCGCCCCCACCTCCATCGGCAGCTTCGGCTTCGACGTGCAGGTCGCCGACAGCGTCGGTACGACCGCCGCCCGGACCTTTCAGCTGGACGTCTTGCTGCCGGTGGTGACCATCAATTCCGAGCTGACCGGTGGCCAGGTCGGCAATCCCTATTCGCGATCCGTCAATGCCATCGGCGGGCTGCAGCCGTATACCTTCAGCGTTACGGCGGGCGCATTGCCGCCGGGACTGCAGCTGGATTCGCGCGGCATCGTCCTGGGCGTGCCCGAAGCGGCGGGAAGTTATACCTTCACCCTGACCGTCGCTGACAACAACGTGGCGTTCGGTCCCGTCACCGCGAGCCGCACGTATACCGTGCGCATCGAACCGTCGGGCTTCGTGTTCGGACCAGATACCTTGCCGGATGCGCGCACGGATGAGCTCTACCAACAGCCGTTCACTGTGCTGTACGGCGGGCCGCCCACGCAGTACACCGTCAGTGCCGGCGACTTGCCTCCGGGCCTGTATCTGTTCGGCGACAGGCTCTACGGCTGGCCGACCGAAGCCGGCAGCTATGCGTTCTCGATCACCGGCACCGATGGCCGCCCGGACCCGCCTTCCAGCTACACCCGCGATTACGTGCTGGTCGTCGAACGCTCGCCGGTCGAAATCAATCCGCAGGAGTTCCCGGAGGCCACCGCAGGCCGTTACTACGGTTTGGCGATCAGCACGCGCGGCGGCTTGCAGCCGTACCTGTACAGTCTTGCCGCCGGCGCACTGCCGCCCGGCATGGATCTGAGTGCGGACGGCTACGTCAGCGGCACGCCGACCGCTGCGGGTCATTTCGATTTCACCGTACTCGTCGCCGACAGCGCCGCCGGAACCCCGTCGACCGCCACGCGCGATTTCCGCCTCGCCGTCGCGTTGCCGCAGGTGAGGATTTTCACCGACCGTCTGCAGCCCGCAGCGGTCGGCAGCAACTACGTCACGGTGATGACCACCTACGGCGGCCAGGCGCCCTACACCTATGCGTTGACGGCCGGCACCTTGCCTGCGGGCCTGCAATTGGCGCCAGGAGGCTACCTGCAAGGCAATCCGGAGGTGACCGGCAGCTTCGAGATCACCATCACCGCGACCGACAGCAGCGCGCCGTTCGGACCCCTCAGCGGCAGTCGCAGCTATACGCTGGTGGTGGAGCCGCGCAGGCTGGGTTACTCGCCGACGTTCATGCCGCGCGCGCGAGAGAGCATTCCGTATTCCGTCCAGTTGCAGGGCTTGAACGGCACGGCGCCTTATCGTTTCTCCGTCACCAACGGCACGCTGCCGCCGGGACTCGGCCTGGCCAGCGACGGCACCATCAGCGGCATTCCCGGCCGGCCGGCGGGAGGAGCCTCCTTCTACCAGTATTATTTTGCGCTCAGCATCGTCGATGCCAATGGCGTCAGCGCGACGTTCCCGTATGTCGAAATCGATCTGACGCGCCTGGGGATCGCGATTGCGCCGACGACCGTGCCCGCCGGTGTCGCCGGGGTCGCGTACAGCCAACCGTTCACCGCGGTGAACGCGACGGCGCCGTATGTCTTCGCATGGGAAAGCAGCGCGCTGCCCAACGGCCTGCAGTTCGATCCGGCGACGGCAACGCTGTCGGGAATTCCGCTCGAAACCGGCCGGTTTCCCTTCCAGCTGCGGCTGACCGACGCCGAGAACCGCTTCGTCGTCTACAACTACTTCCTCGATATCGCGTCGCCGACGCTGACGCTCGCCCCGGGCACGCTGGCCGACGGCGTCGCCGGCATGGCCTATTCGCAGATATTCGCGGCGACGGGTGGCGTCGCGCCGTATCGCTATGCCGTCGAAGTCAGGGACGGCGGCCTTTTACCGCCGGGATTGAGCTTCGGCGAAGACGGCCTACTACAGGGCGTACCCAATTCGGCAGGCGTTTTCACGTTCGGCATCGTCGCGATCGACAACACCGGCGGTGACGCGGCGACGATCCGGCGGACCTATACGCTGACGATCGCGCCGCCATCGATCGTCGTCGATCCCGACACGCTGCCGAAGGTGATCGTCGGTGTCGACTACGCGCAGAGTTTGAGCGCACGCGGCGGCACGGCGCCGCACAGCTTCTCGGTCACGGCCGGCGCATTGCCGCCCGGATTGGCGCTCACCCCGGCGGGCACGCTGAGCGGCACATCAACCGGGGGCGACGACAGCAGCTTCACGGTCACGGCGACCGACGCGCTGGGCTTCGCCGGTTCACGGGACTACGTCCTGGCCGTGACCGTGCCGAAGCCGGCACCCGCTTCCCGGGTCATGGCCGTCGCTGCGGGCCGGATTTCGATCGTGGATCTGACCGAAGGCGCCAGCGGCGGGCCGTTCACGGCTGCGGCGCTGGTGTCGCTGTCGCCGACGGATGCCGGCGCGGCGAAGATCGTCCAGACCGGCGGCTCATATCGCCTGGAATTCACGCCCGCGCATGATTTTTCCGGGCGCGCGATCGCAAGCTTCACGCTGAGCAACGCGTCCACGACGTCAGCGCCGGCCTCGGTCGCGTTCGATGTGGTGCCGCGTCCCGATCCTTCGCGCGATGCCGAAGCGGGTCGTCTGCTCGACGCGCAGGTGCAGGCGGCGCAGCGCTTCGCCAACACCCAGACCAACAACTTCCAGCAGCGCATGGAACGCATGCACGGCGCGGGCGAGGGTAGTGGGTTCTCCAATGGACTGAGTGCGGCGACCCAAGCGGATTGCCCCCAGCAGGTCGGTACGATCCCCGGCCGCCGCTGCGAACGTCGCGCCGACGACACCGGCGCGGCCGCCATGCCGCAGGCGCGCGAAAGGAACAGCAACGCCGCGTTCGGCGTCTGGGCCAGCGGCATGATCCGCTCGGGCAACCAGGATGGCCGCAACGGCGACGCCAACGTCGATTTCGAGACCGATGGCGTAAGCGTGGGCGCGGATTATCGGCTCAACGATGCGTTCGCGTTCGGCGGCGGCGTGGGCTACGGCCGCGACGAAAGCGACATCGGCGACAACGGCAGCCGCGGCGAAGCGGATGCGTTCACGCTGGCGCTGTACGCAAGCTACAGCCCGGGCGACCGCTGGTTCGTGGACATGCTGCTGGGCTATCAGTCGCTTGGTTACGATCTGCGCCGGCATGTGGCGGCCAACGACAGCAGCGTCAGTGGCAGCCGCGACGGCGCGCAGTGGTTCGGCTCGGTATCGACCGGCGCCGACATCCAGCGCGGGAACTGGCAGTTCACGCCATACGCGCGGATGGACGTCGCGCGGGCGACGCTGGACGGTTATTCCGAAACCGGCGATCCGCTCTACGCGCTGGCCTACGGCGAACTGGACGTTGAAACGACGACCGGCAATGCGGGCCTGCGCATCGACTACCGCCGCGAAACCGACCGGGGCGCGTTCTCGCCGCAGTTCCGTCTGGAATACCAGCGCGACTTCAAGGGCAACGGCGCGCAGACGATGCAGTACGCGGATGCGCCGTCCGGCCCGTTCTATCGCACGGGACTGAGCGATTTCGACCGCAGCCGCCTGATGCTGGGCGCAGGATTGCTGTTCAGTGCCGACAATGACTGGTCGTTCAAGCTCGACTACCGCGGTTTGATCGGCAGCGGCGGCGACCGCGACCACGGTCTGCAATTCGAGGTCGGAAAGCGCTACTGATGCGGCGACCGTATTGCGGATGCAGCATGCGGCGTGGCGGGTGGCACGCCGCATGCGGGTGCCTCGCGCGATTGTCCGCCCGAAGGGATTGTCTGGCCCACAGACGGGCTGCCGGCGGCGCGACGCGGGCCGTACACTGCGGGCCCCCAATGGAGCACCGCCGCATGAGCCTCGCCATCCACGAAGACATCGTCCCCGCCCTGACACGCGCCCTCACCCAGCTGCGGCATGTCCTGCAGAAGGGCCAGACCCACGCCGAAGCGAACGGCTGGGATCCCGCGGTACTGCTGGGCATGCGCCTCGCGCCGGACATGATTCCGCTGACCCGTCAGGTGCAAATCGCCACCGATATCGCCAAGTTCGCCGCCGTGCGCCTCACCGGTATCGAGGCGCCGAAATTCGAGGACACCGAAACCACGTTCGCCGAACTCGACGCGCGCGTGCAGCGGACCATCGACTATCTGGCCAGCGTTCCCGCGGCGGCGTTCGAGGGCGCGGAAGACCGCGCGGTGACCATGCCGACGCGCGCGTACGGCGATCTGCACTTCGACGGCCGCGGCTACCTGCTCACGTTCGTCGTGCCGAACGTCTATTTCCACTGCACCATCGCCTACGCGCTGCTGCGCCACGCCGGCGTGCCGCTGGGCAAGGCGGATTTCAGCGGACCCATCGGCCAAGCCGTGTAGAGCGGAGCGCAGCTCCGCTGCTGCTTCCCGAAGCCAGCGCAGCGGAGCTTTGCTCCGCTCTACACCGTAAGCAGCGGATCGTAGAGCGGAGCGCAGCTCCGCTGCTTTCCGCCCATTCGCGCTGCACGCAAATCTTCCTCCACCGCATGAGGAATTGCGTTTTCGGATCATCGGCAAGGCGCTGACGAACGTCAGCAGGTCACGCCTGCTGACCGGATGGCTTCGGGTGGTGCAATATTCGCTACCCCTCACCTGAACCACTCCACGCACCGCGCCGAAGCGCGCACCCCTCCCTCTCCGGCATCATGGCGGACCGATGCCCACCGCCTCCGCCCGCTTCCATCTGATCTACGGCAACCGCCTCGACCGCCTGGCAGCGCATCTGGGCGCGCGGCTGGCCATGCCGACGGTGGCCGATACGCTGGCAGCCGACGTCGTGCTGATCCCGCAGCCCGCGCTGCGCCACTGGCTGCAGCAGGCGCTGGCCGAGCGCTACGGCATCGCCGCCAACCTCGACCTCTGCACGCCGTCGGAATTCGTCTGGCGGCTGCTGCGCGCCGCGCGGCCGGAGCTGCCGGACGCCTCGCCCTGGGATCGCGAGCGCCTGCGCTGGCAGCTCTACGCGCTGCTGGGCGACAGGGCCGCGACCCTGCCGCCGCCTGTCCGCCGGCATCTGCAGTGCGCCGCGACCGATGAATCGGGCGATGCCAGTCAACGCGCGACCGGCGATGCGATGGCCCATTACGCACTGGCCGATGCGCTGGCCGCCGCCTACGACCGCTACCAGGCCTATCGCCCCGACTGGCTGCGCGACTGGGAGCGCAACGTGCCGGCCAGCCGCGACGACTGGCAGGCGCAGCTGTGGCGCAGCCTGCGCCAGCGGCTGAAGGCATCCCCGCACCGCGCCGCGCTGCTCGGCGACTGGCTGACGCGCCACGACCGCGAAGCCGAGGGCTTCGCCGGCATCGCGCCGCCGGGCCTGCCGCCGCGGGTCGCCGCGTTCGGCACCATCCACGTCTCGCCGGACGTGCTGCACATGCTGGCGGTGGTGGGACAGTGGATCGAACTCGATTTCTATCTGCCGATGCCTTCGGCCGAATACTGGGGCGACGTCGAATCGCTGCGCGAGCGCGTGCGTCGCGACGGCGTCGCCTCGCTGTCGGCGGCGCTCGCCGACGCCGAGCGCGACAACCCGCTGCTCACCGCCTGGGGTGCGGGCGGGCGCGAGATCGTGGCGCAGCTGTTTTCCTACGACGTGGTGCTGCCGCAGCGCGAGACCGAATTGTTCGTCGCGCCGGGCCGCGACACGCTGTTGCACCGCCTGCAGCAGGACGTCCTGGATCGCGCGACGCCCACCGTCTCCGCATTCGATCCCGCCGACGTGTCGCTGCAACTGCATGCCTGCCACTCGAAGCTGCGCGAAGTCGAAGTGCTGCACGACCAGCTGCGCGCGCTGCTCGACGACCCCCGCTTCGACCCGCCGCTGCAGCCGCGCGATATCGCGGTGCTGGCGCCCGATATCGCCGACTATCTGCCATTGGCGCGCGCGGTGTTCGGCGGGCTGTCGCCGGACGATCCGCGCTACATTCCGTTCGCGCTGGCCGACCGCCCGCAGGCGCAGTCGCATCCGCTGGTGGCGATGCTGTTCGACGTGCTGGCGCTGGCCGACGTGCCGCTCACCGCCAGCGGCTTCCGCGATCTGCTGGCGACGCCGGCCGTCGCGCATGCGCTGCAGCTCGACGCTGCGCAGCGCGCGCGCATCGACGGCTGGTTCGCGGCCGCCGGCATCCGCTGGGGCGACGACGAGCACGCGCGCGAACGCGCCGGCGCCGGCCGCTGGCGCGAATACAGTTTCGATTTCGGCATCGACCGCCTGCTCAGCGGTTATGCCGCGGGCGACGGCGCGGAAGCCTCGGTCGCGGGCACCGAATTGATCGCACCGTATTCCGAACTCGAAGGCGCGGATGCCGAAACATTGGACCGTGCGCTGGCGTTCTACCGCCGGCTGCGCGAACTCGCCGCGTGGATGCGCGAATCGCATCCCGCAGCCGAGTGGCGCGCGCGGCTCGCGGGCTGGCTGCAGGCGTCGCTGGCGCCGGTACCGCAGGACGACGCCGAAGCCCAGGCACGACGGCTGCTGCTGGAGACGCTGGACGATTTCGCCAGCGAAGCCGCGAACGCGGGCGCATTGCCGGCCTTGCTGGTGCGCCGCGCGCTGCGCGACGCGCTGACCCTGCCGTCGCCGCATCGCCCGTGGCTATCCGGCGGCGTGACCTTCGCCGGCATGGTGCCGCTGCGCACGGTGCCGTTCCGCGCGATCTGCCTGCTCGGGCTGGACGCCGACGCCTACCCGCGGCGTGAACCGGCCGACGACATCAATCGTCTGGTCGATGCCATCCAGGGCCGCGCGCCGCGCTATCCGGGCGACCGCTCGGTGCGCGACGACGACCGCTTCCTGTTCCTGCAGCTGCTGTGCGCGGCCGGCGACGTGTTCTATCTCAGCTACGGCGGCAGCGACGCGCGCGACGGCAGCGTGCGCGAGCCGTCGCCGGTGATCGCCGAACTGCTGGACGCGGTCGAGCGCATGCATGGCGAACATGTTCGGGAACGGCTCTGCGTGCAGCACCCGCTGCAGCCGTTCTCGCCGCGCGCGTTCGGCGCGGGCGACGACGGCGGCGTCGAACCGCGGCGTTTCTCGTATCGCAAGGAATGGGCGATGCCCGCGGCTGCGGCCGTGCAGGCGAACGAGCAGCCGTTCGTGAGCGCGCCGCTGGCGATGGATGCGGTTGAATTCGAGCCGCCCGACCGTAACGCATTGCAGGCGTTCTTCGCGAATCCGGCAAAAGCCTGGCTGCAGGATCGACTCGGCCTGCGGCTGGTGACCCGCGAGGAAACGCTGGACGACCGCGAGCCGCAGGGTCGCGATGCGCTGCGTCGCTATGACGTCATCAAGGCACTGACCGCGAAGGATGCGCAGTACAGCGACGATAAGAAAACCGGGGATCAAGCCGATGACGATCTCGTCCGTCGTATGCGCGCACGCGCCGAACTGCCGCCTGGTCGCGACGGCGACGCGTTGATCGACGACACCCGCCCGCTGGCGCGCGGGCTGCTCGCAGAAGCGCGCGCCGTGCTGACCGCGTCGACGCCGCGCGAAGTCGCCGAAGCCACGGCGCCGGTGGCGTTCCGTTTCGACGACATGCATCGCGATGCCGACGGCCATCCGCTGCGGCTGATCGTCGAAGCCGGCAAGCTCAACGGCAAGCGCCGCTTGCGTGCCGGACTGGACCATCTGCTGCTGGCATCGGTGCATGGCGCAGCCGCGCGCACGATGCTGATCGGTGAAGGCGAAGCGAAGGGCGCGAAGAAAAAAACCGATGACGCGCCGCCGATCGCGATCCAGACGTTCGCCGGCATCGACCAGGACACCGCGCACGCACGCCTGACCGTGCTGCTCGCGCTGTGGCGCCGCGGCCAGACCGAACCGCTGCCGTTCGCGCCGAAGGCCGGCTGGGCGTACGTCGAAAAGCTCCGCGCTAAACAACCGCCCAATCACACGGCCGCGTGGGCCGCGGCACACGACGCATTCGCACCGGACTTCGGCGATTACGGCGGCGAATCCGCCGACGCATGGCTTGCGCTCGCGTTCCGCCCGCAGGGCTTGTTCGATGCGGTCGACAGCGCGCGCGCGCGGGATTTCGGCGCGGTCGCACGCGCAATCTTCGATGCCCTGGAGACGCAGCCATGAGCGCGTCCGATCATCGCCCGCAGCCCACCGGCGACAGCGGCGATCTCGGCCTCGCGCTGCCGCTGCACGGTCTGCGCCTGATCGAGGCCAGCGCCGGCACCGGCAAGACCTTCACGCTGGTCACGGTGCTGCTGCGCCTGTTGCTGGAGCGCGGCGTCCCGATCCAGCAACTGCTGGCGGTCACCTTCACCCGCGCGGCCACCCAGGAGCTGCGAAAACGCCTGCGCCAACGATTGCTCGCCGCACAGAAAGTGCTGGACGGCGCAGCGACGCACGACGACGACAGCGAAGCGAACGCAGCGAAAGCGGTGCTCGCGCAGGCGAGTGCATTGGTCGACGCCGCCACGCTGCGCGACCGTCTGCGTGCGGCGCTGGCGCAGCTCGATGAAGCGCTCATCGCGACCATCCACGGCTTCTGCCAGCGTGCGCTGCGCGAGTTCGGCTTCCGCGCGGGATTGCTGGCCGATGTCGAACTGGTCGACGGCGCGCCTGATGCGTGGGATGAGGTCGCGGCACAGCTGTGGCGCCGCGCGGCCGGCGATGACGGCGATCCCGCGCAGTACGCGTTGCTGCGCGAAGTCTGGTCGCATCCTGCCGCGCTGGCGAAGGCTCTGCCGAAACTCTGCGACCCGGCGCGCACCACGCTGCCGCGCGCGGACGAATCCGATGCCGCCGCCGCACTGCATGCGCTGCGCGACGACGCGCAGGTGCGGTTCGCGGCGCAGATGCAACTGCGCGGCGAGCGTACCCAGGATCAGTTGATCGAAGCGGTGTGGCGCGCCAGCGAGGATCCGGCGTTCGCCGCCGCGCTCGCCGAACGCTGGCCGCTGCTGTTGATCGATGAATTCCAGGATACCGATCCGCGGCAGTGGCAAATCTTCAGCCGCATCTATGACGCGGCCGATCCAGCGCAGCGGCTTCTATGCCTGATCGGCGATCCCAAGCAGGCGATCTATCGTTTCCGAGGCGGCGATCTGGCGACGTATCTGCGCGCGCGCGAAATGGTCCGTGAACAGGCGAAAGCTGGTGAGTCAGCCGG